>NZ_JAHSTS010000002.1:1200000-1500000 GCF_019145435.1 Pseudomonas ekonensis | reverse complement strand
AAAGGCGCGGCGCCGTTCGGGCTGAGGCTGGTTGAGGTGCTGAACATCGCCGGCATGGCCGGCCTGGTGACGGCGGTGGCGGTGTTCTTCTGGGCCAACCGGGCGTTGCCGCTGGATCTGCCCGCCAGGGCCGGCTGGGAAGTGAATGCCTTCTTCATCGCGTGGGGGCTGAGCGTGGCGCATGCGGCGCTGCGTGGCGGACGCCAGGCCTGGGTCGAGCAATTGAGCGCGGCCGCCGTGCTGTTCGCCGCGCTGCCGCTGCTCGACTGGGGCACCGCCGGCCGATACCAGTTGGCCGCGCTGGAGCAGGGGGACTGGACGCTGGCCGGTTTCGACCTCACCTGCCTGATCGCCGGCCTGTTCCTCGCTTGGGCGGCCAGGAAGACGCGACGCGCCGGGCTCGCGGTGAAGGCCGGCAGGCCCCGTCGCGAGACGGTGCGCCCGGCCGTCCTCGAACAGGGGACGAACTGAATGCTGGCGATGTTCCTGCTGAGCTACGGCGGCTTCACTGCCCTGTGCCTGTCGATGGCGCGTCACCATGACGACCTGCTCGGCCGCAAACCGTCCTTGCGCCGCCGCCGGGGCCTGAAGCTGGCCGGCTGGGGGCTGCTGGGCCTGTCGCTCTGGTCGGCGGTGGCCGGCAAGGGCTGGGGGGCGGGCCTGGTGGACTGGTGCGCCGTGCTGATGGCCAGTGCGTTGGCGCTGGTGTTCCTTCTGCCGTACCGCCCGCGCCTGGCATTGGCGCTGGCCGCCATGGGCCTGCTCGCCAGCCCGGCCGCCGTCTGGGGCTTGAACTGAGATGCTGGTCAGCCTGCCGCCGGACTCCCGCGACGATGAGCCGCGCGGGGCGCGTGCGCATTTTCTTCAGGTGTTCCTGTCCCAGCGCTCGCAGATGGAAGCGCTGGTGAACCGGCGCGTCGGCTGTCGGGCCACGGCGGCTGACCTGGTGCAGGATCTGTTCCTGCGTTTCTGGCGCCGGCCGCTGGTGCAGGTCGAAGAGCTGAGCACCTACCTGCTGCGTTGCGCCGGCAACATCGCCATCGACCATCTGCGCAGCGAAGGCGCGCGGCTGCGGCACAGCGAAGGCTGGCAGCCGGAAGAGGCGACCGGCAGCGAGCCCCAGGCGGCGCTGGAGGCGGGCAACGACCTGCGCCATGTCGAGGCAGCGTTGCGGGCCTTGCCCGAGCGCACCCGGCAGATCTTTTTGCTCAACCGCATCCACGGACGCAAGTACGCCGAGATCGCCAAAGCCATGGGCCTGTCCCAAAGCGCCGTGGAAAAACATATGATGCGCGCCCTCGAGGCCTGCAAGGCCAGCCTGCGCGAACCCGCGCCACGCACGCCAGGGAATGCACCGTGAACCCCACCGACCGCGTCACGCCGACGCCTGAGCAGGAACAGACGGCCCTTGCCTGGCTGAGCCTGTTGCACGACCGCCCCAGCACCGGCGACCCGCTCACGTTCAGCCAGTGGCTGCGCGCCGACCCCGCCCACGCCGAGGCTTATGCCCGGGCGCAGGTGGTCTGGGAAATGAGCGAAGGGCCGGCGCGAACGATGGCCGATGAAGAGGCGCTGGCGTTGCAGGGCTATCTCGACGCCATGGACCGCCCGCGCCGTGCGCCGTTGCGGCGTTGGGCCCCCGCGCTGGCGCTGGCCGCGTGCCTGGTGCTGATGGTCGGCCTGGGCAGCGGCTGGCAGCCGCAGCGCTGGGTCGATGACCTGGGCGCGGATTATGTCTCGGCCCCCGGTGAGATCCGCACGGTGACGCTGGCCGACCAATCGCAAGTGACCCTGGACGCCGACAGCGCCATCGCCGTGGACTTCAGCCAGGGCGAACGGCATGTGCAACTGCGCCGGGGCGCCGGGTTCTTCAGCGTGACCCACACCGGCGAGCCGTTCGTGGTCGACGCCGAAAAAGGGCAGGCGCGGGTGCTCGGCACCCAGTTCGAAGTGCGCCTGCAACCGCAGGGCGCGCAGGTCACGGTGCTGTCCGGGCGGGTCGGCGTGACGGCGGGCCGGGAGGCGCCGCAGCAGATCCTCACCGCCGGCCAGCAAACGGCCTACGCCAACGGCACCGCCCAGTCCCTGCGGGCGGTGGACAGCGAAGCGCAACTGGCCTGGCGCCAGGGCTGGCTCAATTACTACAAGGCGAGCCTGGGCGAGGTGGTGCAGGACCTGCGGCGCTACTACCCCGGGCGGATCCTGTTGCTCAACGACGGACTGGCGGCGCGCAAGGTCAGCGGCAGCTTTCCCGGCAAGGATCCGCAGGCGGTGCTTGATTCCCTGCAAGGGGTGTTGGGGTTCGAGCAGCACCGGATCCTGGGGCAATTGATCATCCTGCGCTGAAGCCACCGGCCTTATCGCTTGCAGGCAAGCTCCTACAGGTTCAGCGGTGTACCTGGATTCTGCGGGCGCCGGGAAAACCTGTGGGAGCTGGCTTGCCAGCGATGAGGCCGGTATTGCCCGCATCTCTGTTGCCTGATCCACCGCCATCGCTGGCAAGCCAGCTCCCACAGGTATCTCGGGTGTTCACAAGATCTATGCACACCACCAAAAACGGTGGGAGCCAGCCTGCTGGCGATGGCGGCAGCACGGCCAACACCCTCTCAGAAAATATTTTCAGAAAACCGGTGAGGTAATTCCGGGCAGCAACCGTGTAGTGACAGAAACTGCGAGTCATTCGCATCCGTTGCGGTTCTACACAGGTCATGAGCAATGAAGTCCAGGGCAAAGTCGGGTTCGGTCAAACAGTGGTTCAGCGCGTCTGCATTGAGTTTTTCGGCATTGGCCTTGCTGCCTGCGGGCGTGGCGCTGGCTGCCGAGGCCGTCGGCAGCCAGGCGCAGCCGCCGTTCAGTTTCAACCTGGCGGCCAAGCCGCTGCCCCAGGCCTTGAGCGACTTCAGCCGTCTCACCGGGCAGAGCGTGGTCTACACCGATGAAGCGCCCTACGGCCTCACCGCGCCGGCGGTCAACGGCCGGATGAGCGCCGAACAGGCCCTGCAACGCCTGCTCAGCGGCTCCGGCATGACCTTCCGCCGCACCGACAGCCACACCCTGGCGCTGGAGCCTGCGCCCACCGAAGGCGCGCTGAACCTCGGCGCCACCACTATCACCTCGATGGCGGCCCAACCGATGAGCTACCAGCCGCCGGCCGCCAGCTCGGTGATGCGCTCGTCCGCGTCGCTGCAGGAGATCCCCCAGACCGTCAACGTGATCCCGGCCCAGGTCATCCGCGACCAGGCGCCGCGCAACCTCGACGATGCGCTGGCCAACGTCAGCGGCATCACCCAGGGCAACACCCTGGGGAGCACCCAGGATTCGGTGATGACCCGCGGCTTCGGCGACAACCGCAACGGCTCGATCATGCGCGACGGCATGCCGCTGGTGCAGGGCCGTGGGATGAACGCCACGGTAGACCGGGTCGAAGTGCTCAAGGGGCCGGCCTCGCTGCTGTACGGAATCCAGGATCCGGGCGGGGTGGTCAACCTGGTCAGCAAGAAACCGGAACTGACCCCGTACAACGCCCTGACCCTGCGCGGCTCCACCTACGGCGACGGCAAGAACGGCAGCGGCGGCGGCTTCGACAGCACCGGCGCGCTGGGCGAGTCGGGGCTGGCCTACCGCATGGTGCTGGACCATGAGGACGAAGACTACTGGCGCAACTTCGGCACCCACCGCGAAACCCTGGTCGCGCCGTCGCTGGCCTGGTTCGGCGAGCGCACCCAACTGCTGTTCGCCTATGAGCACCGGGAATTCCTCACCCCGTTCGACCGCGGCACGCTGATCGACCCGCGCACCAACCACCCGCTGGACATCTCGCGCAACGAGCGTCTGGACGAGCCGTTCAACAACATGGAAGGCCGCTCCGACCTCTACCACTTCGAGGCCGACCACGAACTCAACGACGACTGGAAAGCCCACTTCGGCTACAGCTGGAACCGCGAGACCTACGACGCCAGCCAGGTGCGTGTGACCGCCATCGACACCAAGAAGGGCACGCTGACCCGCAGCATGGACGGCACCCAGAACGCGATCAGCACCGACCGCTTCACCACCGCCAGCCTCGAAGGCAAGGTCAACGTGCTGGGCATGCGGCACGACCTGGTGTTCGGCGTCGACGACGAGTACCGCAAGATCTACCGCGAAGACCTGATCCGCCAGAAAAGCCTGAGCACCTTCAGCTACGTCAACCCGGTGTACGGCCGCGAGGTCGCGGGCACCACCGTCAGCCCGGCGGACTCGGCCCAGACCGACCTGCTGCGCAGCGATTCGGCGTTCGTGCAGGACTCGATCCACCTCGACGACCAGTGGATCCTGGTGGCCGGCGGGCGCTTCCAGACCTACGACCAGTACGCCGGCAAAGGCGTGCCGTTCAAGGCCAACACCGACAGCAACGGCCAGAAATGGGTGCCGCGCGCCGGACTGGTGTACCGCTACACCGACGCGCTGTCGTTCTACGGCAGCTACACCGAATCGTTCAAGCCCAACTCCACCATCGCCCCGCTGAGCGGCAGCAGCACCGTGCTCGACGGCAGCATCGCGCCGGAAGAGGCCAAGTCCTGGGAGCTGGGGGCGCGCCTCGACATGCCGGGCCGCATCACCGGCAACGTCGCCTTGTTCGACATCAAGAAACGCAACGTGCTGGTGGCCAACGCCGAAGGCCCGACCACGGTCTACAGCGCCGCCGGCGAAGTGCGCTCACGGGGGCTGGAAGTGGACCTGACCGGCCAGCTGAACGACCGCTGGAGCCTGATCGGCAGCTACGCCTACACCGACGCCGAGGTCACCAAGGACCCGGACTACCAGGGCAACCGCCTGCAGAACGTGGCGAAGAACACGGGCTCGCTGTCGGCGGTGTACGACTTCGGCAGCGTGATCGGCGGCGATCAGCTGCGGGTCGGCGCCGGGGCGCGGTACGTCGGGGAGCGGGCGGGCAACGCGGTGAACGACTTCGAACTGCCGAGCTACACCGTGGCCGACGCGTTCGCCACCTACGACACGCAACTGGACGGGCAGAAGGTCAAGTTCCAGCTCAACGTGAAGAACCTGTTCGACCGCACCTACTACACCTCGGCGGCCAGCCGGTTCTTTGTGTCGATGGGGGATTCGCGGCAGATCTCGCTGTCGAGCACCCTGGAGTTCTGATCCGCGAGCGCGTCATCGTTCATCGTGAGCAGGCTCGCTCCTA
Organism: Pseudomonas ekonensis; assembly: GCF_019145435.1. Lineage (NCBI taxonomy): Bacteria > Pseudomonadati > Pseudomonadota > Gammaproteobacteria > Pseudomonadales > Pseudomonadaceae > Pseudomonas > Pseudomonas ekonensis. Next base: position 1,494,812 of record NZ_JAHSTS010000002.1, on the reverse strand, counting down.
CAGGGAGCGGCTGGGCAGGAATACCGTTGATCATGGCTCTCACAGGAGACTGGCTGGGGATCGCCGCGGTCCAATGTGGGAGCGAGCCTGCTCGCGATGAGGCCCGCTCAGGCAACGGCTATCCACGGCCTAACGCAGGAACGCCTGGCGGTACTCACCGGGCGTTGCGCCGATCACCTGGCGGAACCGGTTGGTGAAGTGGCTGGCGCTGGCGAAACCGCACGCCAGCGCGATCTCGCCCAGCGGCAAGCCTGTCCCCCGCAGCAGCTCCCGCGCCCGGCCCAGGCGCCGCGCCAGCAGGTACTGGTGCGGCGGCAGGCCGAAGCTGGTGCGGAACATCCGCGCAAAGTGGTATTCGGACAAGGCGCACAGCCCCGCCAGTTGCCCGAGGCTGACGGGGTCGCCCAGGTGGCTGTCGATGAAGCCCACCAGCAGCCGCCGCTGATGCGGCGCCAACCCGCCCTTGAGCCGCAGCCCCGAGCGGGCGCCGACCTGGCTGAGCAAGGTGTGGCTGATCAGTTCGTGGGCCAGGCTGCTGGTCAGCAGGCGCTCGCCGGGCTCGTCCCAGTCGAGGGTGAGCAATTGCCGAAAGCGCAAGGCCTGTTGCGGATCGTCCAGGAAGGTTCGCTCGCGCAGTTGCATCTCCCGGGGTTCGCGGTCGAGCAGGGTGACGCAGCCCAGCGCGAACTGCTCGGCGCTGAAATACAGGTGGGCCAGGCGGATGTCGCCGTTGATCACCCAGCCGGACTCGTGGTCGGCCGGCAGGATGCACAGCTTGTCCGGTGCGCCCTTGTTGCCCGGTTGGCCGCGGCGGAAAGTGCCGGTGCCGCCGGCGATGTAGCAGGACAGGGTGTGATGGCTCGGCGCTTCGTATTCCTGGGCGTCGTGGTGATTGCTCCACAGCGCGGCGGACAAGCCGTCGCCGAGCTCGGCGCTGTGCTCCAGGCGAGCGTTCGGCGAGCGGCTGAGGGCTTTGAAGACTTGCAGGGTATCGAGTGCGGCCATGTTCGGTTCTCTCCAACGCCTTGCATCCTACTCCGTGGCACCGGCGCTGCCAGCCCGTCACCGGACAAAAGCGCAAGTTTATGCAAGCGGCCCCGCAACGGATGCCGCACGCTGACCTCCTGCGTTGCGCAGACCCTGTGGCGAGCGAGCTTGCCACCACCACTGGAGTGTCGCCATGAACCTTTCGCTGTACCTGCTCACCGTGCTGATCTGGGGCACCACCTGGATCGCCTTGAAATGGCAATTGGGCGTGGTGGCGATCCCGGTGTCGATCGTCTATCGCTTCGGTCTGGCGGCGCTGGTGCTGTTCGCCCTGTTGCTGCTCAGCCGCCGTCTGCAACCGATGAACCGGCGCGGGCACCTGATCTGCGTGGCGCAGGGCCTGTGCCTGTTCTGCGTCAATTTCATGTGCTTTTTGACGGCCAGCCAATGGATCCCCAGCGGCCTGGTCGCCGTGGTGTTCTCCACCGCGACCCTGTGGAACGCCCTCAACGCCCGGGTGTTCTTCGGCCAGCGGATCGCCCGCAACGTGCTGATGGGCGGCGGGCTCGGCCTGCTCGGGCTGGGGCTGCTGTTCTGGCCGGAGCTGGCCGGCCACCACGCCAGCCCGCAGACCTTGCTCGGCCTGGGTCTGGCCTTGTGCGGCACCTTGTGCTTCTCGGCGGGCAACATGCTGTCGAGCCTGCAGCAAAAGGCCGGCCTCAAGCCGCTGACCACCAACGCCTGGGGCATGGCCTACGGCGCGGCGATGCTGTTGCTGTGGTGCCTGGTCAAGGGCATCCCGTTCGACATGGAATGGACGCCGCGCTACATCGGTGCGCTGCTGTACCTGGTGGTGCCGGGCTCGGTGATCGGCTTCACCGCCTACCTGACGCTGGTCGGCCGAATGGGCCCGGAGCGCGCCGCCTATTGCACGGTGCTGTTCCCGGTGGTGGCGCTGAACGTCTCGGCGTTTGCCGAGGGCTACCAGTGGACGGCGCCGGCGCTGGCCGGGCTGGTGCTGGTGATGCTGGGCAACGTGCTGGTGTTCCGCAAACCCAGGCCTGCGAGCGTCGCGTTCGCCAAGCCTGCGCATTGAGCATGCCGGTTCAAATGAACCGGTGATGCCAGGGCCTGACGGTTGCGTGCAGGCCCTGGCGGCGGCCGTCAGCCTTTCCAGACCTGCGGATTCACCAGATCCTGCGGCCGTTCGCCCAACAGCGCGCTGCGCAGGTTGGCCAGCGCGCGGTTGGCCATCGCTTCGCGGGTTTCGTGGGTGGCCGAGCCGATGTGCGGCAGTGTCACGGCGTTTTTCAGCTGGAACAGCGGGGACTCGGCCAGCGGCTCCTTTTCATAGACGTCCAGCCCTGCGCCGCGGATGCGGTTGTTCTGCAGCGCTTCGATCAGCGCCGGTTCGTCCACCACCGGGCCTCGGGAAATGTTGACCAGAATCGCGCCCGGTTTCATCAGCGCCAGTTCGCGGTGGCTGATCAGGTGGCGGGTCTGGTCGCTGAGCGGCACCACCAGGCACACGAAGTCCGCTTCGGCGAGCAACTGATCCAGGCTGCGGAACTGCGCGCCCAGTTCTTGCTCCAGCGCGGGCTTGCGGCTGTTGCCGCTGTAGAGGATCGGCATGTTGAAGCCCAGCCGCCCGCGCCGGGCCACGGCGGCGCCGATGTTGCCCATGCCGACGATCCCCAGGGTCTTGCCGTGCACGTCGCAGCCGAACAGCGGGGCGCCGACGCTGGCCTGCCACTGGCCGGCCTTTGTCCAGGCGTCCAGTTCGGCGACGCGGCGGGCGCTGGCCATGATCAGCGCGAAGGCCAGGTCGGCGGTGCTTTCGGTGAGCACGTCCGGGGTGTTGGTGAGCATGATCCCGCGTTCGTTGAAGTAGGCCAGGTCGTAGTTGTCGTAGCCGACCGACACGCTGGAGACCACTTCCAGTTTCGCCGCGTTTTCCAGTTGGGCCTTGCCGAGCTTGCGGCCGACGCCGATCAGGCCGTGGGCGTGGGGCAGGGCTTCGTTGAACTGGGCGCCGATGTCGCCGTTCTTCGGGTTGGGCACGATGACGTCGAAGTCCTGTCGCAGGCGTTCGATCATGGGCGGGGTGATGCGGCTGAAGGCCAGGACGGTTTTTTTCATTGCTTTGGGCTCGGCGGGGCGGGATTGCTGAGCACGCTAACATTTCTGTTTTGGGTTGTCTTGGCGGCCTCCGAGCCGACCAGGCTGTGGGGTGTTCTGTGTGTATATCCGTTTCTGCGGGTGTGGCGGCTGGCGGTTCCGCCCTTACGGCGGGTCACTTTTGGCAAACGCCGGAATGCCGGCCCAGCCCAAAGTAACCAAAGGTCTGGGCCCCAGCGTCCGGCCCCTCGCTGAGGCTCGGGGTTCCTTCGCTCCGGGATTCATCCGGGGGCATCGGCTACGGTTTGCTTCGCTGCACCTCCTTCCGATGTGTTTGGCTGCGCCAAACGGCGCTGCGCGCCCGTCCCCGGATGAACCCCTCCACTCAGCCTTCCGAAGGGGCCGGCAGATCAAGATCAAAAGCGAGGCGAGCTGACACTCGGCCTTTTGGGAAGCGCGCCACGGCGGCCTGACAGCCGACCAACCTCTACCTGACTGCCCCAATCCACTGTAGGAGCCAGCCTGCTGGCGATAGCGGCCTGTCAGCCAATTCAATTCCTACCAGATCACATCAAACCCTGTGGGAGCTGCGGTGCGACGACTCGACTTGCCAGCGATGACGGCCTGACAGCCGACCAATCCCCACCAGACCACATCAATCCCTGTAGGAGCCAGCCTGCTGGCGATGACGGCCAGCCAGCCAATTCCTACCAGACCACCTCCGACCTTGTGGGAGCTGGCTTGCCAGCGAAGACGGCCTGCCAGCCGACCAATCCCCACCTGACCGCCCCCGGTCCCACTGTAGGAGCCAGCCTGCTGGCGATGACGACCTGCCAGCCAACCAATCCCTGACGGATGTCCACAGCCCGCTCCCACGAAGGTGAATCAACTGTGCCCCGGCTGCACCTTCACATTGTCCAGCACCCGGTTCACCGACAGCCCCGCCAGCATGATCACTTGCTGGATCGCCAGGATCGTGTCGCGCTGCGTCGTGCCCACTTGCTCGGCCAGTTGGCTGGTCAGGGTGCCCGCCGAGGCCAGGGAGGCGCTGGCGTGCACCAGCAGGCTTTCGTCGTCCATGGCCGGGTCGACCATGAACATCCGGCCAGGGCGGCGGGCGGAAGGCTGGGTGGGGTTGAGGTAGTGGTCGAGCGCACGTTCGGCGGCGTCGTGGAGCTTTCGCGAATCGGTGGATTCGTAAGGGGAGGTGCTGTCGGCGGCGGGTGGGTTCGGTGTCGGTTTGAACATGGTGAAGCTCCATTCGGGATGTGGAGTCCGCCACGCACCGCGACCAAGCAGTGGGGTGGCGAACCGTACGCGGGTTGGTCGACCAGGGAATGGAAACCCGGCAGGGCCGTTAGCCCTCCCACGCACAGTTCGCCATTAAGCAGGCTGAAAAGCGCGCCATTCTAAACCCGGACGACCAAGCCCGGTCACTGAATCTGTCAGCGACCCCCAAAGCCTATCCAGCGCATTTCCGACCGACAACCGTCAAAACCTGTCGGAAACATCCGCGCAAACCACCCCGTCTGTAGGACGCCGAACTCAGTTCGCCAGCCGCACGCCGCCCAGGCTGCCGCTCATTTCGTAGGCCGCCAGTTCCGCCTGGTGCGCCGAGAGGATCTCCGGCAGCGAGCCGCGCAGGTACTCCACCCAGGTCTTGATCTTCGCGTCCAGGTACTGGCGCGACGGGTAGATGGCGTACAGGTTCAGCTCCTGGGAGCGGTAGTTGGGCATCACCCGCACCAGCGAGCCGTTGCGCAGCGCTTCGATGGCGGCGTACACCGGCAGCACGCCGATGCCCATGCCGCTGATGATCGCGGTTTTCATCGCGTCGGCCGAGTTCACCAGGAACGGCGAGCTGTTGATGGTCACCATCTCCTGGCCTTCCGGGCCGTCGAAGGCCCATTTCTCCAACGGGATGACCGGGCTCACCAGGCGCAGGCAGGCATGGTTGAGCAGGTCGCTGGGCTTCTGCGGGCAGCCGTTGGCCTTCACGTAGGCGGGCGAGGCGCAGACGATGCTGTAGGTGATGCCCAGGCGCTGGGAGACGAAGCCGGAGTCCGGCAGTTCGCTGGCCAGCACCAGGGACACGTCGTAGCCCTCGTCGAGCAGGTCCGGCACGCGGTTGGCCAGGGTCAGGTCGAAGGTCACGTCCGGGTGGGTCTTGCGGTAGCGGGCGATGGCGTCGATGACGAAGTGCTGGCCGATGCCGGTCATGGTGTGGACCTTGAGCTGCCCGGCCGGGCGCGAGTGGGCGTCGCTGGCCTCGGCTTCGGCCTCTTCCACGTAGGCCAGGATCTGCTCGCAGCGCAGCAGGTAGCGCTTGCCGGCCTCGGTCAGGGCGATGCGCCGGGTGGTGCGGTTGAGCAGGCGGGTTTGCAGGTGGGCCTCAAGGTTGGAGACCGCGCGCGAGACGTTGGCCGTGGTGGTGTCGAGCTGCACGGCGGCGGCGGTGAAACTGCCGGCCTCGGCCACGCAACTGAAGGCACGCATGTTTTGCAATGTGTCCATGGGGTGCTCTCAAGGGAGATGGCAAATTGTGACATGAAGTTTCAAAGGCGAGACCCCCGACTTAGGGATTATCTCGTTAACGGTAACAAAGATTCACAGGAATCCCAGCTTATCGCGGTCCGGGCGCCCTCATAGAATTGCGCCGAAGTGGGAATGGGGTGTGCTTGCGCATGCGCCAGGTCAACGGATCCGGCGGTCGGGTGTGCTACCGCGCCGGCAGGCAACCGCTCCGTCGCCGCTCCCACAGGTTCCCCGCTTTTCCCCTCTTTCAGGAAGTCGCAGCAGTGCCGCGTCGCATCAACAGAGCGCTTTTGCCGCTCAGTGTTCTGGCTTTTACCCTGGGTCTTGGCGGCTGCATCGGAACCGGCGGGATCGCCCCGCAGGGCAAGGCGCTGGAGGCCAACGCACTGGCCACCGACGACGCCATCGCCCACGCCGCCCGTGACGCAAACTGGCCCGCCACGCAATGGTGGCAAGCCTTTGGCGACCCGCAGCTGAACCGCTGGATCGACCAGGCCGTGCAAGGCAGCCCGAGCCTGGCCATGGCCGCCGCGCGGGTGCGCCAGGCCAGGGCGATGGCCGGTGCGGCCGAAGCCGCCGAGTCGCTGCAGGTCAACGGGCAGTCCACGCTCAAGCGCCACAACTGGCCGACCGATCAGTTCTACGGCCCGGGCGAGCTGGCCAACACCACCACCTGGGACAACAACGCCGCGTTGGGCTTCAGTTACGACCTGGACCTCTGGGGCCGGGACCGCAACAGCACCGAACGGGCGGTGGACCTGGCGCACATGACGGCGGCCGAGGCGCAGCAGGCCCGGCTCGAACTGCAGAACAACCTGGTGCTGGCCTACATCGAGCTGTCGCTGCATTACGCCCAGCGCGACATCGTCGCCGCGACGCTGGCGCAGCAACAGCAGATTCTGGACCTGGCGCAAAAACGCCTGAACGGCGGGATCGGCACCCATTTCGAAGTCAGCCAGGCCGAAACGCCATTGCCGGAAACCCACCGGCAACTGGATGCGCTGGACGAAGCCATCGCCCTGAGCCGCAACCAGATCGCCGCGCTGGCCGGCAAGGGGCCGGGGGAGGGCGCGCAGTTGCAGCGGCCGACCCTGTCCCTGGGCACGGCGCTGAAGCTGCCGTCGGCGCTGCCCGCCGAACTGCTCGGCCAGCGCCCGGACGTGGTCGCCAGCCGCTGGCAGGTGGCGGCGCAGGCCCGTGGCATCGACGTGGCGCATGCCGGGTTCTACCCCAACGTCGATCTGGTCGGCAGCCTCGGCTACATGGCCACCGGCGGCGGAGCGCTGGAGTTCCTGACCGGCAAGAAGCTCAACTACACCGTGGGGCCGGCGATCTCGCTGCCGATTTTCGACGGCGGGCGCTTGCGCGCTGAGTTGGGTGAAGCGGCCGCCGGCTACGACATCGCAGTGGCGCACTACAACCAGACCCTGGTCAACGCGCTGAAGAACCTCTCCGACCAGTTGATCCGCCGCGAGTCGATGGACAAGCAGCAGACGTTCGCGGCCGAGTCCGTGGCCGCCGCGCAGAAGACCTACGACATCGCGATGGTCGCCTATCGGCGCGGGCTCACCGATTACCTCAACGTGCTCAACGCCCAGACCCTGCTGTTCAAGCAGCAACAGGTGCAGCAGCAGGTGCAGGCGGCGCGGTTGAGCGCCCATGCGCAATTGGTGACGGCGTTGGGCGGCGGGCTCGGTGCGGGCAACGATGTGCCGACGGCTGAGCAGACCCAGGCCCCGAAAACCCCGGCGCTGCTGCGGTGAACACCCCCCGGTGTGGGAGCGGGCTTGCCCGCGAATGCGCTGGGTCAGGCGACCTCACGGTTGAATGTGACGCCGCCTTCGCTAGCCAGCCAGCTCCCACAAGTTCTGAGTCCAGACTGATTTCTTGAGCATATTCGAATGACTCCCATGCCCGCCCCCCTGCGCTGGCTGCACTCCCTGGAATGGCGCCGGGGTTTCTTCGACTGGGCACGCAGCGACGGCGTGACCTGGGTCTACATCTTCAAGGTGCTGATCGCCGCGTTCCTCACCCTGTGGTTGGCGATGCGCCTGGAGCTGCCGCAGCCGCGCACGGCGATGATCACCGTGTTCATCGTCATGCAGCCGCAGAGCGGCCAGGTGTTCGCCAAGAGTTTCTACCGGTTCCTCGGCACATTGGCCGGTTCGGCGATGATGGTCACGCTGATCGCGCTGTTCGCCCAGAACACCGAACTGTTCCTGGGCTCGCTGGCGATCTGGGTCGGCATCTGCTCGGCCGGCGCCGCCCGTTGCCGCAACTTCCGCGCCTACGGTTTCGTGCTGGCCGGGTACACGGCGGCGATGGTCGGCCTGCCGGCGCTGGCGCACCCGGACGGCGCGTTCATGGCGGCGGTGTGGCGGGTGCTGGAGATCTCCCTGGGGATTCTCTGCTCCACCCTGGTCAGCGCCGCGATCCTGCCGCAGACCGCCAGCGCCGCCATGCGCAACGCCCTGTACCAGCGTTTCGGCGTGTTCGCGTTGTTCGTCACCGACGGCCTGCGCGGGCGCAGCAAGCCTGAGTCGTTCGAGGCCAGCAACGTGCGCTTCATCGCCGAGGCCGTGGGCCTGGAAGGCCTGCGCAGCGTGACGGTGTTCGAAGACCCGCACATGCGTCGGCGCAACGGCCGGTTGAGCCGCCTGAACAGCGAGTTCATGGGCATCACCACCCGTTTCAACGCCCTGCATCAGTTGCTCGAACGCTTGCGCGGCAACGGTGAGGAACACGTCGTGGCGGCCATCAAACCGGGTCTGCAGGACCTGGCCGAAGTGCTCGACGGTTTCAGCGGCCGGGCCCTGACCAGCCCCGATGCGGCGCGCCTGGTGACGGCGCTCGCGGCCTACAAGGAAGGCCTGCCGGCTCGGGTGCGCAGCCTGCGGGCGGCGTTCCAGGAGACCGGCCCGAGCGAGGCCGAGCTGCTGGATTTCCACACTGCGTACGAGTTGCTCTACCGCTTCGTCGATGACCTGCACGGTTATGCACAGACCCACGCGTCGCTGGCCGACCACACCCACGAGCGCGAGCGCTGGGACGAGCCGTTCACCCCGCAGACCAGTTGGTGGGCGGCGGCCGCTTCGGGGATCCGCGCCTCGTTCATCCTGATCGTGCTGGGCAGCTACTGGGTGGCCACCGCGTGGCCGAGCGGCGCGACCATGACCCTGATCGCCGCCGCCACCGTGGGCCTGTCCGCCGCCACGCCGAACCCCAAGCGCATGGCGTTCCAGATGGCGTGCGGCACGTTCCTCGGCGCACTGATCGGCTTCGTCGAGATGTTCTTCATCTTCCCGTGGATCGACGGCTTCGCGCTGCTGTGCGTGATGCTGGCGCCGGTGATCGTGCTCGGCTCGTTCCTGGCGTCGCGCCCGCAGTACGCCGGGGTCGGCCTCGGGCTGCTGATCTTTTTCAGCACCGGCTCGGTGCCGGACAACCTGACCATCTACAACCCGTACACCTTCATCAACGACTACATCGCCATGGTCATGGGCATGCTGGTGTGCGCCGCCGCCGGGGCGATCATCCTGCCGCCCAACAGCCGCTGGCTGTGGAAACGGCTGGAGCAGGACCTGCGCGGCCAGGTGGTGTATGCGATCAGCGGCAAGCTCAAGGGCCTGGCCTCAGGGTTCGAAAGCCGCACCCGCGACCTGATGCACCAGGCCTACGGCCTGGCGACCGGCCAGCCGCTGGTGCAGAAAAAGCTGCTGCGCTGGATGTTCGTGGTGCTGGAGGTGGGCCACGCGATCATCGAGCTGCGCAAGGAGCAGGCGATCTTGCCGGTGCACCCGGCGTACGCCGAATCCCAGCCGTGGCGCCAGGCGATCCGGGTGATGGGGCGGGCGCTGGTGCGGCTGTTCCTGCAACCCAACGCCAGCAACCTGGAGCGGGCGCTGGTGGCGGTGGATCACGCGATCGGCCGCGTCGCCGCCACCGACGAGCCGTTCGCGCCGCACTTCGACACCTCGGCGCTGCGCCGGGTGAAAAGCTACCTGCACTTCATCCGCACTTCGTTGCTCGACCCGCAATCACCGCTCGCCGCCTACGCGGCCGCCAAGCCCGAAGGACTTGCCCATGCCCCGTGAAATCGCCTTCCACGGCGTGTACATGCCGACCATGACCCTGATGTTCTTCGTCGCCGCGGCGCTGGCCTGGGCGCTGGACCGCTTCCTGTCGGGGTTCGACCTGTACCGCTTCTTCTGGCACCCGGCGCTGCTGCGCCTGAGCCTGTTCACTTGTCTGTTCGGCGCGATGGCGCTGACCGTTTACCGTTGACTCTCCAACTCTGAAGAAGGTCTTGATGAAAAAGTTTTTCAGCCTGCTCGCGACCCTGCTGGTGCTGGCCCTGGCGCTGTGGACCGGGCGCACCCTGTGGGAGCACTACATGAACACCCCGTGGACCCGCGACGGCCGGGTGCGGGCGGACATCATCAACGTCGCCGCCGACGTCACCGGCGAGGTGGTCGATGTGCCGGTGCGCGACAACCAGTTGGTGAAGAAGGGCGACCTGCTGATGCAGATCGACCCTGAGCACTACCGGTTGGCGGTCAAGCAGGCGCAGGCCCTGGTGGCCTCGCGCAAGGCGACGTGGGAGATGCGCAAGGTCAACGCCCACCGCCGCGCCGACCTGGACAACCTGGTGATCTCCAAGGAAAACCGCGACGACGCCAGCAACATCGCCGACTCGGCCCTGGCCGACTACCAGCACGCCCAGGCGCAGCTGGAGGCCGCCGAACTCAACCTCAAGCGCACCGAAGTGCGGGCGGCGGTGGACGGCTACGTGACCAACCTCAACGTCCACCGCGGCGACTACGCGCGCATCGGCGAGGCGAAGATGGCCGTGGTCGACATGAACTCGTTCTGGGTCTACGGCTTCTTCGAAGAGACCAAGCTGCCCCACGTGCGCGTGGGCGACCGGGCCGACATGCAGCTGATGAGCGGCGAAGTCCTCAAGGGCCATGTGGAGAGCATTTCCCGCGGCATCTACGACCGCGACAACCCGGAAAGCCGCGAGCTGATCGCCGACGTCAACCCGACGTTCAACTGGGTGCGCCTGGCCCAGCGGGTGCCGGTGCGCATTCACATCGACGAGGTGCCGGAGGGGGTGCTGCTGGCGGCGGGGATCACCTGCACGGTGGTGGTGAAGCAGACCGACGGCCAATGATCCGGCTGACATTGTGTGGCGAGGGAGCGAGCTCCCTCGCCACGGGGGTCAGTCGGTTGTGTTGACGCGTGGATCGGCCGGTTCGGCCATTTCGCCGGTCGCCGTCAGAGGCTTGCGCGCAGCCCGAACCGCTTCATCAGCGTCGATTCCAGCAGGCCTTTGGGCAGCCAGGTCGCCAGCAACGGCAGCGCCCGGCTGCCGTTGCCGATGCGGACCAGCCTTGGCGGTTTGGCCTGCTGCACGGCCTTGAGCAGTTCGGCGGCAAACTCCCGGGCCGGGGTCGGCTTGTCCTGGGACGCCTTGGCCCGCGCGCGGATCCCTTCGCGCAGCGCAAACCACGGCGACTGCTCGGTGATCAGTTGCTCGGCCTCATGCCCGGCGTTCTTGGCGAAGCTGGATTCGATGGCGCCGGGCTGGACTTCCGTCACCCGGATGCCGAACGGCGCCAGCTCCATGCGCAACGCGTCGCTCAAGGCGTGCACCGCCGCCTTCGAGGCGCAGTAGGCGCCGGCGAACGGCGTGACCAGCACGCCCGACACGCTGCCGATGTTCACCACCAGCCCCCTGGCCCGGCGCAGCACCGGGAACAGCGCGCGGGTCACACCGACAATCGAGAACACGTTGGTCTCGAACTGGCGCTGCATGGCCGCCACGCCGCCGTCGAGCAGCGGGCCCATGGCGCCGTAGCCGGCGTTGTTGATCAGCACGTCGAGGCCGCCGCGCTCGTGGTTCAGCCGTTCGCCCAATTGCTCCAGCGCCGCGCCGTCGTTGACGTCCAGCTGCACGGCGGTGAAGCCGGCGGCACTCAGCGCGGCGACGTCTTCGGCCTTGCGCGCACTGGCCCAGACGTCATAGCCGGCGGCCTTGAAGGCGTCGGCGAGGGCGCGGCCGATGCCGCTGGAACAACCGGTGATCAGTGCAACGGGCATGGCGCATTCCTTATGCGGAAGTGAGGGGGATCAGTCGGAGAAACTACCCTGCAACCGCTCGGCGCGAAACTCCAGGGTCTGCGGGCGGTAACCGGGGCGCAGCGGCGGCAGCGGCAGGCAGTCTTCCCAGTTGCCGCCGGGCTGCAGTTCGCCGGGGCCGCGGTAGCGCGGGGCGGTGTACTGGTTGTCGGCCAGGTTGACCGTGTCGCCCGGCGCATACGCAGCGATGCGCCAGCGCAGTTCGGTCAGCGGCACGTCGTTGCCGTTGTTCATCTTGAGCAGCAACGGACGGTCGGCGGGACAGTGCTCGGGGGCATAAGCGATGCGCAGCTCAAGGCGCGCCAGTTGCTTGACCTCGCGGTTGTCCAGCCACACCACCCACATCGCCACCAGCCCCAGCCCGACGGCCGCCGCCGCCGAGACCGGCAAGGCCTTGGCGGGATAGCGCAGCAGCAGGATCAGCCAGGTGATGACCAGCAGGACGCCGATGAACATGTCGCGAAACCTCGCAGAGAGAGAAGGGCATCCTACCTAAGCGTAGGTGAGGTTGGCGAATGGCAAGTGGTTTGCGATGACGCCGGACCAGGCTACGAAAGCCTCAGAAAAAAGCCCCCGCCCGCCCCGCTGCGGATAGGGGACGCAGCGGGGCGGGCGGGGGCTTTTGTCACGGCAGGCCGATCACTGCGCGATGGTTTTCACCGACACGCCGCGCTCGACCGGGGTGGAGCGGCCGTAGATGTCTTCGAAGCGCTCGATGTCGTCCTCGCCCAGGTACGAGCCCGATTGCACTTCGATGATCTCCAGCGGGATCTTGCCCGGGTTGCGCAGGCGGTGCACCGAGGCGATCGGGATGTAGGTGGACTGGTTCTCGGTGAGCAGGAACACGTTCTCGTCGCAGGTGACTTCGGCGGTGCCGCTGACCACGATCCAGTGTTCGGCGCGGTGGTGGTGCATCTGCAGCGACAGGCACGCGCCCGGCTTGACCGAGATGTGCTTGACCTGGAACCGGCCGCCCATGTCCACCGAGTCGTAGGAGCCCCACGGACGGTAGACCTCGCAGTGGTTCTGGGTTTCGCTGCGGCCCTGTTCATTGAGGGTGTTGACCATCTGCTTGACGCCCTGGACCTTGTCCTTGTGGGCGATCATCATGGCGTCCTTGGTTTCCACCACGACGATGTTTTCCAGGCCGATCACCGACACCAGTTTGCCGTTGCCGTGGATCATGCAGTTCTTGCTGTCCTGGATCACCACGTCGCCCTTGCTGACGTTGCCGTTGGCGTCTTTCTCGTTGACCTCCCACAGCGACGACCAGCAGCCCACGTCGCTCCAGCCGGCGGTCAGCGGCACCACGCAGGCGCGTTGGGTCTTTTCCATCACCGAGTAGTCGATGGAGTTGTCCGGGCAGCAGGCGAAGGTGGCTTCGTCGAAGGTGATGGTGTCGGGGTCCTGGACGCTGCGCTCCAGGGTCAGCAGGCAGGTGTCGTAGATGTCCGGGTCGTGCTTTTTCAACTCTTCGAGGAAGCGGCTGGCGCGGAACAGGAACATGCCGCTGTTCCAGTAGTAGCCGCCGGACTCGACGTATTCGGTGGCGCGCTTGACGTCGGGCTTCTCCACGAAGTGCGAGACGCGGCTGACGCCTTCGGGCAGCAGCGCATCGCTGACCGACTTGATGTAGCCGTAGCCGGTCTCCGGTTTGGTGGCCGGCACGCCGAACAGCACCATCTCGCCGTTCTCGGCGGCGACGGTAGCCAGTGCCAGGGCACGTTGCAGGGCTTTCTGATCTTCCAGCACATGGTCGGCGGGCAGCACCAGCATCAGCTCGTCGCGACCTTCATTGACCAGCATCATCGCGGTCAACGCGACAGCCGGCGCAGTGTTGCGACCGAACGGCTCCATCAGGATGCGCTGGCTTTCCAGATTGCGTGCGGCCAACTGCTCGTTGACGATGAAACGGTGCTCCTTGTTGCAGACCACGATAGGTGTGTCCATGCCTTCGAACACCAGGCGTTCGAGGGTTTGCTGGAACAGGGTGTGTTCGCCGGTCAGGGCGAGGAATTGCTTAGGGAATTGCTTACGCGACAGCGGCCAGAGACGTGAACCGCTACCACCTGACAAGATCACCGGAATCATATTGTTTACTCCATAAAATTCAGTTGGGAGCCACAAGCCGCAAGCGGCCAGTCAAAAGCCCTTCACTTGCAGCTTGCAGCTTGTGGCTTGTGGCTTGAAGCTGATAGCTCGCGCGTCAGCGCGTCGATACCGGGCGTTTCACCCACACCGGCGAGAGGCTGCTGCCAGTTCCGGTGACGTACAGCACGGCGGCTTCACCGCGTTCCAGGGCGACCGGTTTGACGTCGCCGACTTTCTTGTCGCCTTCGTACAGCGCCAGGCTGACCTTCACCGGGTTGATCTCCCGTTCGCCGCGGCCCTTGGCGGCCACGTTCGGCACCACTTCGGTCTTGCCGTCGGCGGTCTTGAGGGTCAGCGGCTTGTCGCTGAGGTTCTGCACGCGCACCAGGGATTTCTGCTTGTTCTTGAACGGCGGCTCCTCGATCAGTTGCGGCGCGCCGGAAGCGTTGTTGACCAGGGTGTAGTAGTGGTCGCCGGCCAGTTTCACCGGCAGGGTCTGGCTGCCGACCTTGGCGCTGTAGTCGCCGCCGGGCATGAAGCTGAAGTCGCTGCTGGCCAGCGGGGCGATGTCGCTCAGGCTGGTGCTGCCGACGGTGGCGCTGACTTCGGCGTTGCTGGCGTTGTAGACGCGCACGAAGGTCGAACCTTTGGGCGCGGTCGGGCCGTAGAGCGCGGCGTCGCCGCCGGCGAACGCCTGGACCGACAGCACGCTCAGGCCGGCGACGAGGGCAAGGCGTTGGGCGAGACGACGCGGAGTTGGAGTGAAAGTCATGGTGTACCTCTCTTTCAGTTTTGCGCCCGGTCGGGCGTCTCGGATGAAGTGTTCACAGCTACGTTCTGTTGGCGCGCGCCGGCTTGTTTGAGCTCTGCGACCCACTGCGGGTCGGCGTCGCCGATTTCGTTGTTCACAGGCAGATATCGTTCAGGGAACTCCCAGATCAGCACCTGGGGCGGGCTGTTCTTGAAGTCGTCGCTTTTGAGGTAGCTGAGCATCGGCAGGATCGGGCCGTGGCCGTCTTCGGCGTAACTGACCACGTCGCTGTTGAGCGCCTGCTTGAGCGCGCCGAGGAAGTTCCAGTTGGGGTTGGCGCTGTAGCTGGTGCCGATCAGCGCCACCGGCACTTCGCGGCTGGCGAACAGGGCGTCGTCGCCGGCCGGCTGTTCGTCAGCGGCCACGGTGTTGCGCTTCTGCAACGGTTCCTTGGCCGGCATCAGGTTCTCGAACAGCGGATCCAGCGGCAGGAACAGGCGCAGGTCGCCCTTGTGCGTGACCTTCTCGGCCGGCGTGGTGACGAAGCGCTGCGGCTCGCCGCTCAAGGGGAACTTGTCGGCGATGGTCTTGGCCAGGGTGTCGGCGGCGATCTCGGCACCTTCCGGTGTCCAGTGGGTGTCGGTGCGCAGGAACACTTGCTGACCGTTCTGCTTGGCCTTTTGCAGCGGGCCGAGCAGGTCCGGGGCGAGGATCTTGTCCGCCGCGACACGGGCGTGGAAGTCCTGGTAGAGGTTGGCATGGATGCTCGCGGGCTTCACTTCGCCGAGGTGTTCCGGGTACAGGCGTACTTTGGCCGGCACGATGGCCATCACCAGTTTCACGCCTTTCGCTTTCAGGGTCTGGCGCACGCCTTCGACCAGCGCGTAGTTGCCTTGCAGGTTCAGCTCTTCGTTGACGATCGGGTTGAACTCCTCGTCGCTGTACAGCCACTGGTCACGGCCGAGGACCACGCCCGGACGGCCTTCGTTGAACAGCTTGAAGTCCAGCGCGGCCCACAGGTTGGTGCCCAGGCGCTTGATCGGAAACGCGTCGTCGTAATGGGTTTCCACGGCCTTGGTCCAGCGGCCGTTGAGCACCGTGGCGTCGGCGTGGGTGCTGAAGCCGAAGAAGCTGCGCATCGACCACAGGCCGAGCACCAGCAAGGTCAGCAGAAACAGGGCGATGTAGAACATGCGTAATGAGCGGGTCATGGCAGATCCCTCAGAACTGGAAGTAAAGGAACGGCGAGAAGCTCTGCGCCGAGAGTTTGAGAATCGAGGCGATGAACAGCAGCAGCACCAGGGCGCGCATCGCGTAGCGCGGCCAGTCGGCTGTCCAGTAAGCCGGTTGCACCTGGGCATCGACGCCGACGGTGTAGCCGGGTTCATGGATGCTTTGCGGGTTTTCGCCGGGTGCGGCCTTGATCAGGCCCGGTTGGGCGCCGGCAGGGCCGTCGCTTTCCACGTTCACTTCAGGCTTGCTCTTGACCGGTGCCTTGCCGGTGTACAGATCACGCAGGCCGAAGAACGCCAGGGTCAGATAAGCCAACACCAGTGTTGCGACTTGCAGGCCGGTGAGGCTGGCGCGGTTGAGTTCCGACAGCGACCAGTCGCCGAAGCTGAACATCGCACCGTACATGCGCCCGGCGACGTGCAGGTTCTCGGCACGGAAGATCACCCAGCCCATGACCACGAGCAGGAAGGTCAGGGCCCAGCGGATCGGGTTGAGGCTGCGCGGCGAGGTGTTGATGCCGAGCATTTTTTCAATCGCCAACCACATGCCGTGCCACGCACCCCAGACGATGTAGGTGATGTTCGCGCCGTGCCACAGACCACCCAGCAACATGGTCAGGAACAGGTTGCGATAGGTCATCAGCGTGCCTTTGCGGTTGCCGCCCAGGGTGATGTAGAGGTAGTCGCGCAGCCAGGTCGACAGGCTGATGTGCCAGCGGCGCCAGAACTCGGTGATCGACTGGCTGATGTACGGCTGCTTGAAGTTTTCCATGAAACGGAAACCCATCATCAGGCCCAGACCGATGGCCATGTCGCTGTAACCGGAGAAGTCGAAATACAGCTGCGCGGTGTACGCCAGCGCGCCGAGCCAGGCGTCGCCCGTGGTCGGGTGTTGCAGGGCGAAGCAATGGTCGGCCACCACCGCCAGGGTGTCGGCAATGAACACCTTCTTGATGAAACCCTGCATGAACCGTGTGCAGCCTTCGGAGAACTTGTCGAGGGTGTGGGTGCGGTGGTTGAACTGGTCGGCGAGGTCGCGGAAACGCAGCACGGGACCTGCGATCAGGTGCGGGAAGATCGCCACGAACGCCGCAAAGTCGATCAGGTTGCGGGTGGCCGGGGTGTCGCCGCGGTACACGTCGATGATGTAGCTGATGGACTCGAAGATGTAGAACGAGATGCCGATCGGCAACAGCACGTGGGTGAGGATGAACGGCTCCAGGCCGAACGACGTCATGATCGCGTTGAGGCTGTCGACGCCGAAGTTGGCGTACTTGAAGTAGCCCAGGATGCACAGGTCCACCGCCACGCCGAGCAGCAGCCAGCGCTGGGCCGGCTTGCTCTTCACGCCGGCGGCGCCGACCTTCAGGCCGATCCAGTAGTTCCACAGGGTGACGCCGGCGAACAGCGCCAGGAAGTCCACCCGCCACCAGGCGTAGAACACGTAGCTGGCGATCAGCAGCAGCAGGTTGCGGTAGCGTTGCCCGCTCAGGTAGTACAGGCCGAGGAAGATCGGCAAGAACAGGAACAGGAACACGTTGGATGAAAAGACCATCCCGGTTTCTCCATGTTTGAAGCCACAGTCAAGGGCCAAGGCCCCCCCAAACCCCCCCACGTGAAACCGGAGGGTCAACTCACAAATCTCAAACCTGACACCGTCCCCTGTGGGAGCTGGCTTGTCGGGTCGCCGCACCGCAGCGATGGCGGCGTGTCAGTCGACATCGATGCTGAATGTCAGATTGCAATCGCCGGCAAGCCAGCTCCCACAGGGTGTTGTGCCGAACTTCACGAACCCTTGTTGCCCTTCTCGTGCGACGGGTCGTAGACCTTGGTCAGGTCGCCGCCCAGGCGGAAGGTCTTGAACGGCTGCATGCCGTGCTTCTTCTCCAGCACATCCGGCGCACAGGCGTAGAGGCTGCAGAACGGTTCGAGCCAGGCGAATTTCATGTCTTGCTTCAGGTCGGTCATGTCCTGCTGCTTGCCGTTCTTGGCTTCGAAGGCGTCGGGATCCTTCACGCCGGCCAGCACCCGGTCGCCCAGGCGCTTGAGGGCGCCGTTGTTCTCCTGGCGCAGGTCCACGCCGTTGACCTGGGCGAAGCTGGCGATCATCGCCAGCGGCGGCAGGGCGTAGTTGTGGTAGGCCAGGGCGCGCTGCTGGCGCTTGAGTTCGTTGGGCAGGTAGCCGTCGGCGTCGATCTGGCCGGCGCCGACCTTGTATTCCTTCACCGCCCAGTCGAACAGGTCGCGGCGGTCGGTGGCGATGGCCGTCGCCATCACCGACCACGCGGCCCAGTAGGAGTGGTTGTTGGTCTGCGCCAGCGGCAGGTTGTCCCAGTCGCTCACCACCTGGTCCGCCAGTTTGCTGAACCAGGCCTCGATCTCCCGGGCTTCCTGCTGATGCTGGGCCAGCGGGTGCGAGTCGGAGAACTTCAGGCGGATGTACGAGGACGCCATGCTGCCCAGCGCCCATTTGCGCATCGACTTGCCGGTGTGGTTGAAGTCCCTGGACATCAGCGCATCGGCCCGGGCCCAGGCGGTCAGCCAGTCGAGCGTGCAGTCGAGCTGCTCCGGGCGGCCGTCGCGCATGAACTGCATCACCCGCTTGGCGGTGCCGCGCTCAAGCTTGGTGATGTCGGCGGTGCTGTCGCGGAAGGCTTTCTCCGACTGCACGTTGAGGGTGGCGCGGGCCTTGTCCGAGCCTTCGTACTTGCTGCGAAACTGCAGCGGGCCGGTGTAGGGCGCCGGCATGGCGTCGCAGCCTTCGCTCTTGTCGCCGGTCTTGAACTTGTCCACAGGCGCGAAGTAGCCCTGGGGCGGACGCAGCGGCGCGGCGGCCTGGGTGGCCCCGGCGAACATCGCCAGGGTCAGCAGGGACGGCGCAAGCAGGTGTTTGATCGTTCGGTTTCGCATGGCAGACCTCATTGCCCGAGCTGGGCGGTTTGCGACCCGGCGCCCGGGAATACGTTGCGTTTGCAGATTTTCGCTTCGACCTTCTGCGGCTCGGCGCCCGCGTCCGGGCCCTGGACTTCCACGGCCAGCAGGTTCTGCGTGGCCCAGTCCTCGTCCGTGCGCAATTCGAAGGCGAAACGCCCGTCGGTGTCGGAGGTTTCCGGCTTCTCGATCTTGATGTCCTCGTGGCGGCCGTTCATGTACCAGAGGGTGGCGTGCAGGGTCTTCACCGAGGTGTCGGCGAAGCGGATGTCGACCTGATGGCCGTTGTTCTGCAGGTTCAGGTTCTTGCTGTTGACCAGCAGTTCGTTCTTGCCCGGCTTGAGCGTCGCGCTGGCGCTCATCTGCGCGTCCTTGCCCTCGCAGCCGTTGTCCAGCAGCGCCATCATCTGGCGGTAGATGGTTTCCTGGTCGAGGCGGTACAGCGGCGAGAACTCCCAGATGAGGATCTTGGGCGGCGACTTCTGGAACTCGTCGCTGCCCAGGTACTGCAGCATCGAGCCTTCCAGGCCGCCGCCGGGGAACGCGACGTTGAGGATGTCGGCGCCGATGGCCTCTTCGAGGAAACCGGCGAAGTTGTAGTTCTTGCCGCTGTGGGAGGTGCCCACCAGGGTGATCTGCGGGTTGCCGCTGTCGCCGAACAGGTCGCCGTCGCCGGCCTCGCCCTTGGGCTCGGTGGTGAACTGGTCCATGTACTGGATCGCGTAGCTGGTGCCGCACAGTTGCCCGGCCATGTTGTGCAGGGTGCCGGTCTTGCCCATGCGCCCGGAGCGCTTGGTCTCGAACTCGCGCTTGGGGATGTCGGCGAAGGCCGGGATCCGCTTGACCTGCTCGGCGACGATCTTCGCCGTGCGCTGGGCGCCGTAGGGCGTCCAGTGCTGGTCGCCGCGGAAATAGAAATCGTGGGCGGGCAGGGTCTCGGGCAGCGATTCGTCGGTGAGCGGCGACAGGTCCGGCACCACGTAGCCCATCTTGGCGAAGCGGCCGAGCATGGTCTTGTAGTTGCCCAGCGCCTTCTCGTAGTCGAAGGCGGCCTTGTCCTGCGGGTTGAGCTTGTTGCGGTTCACCAGGCCACGGGTCGGCTGGTAGACGATCACCAGTTCCACGCCCTTGCTCTTGAACGCATCGTGCAGCTGCTGCAGGCGGCGGTAGCCGGCGGGGGTGGTGTCGAATTCGGTGCGCAGGTCTTCCCGGGTGCGGAACAGCCAGTCGCCCTGCGCCTGCACCAAGGTGGTGAAGTTCTGCTGGTAGCGGGTGGTGTAGTTCTTCGGGTCGTGGGCGGCGGGGCACAGGCTGCAGCACGGCTCGGCGGTGAACGAAGGGGCTTTTGCCTCGTCTGCGCCGGCGCCGTCGCTGGCCGCCAGGATGCCCACGGTCAGGGCCGACAGGCTGAGCAGTTTGATCAGGTGTGGGTGCATAAAAAGTCCTCAGTCCCGCAGTTCGGTCTGGCGTTCGACGGGGTCGATCAGCACGGCTTTCTGCTGGCGCACCAGCAGGTCGAGAATTTCGTCCTGGCGCTCGCCCAGGACGCCGTTGAAGCTGATGCCGCTGGATTTGGTCGGCGCCAGCATCGAGACGCGGTACAGCTCCACGCTCAGCGGCGAGTCGATGGCCATCGGGCCGCTGCCGTTGGCCGCCAGTTCGCCGCCGACCACGATCAGCGAGACCTGGGCGTCGAACGGGTCGAGCTTGATGTCGCGGTCGGTGTCGGTCAGGTCCTTGATGTGGCCGTAGACGCCGGTCAGGCCGTTGGCCATGGCGACGTTCTCGTACAGGCGGATGTTCACGCTGTTGCGGATGCGGATGCCGTGGCGCTTGTTGCTGATGACCTTGTTGCCCCACAGCAGGTTGTCGGCGGACTCGTAGAGGGTGATGCCGTCGGTGTGGTTGCGGTAGATCTCGTTGTGGGCGATCACGTTGTTCACGCTGTTGCGGTCGATCACCAGCCCCGAGAGGTGGTTGTCGAAGCTCTTGTTGTTGAAGATGAAGCTGTCGTTCACCTCGCGGGAGATGATGATCCCGTGCTTCTTCTTCGTGCCGTGGACGGTGTTTTCGGCGATGACCAGGCCGTGGGAGCGGTCGTGGGGGTCGATGCCGTAGACGATGTTGTCCTTGTAGGTGTTGCCCTTGACCACGAAGTCGCGGGTCTCGTAGCAGTAGAAGCCGTACCACATGTCCGAGAACTCGGAGCCGACGATCCAGCCGGTCGGCTCGGGACGCTTGAGCACCTTGGCCATGTTCGGCGTGTACTGGGAAATGCTCACGCCGTAGGACTTGCTGTTGGCGTAGCCGAAGCTGGCCATCTTGCTGTTGACGATGTAGGTCTCGGTGCCGCCCCAGGCGAGCAGGAACGGACGGAATTCCTTGGGCGAGCGGAACGTCGCCGGACCGTTGTCCTTCTCGCGCCAGCCGGTGACCCGGGTGTCGCGCACGAACAGCTGGCCGTCGTTGACGAGGAACGAGCCGGCTTCCTGGGACAGGCGCAGTTCCTGGGTCTGGCCGTCGATCTCGAGGATGCCTTTGCGGCCGACGACGATCGGCAGCCTGGCCAGGTACACGCCCGGCGCGGTTTCGCTGAGGTATTGCTTGGGCAGCTTCTGCGCCAGTTCCTTGAGGTTCATGTAGCCGTCGTCGACGAAGATCGCCTGGGGGATGCCGTGCTGGCGCACCACCCATTCGGCCATCTTGTTGTCGCCGCCGATGAAGTCCTTCAGGGCGTCTTCCTGCATCATCCGGCGTACGCTGACCTTGCCCGGCTTGCTGCGCACGATCTTCGCGGCGGCGGCCCCGGCGGTGTAGCCGGAGAGGTCGGGCAGCTTCGGCTCGGCCAGCTCCAGCGCCTCGGTCGGGGCGCTGCTGACGGTGTAGGTCTTGGCCTGCTGCAGCCCTTTGGCCAGGGTCACCGGCTTCGCCGGCTCGACCGTGGCGAAGGCGCCGGCGCTGGCCAGCAGCAGGGCGCCGGCCAACAGGCCGAGCGGGCCTTTCCTTGGGTTGTTCATGTCGGGCACTCCCTTGGCGGTCTGCATCAGAAGCGCCAGATCACGTCGATGAACGCGCGGTGCATGTACGAGTCGACCTGGCTGCCGTAGGCGTCGCCGGGCTTGAACACGCCGCCGCGAAAGCGCACCAGCGCCGACGGCTCGTCGATGGACTGGCTCAGCGCCGCCGGCAGCAGGCCTTGCTTGAAGTACTTGGTGACCACCAGATCCATCTCCTGGCCCATGTCCTTCTTGCCGTCGTCCAGCGGCAGGGAGGTGCTGGACAGGATCGCGCCGGTCACGTCGTCGGTGTTGTTCTCGACGGCGTTGATGCCGTTGCTGCCCACCGGCTTGTTGCCGTCCACGCGCCAGAACTTGTGGTAGATCAGGCTGGCGTCGTACTGGTCGTTGAGCATCCAGGAACCGAACAGGGTGGCGGTCTGCAGGTTGTTCATCTCGCCGCGGAACGCTTCGCCGAAGCGGTGCACCCGCGAGCGGGTGCCGGTGTAGTTCGAGCGGTTGGATTCCAGGCCGTTCTGTTCGTAGTCGGCGCTGGCGCGGGCGTAGGCGGCGCCGACCTGCCACTGCGGGTCGAGGCGCAGGCGCACGCCCAGGTCCGTGGCCCAGCCGTTGACGCTGTCGCTGCGCTTGGCCTCGGTCGGGCGGCTGCCGTCGGCGTTGAGCGGGTTGACCTTGTCGCGGTCGCCGCTCATGCCGGTGATGCTGCCCCAGTAATTGACCGTGTTGGTGTTGCGCCAGTTGTAGGCGTCGCTGTCGGCGGTCAGGCCGAGCCAGCTGATGTCGCCGTTCTCGGTCTTGTCGAGGGTGTCGCGGGGCACGCCCGGTTCGGCGTAGTCGAGCTTGCCGTTGTCGTGGGTGTGGTGCCCGCGGAGGCCGACCCACTGGCCCGGCGTCCACTGGTAGGCGGCGTCGGCGTAGGCGTGCAGGCGGTCCTTGTCCTTGGGCGCCAGTTCCTTGAGGTCGGTGCGGTATTCGCTGAAGCGTTCGGCGACGCCGGCGTTGGCCCGCAGCAGGGTGGTGTCGAACGTCCAGTTCAGTGCCTCGATGTTGGTGTCGCGCCATTGGCCGTCGTCGTTGCGCAGGCGCTGGCGGCCGAACTTGAGGATCTCGCCGGGGTAGGGCGTGAAGCCGCTGTAGCCGACCCAGAACTCGCGCATGGCCAGGTAGTTCTTCTTGGTCTGGCGGTCGCCGCTGTCGGTGGCCTGGGCGCCGTCGGACTGCTGCAGGGTGTCGGTCTCGATGATGTCGGTGGAGGTCACGGCCTGGCCCATGGCATAGGCGCTCCACGCGCCGCTCTCGCCGTAGACCCACGGACGCAGGTCGAGGCCCACGCCGTTGACGTCGCCGCCGCGGGCGGTGCCCAGGTCGCGGTCGTCCTCGGACTGGCCGGTGATTTTCACCTCCAGGCCGAAGTTCTTGGTTTCGGTGATCGCGGCCAGCGTCGGGCAGGACCAGATCAGGGCGAAGGACAGGCCGATGCCGGCCTTCACGAATGGATTGAGCTTCATAGGGATTCCTCGCCTTCTTCTTCTGGCAGGGCATGCAGCGGCAGCGCATTGCGGTTCAGGGCGCCGCGGCTGGCCTGTTCCTGTTGCAGCAGGCGTTGGGCCTGGGCCAGGCGTTCGGGGGGCAGTTGCGCGGCGAGGGTGGTCGCCAGCTCATCGGCCTGCGGGGTGTTCTGGGCCTTGGCCAACTGACTGAACACGTAGGCGTTGACCGGGTCGGGCCGGGTGCCCTTGCCCTGGGAGAACAGTTGGGCGATGGCGAAGTCGGCGCTGTTCTGGCCGTTGCGCGCAGCGGTCAGCAGGTGGTCGAGGGCCTTCTGCGGATAGACCTTGCCCAGGTAGCCGCGGCGGTAGATTTGGCCGAGGTAGTAGTCGGCGGCCACTTCGCGGCCGACGGCCTTCTCGAAGTGCCGCTCGGCGACCCTGGCGTCGGCCGGCACCAGTTTGCCTTCGTAGTAGAGCTTGCCCAGCAGCAGTTCGGCGCGGGGCTGGTCGGCGGCGCGGCCGTTGTCCAGGTACTTCATCATCTGGTCGGTGTCGCCCAGTTCCGGGAAGTCGTAGAGCAGCTGCGCCAAGGTGACCCACGACGCCGGATAGCCCGGCGCGATGGGTTCGAGCAGCGCTTGCGCGGTCTTCTCGTCGGTCTTGCCCAAGGTCGGATCGGCCAGCACCCGGGCCACCGAATCGACCCGTTGCGCGCTGACGGTGCCGCGGCCATGACCGGCCTGCAGCTGTTTGATCAGTTCGGCCTGTTGCTCCGGCTGCGCACGTTTCTGATAGACCGTGGCCAGTTCGACGTAGCAGATGTCGGTGGTGTTGAGCGCGGCCTTGCAGATCTTCTCCACGTCATCCAGGTGCTGGTCGTAGGTGCCTTGGGTGCGGTACAGCAGCACCTGGGCCAGGCCGGCCTCCGGATAGCCGGACTGGCGCCACTGATCGATCTGCTGCTGGGCGTCGATGTTCGGGAAGCTGTGCGGGTATTGCAGATACAGCATCGCCAGCGGGATCAACGTATTGCCTTCGCTCTGGGCGGCGGCTTTCTTCAGCAGGCTTTCGGCCTCCTGGTGCTCGGCTTCGGTGGCGCCGGGCTTGGCCACCAGCAGGCGGCCGAGGCGCGCCTGGGCGCGTGGCGAGACGCTGGCCGCGGCCCGGTAGGTGGCTTCGGCCTGTTTCATTTGCTCGGGGTCGCGGCTGTCGACCTGGATGTCGGCGAGGCCCACTTGCGCCTCGCTGTAGCCCAGGTCCGCCAGCGCCCGGTAGTTCTGCGCGGCGGTCGCGGTGTCGCCGCGCTTGAGGGCTTCGTTGGCCAGGCGCTCGTCGGGCAGGCCGGCGCAACCGGCCAGACTCACTGCCAGTGCAATTGCACACAACGCATAACCGGTGTGGGAGCCGGCCTGCTGGCGATGCGCACGGCTCGGTGCATCAGGCAGACCGCGTTGATGCAATCGCTGGCAAGCCAGCTCCCACAAGGACTGCGGCGTGTTTGGGAGAGTTGGAGTGGTCACAGGCGTGTCCTCGACTTAAAGGCCGTGGGCCATGGCTTTGTCGATCAGCCAGTTCAGGTTCGGGCCGCGGTCGCTGTTCACTTCCACCGGGCGGCCGGCGAAGGTGCTGTCCAGCGGCTCGTCCGGCTGGATCTGCACGCGGATGTCCGAGGACAGGTCTTCGCTCTTGAGGCTGGCGCTGCGCACGATCTTGCCGCTGCGGACCTTGTCGTCGCCGGCGATCTGGAAGCTCACCGGGGTGCCCGGACGCACGTCGCCGAACTGGCGGTAGGAGAAGCGCGCATCGACGGTGGCCTGGGTGTTGCGCGGCACCAGTTCGAAGATCACGTCGCCCTTGCTGGCGTACTGACCGTCGGCCACCAGCTGACGGGCCACGGTGCAGTCGCACGGCGAGGTGAGGGTGCCGGTCATCTGCTTGCCGAACAGCTCTTCGACCTTGGCCGGCTGCAACTGGTCTTCGTCCAGGTGGCCCTTGAGCACGTCGAGCATGCTGGTGCTGAAGGTCGCCAGCGGCGCGCCCTTGGCGGCGACGCCGTCGGACTTCACCAGGCTCTGCACGGTGCCGTCGCGGGGCATGGTGATGTTCATGGCCGGCACGCTGACCAGGCCGGCCTGGGCGTGGCTGACGAAGTACATGCCGTACACCGATTTGGCGATGAAGCCGAACGCGGCCAGGCCGACGACGAACACGCCGAGGCTGAAGGTCACCGCCTTCAGGCGCCCGAACGGGGTCATGCCGTGGCCGCCGTCCTTGGTCTTGCGCGCCTTGGTGAAGTTGTCGCGCTGCAGGGTCGCCAGCACTTCGCCGATGCTGACGATGTCGCCGGCCAGGTGCGAGGTGATCAGGTGGCGCAAGGTGGCGATGTCCCGCGGCTCCAGGTTCTGGAACTGGCAGCCGGTGCGGCCGGTCTGGCGGTCGTGGGAGCGCACCTGCATCTCGACGTCCATCGCCAGGCCGAGGTTGTCGATGACGAACTGCAGGCGCGCCTTGTGCACGTCGCCGACCTTGAGCGGCAACTGACCGGCGTTGAACGCCAGGCCGCCGGCCGACAGGTCGATGACCCGCGCCTCGACCGGCGTGCGGTCGGGGCCGAAGAAGCGCAGCTTGGCCGGGATCTTCACCCGTGCATGCTGGCGCTGGGCTTCGGATTCATGGACTACGTTGACGTTGACGGCGGTATTCATGGGAGCGGTTTCCTTGTTAATCCAAGAGAGGCGGGTCAGACCATCATCAGCAGCACGGCGACGAAAATGCTGCCGGCGGAGAAGGTCATGGTCCGAGACGACCAGGTGTTGAACCAACGTTGAAAGCTGGCGAGGTCACGGGACAGCGAGGTGGGTTGGCGGGTCCAGGACTGTTGGTCGAGGCGGAAGAACACGTAGATCTTCACCAGCGCGCCGACGATCTGGTTGTAATAGAGGATCGCCGGGTAGGCCGGGCCGATCCGGTGTCCGGAGCACGACAGCAGCAGGGTCAGGATCAGGCGGGTGATGCCGATCCACAGCAGGTACACGAGGATGAACGCGGTGCCGTACTTGAAGCTGGCGATGACCGCCACGGTCAGGCCCAGCAGGGACGTCCACATCGACACGCGCTGGTCGAACAGCACCACCGAGGTGAAGAGCCCGAGGCGGCGGATGCCCAGGCCGAGGGCGCGGGAGTTCTGCCGCAGGTTGTTGCCGTACCAGCGGAACATCAGCTTGCGGCTGGCCTTGATGAAGCTCTTCTCCGGCGGGTGCTCGACGGTGTTGATCGCCGCGTCCGGCACGTAGAAGGTGTCGTAGCCCAGGCGCATCAGGCTGAACCAGCTCGACTTGTCGTCGCCGGTGAGGAACTTGAAGCGGCCCAGGCGCCAGTGCTGCAGCGAGTCGCTCTCGACGTCGGCGATGAACTCCGGGTTGGTGACCACGGTGGCGCGGAACACCGACATGCGACCGGTCATGGTCAGCACGCGCTTGGACAGGGCCATCGAGCACATGTTGATGTGGCGCTGGGCGAAGCGCAGCTTGTGCCATTCGCTCATGACGTAGCCGCCGCGCACTTCGCAGAATTCGTTGGTGGTCAGGCCGCCGACGTTGCCGAACAGCTGGAACCACGGCACGGTCTTGCGCACCACGCCTTCGCCCAGCACGGTGTCGCCGTCGATCACGGCCACCACGGCGCGGTCGTCGGGCAGGTGCCGGGAGATCGCACGGAAGCCGTAGGCCAGGCCGTCGCGCTTGCCGGTGCCGGGAATGCGCACGAAGTCCAGCGTGACCCGCTCCGGCGGGTTCATCCGCGCCCACAGGCTCTTGACCAGCAGTTCATCGGACATCTCGACGATGGAGCAGACCACGGTGGTCGGCAGGCCGCAGTCGATGGCCTCGCGGATCACCGAGCCGTAGACCTGGGCGGTGGTCAGCGCGTCGATGCGGAAACTGGTGACCATCAGGAACACGTGGGACGGATCGGCCGCTTCGCCCAGCTTGCGCACCTTGCGCCGCAGGTGCGGGTAGACGATGTACAGGAAAGTCATGCCGCGCACGAAGTGGGTGGCGCCCATCGAGTAGCGCCAGATGCCCACGGCGCCGATCAGGAAAATGAAGTCCTTCGACTCGGCGTCGAACGTGGACACGGGCAGCATCAGGGCCAGGCCCATCAGCAGGCTCAGAAACAAAAGCCAGCCGGCCGCTTGCAGAAAAAAATGTTTGAGTCTGGGCATGAGGAACGTCCTGGAGTCAGTTGCAAGCTCCAAGCCGCAAGCTTCAAGCGAGGTGCTTTTGCTTACGGCTTGTAGCTTGAAGCTTGCTGCCGCCTTACCAGCAAATCCCTTCGGTGCGGCTGCCGGCGTGGGTGGCCCGGGCCATGAAGCCCACCAGGTCGATGACCTGCTTGCCGTCCGGCACCTGTTGGGCCAGGGAGCGGAACTTCTCGTCGCGGTTGCCCAGGATGATCACGTCGGAGTTGTCGATGACCGAGTCGAAGTCCGCATTGAGCAGGGACGACACATGGGGGATCTTCGACTCGATGTAGTCCTTGTTCGCGCCGTGGACGCGGGCGTATTCGACGTTGCTGTCGTAGATGCTCAGGTCGTAGCCCTTGCCGATCAGCATCTCGGCCAGTTCCACCAGCGGGCTTTCGCGCAGGTCGTCGGTGCCGGCCTTGAAGCTCAGGCCGAGCAGGGCGACCTTGCGCTTGTCGTGGCTTTCGACGATGTCGAAGGCGTTCTGCACCTGGGATTCGTTGCTGCGCATCAGCGAGTTGAGCAGCGGCGCCTCCACGTCCAGGGAACCGGCGCGGTAGGTCAGGGCGCGCACGTCCTTGGGCAGGCACGAGCCGCCGAAGGCGAAGCCCGGACGCATGTAGTACTGGGACAGGTTGAGGGTCTTGTCCTGGCAGACCACGTCCATCACCTCACGGCCGTCGACGCCGACGGCCTTGGCGATGTTGCCGATCTCGTTGGCGAAGGTCACCTTGGTGGCGTGCCAGACGTTGCAGGTGTACTTGATCATCTCGGCGACGGCGATGTCCTTGCGGATGATCGGCGCGTCGAGCTCTTCGTACAGCGATTGCAGGACGTCGCCCGAAGCGGCGTCGAACTCGCCGATGACGGTCATCGGCGGGAAGTCGTAGTCCTTGATCGCGGTGCTTTCGCGCAGGAACTCAGGGTTGACCGCCACGCCGAAGTCGACGCCGGCCTTCTTGCCGGAGCAGTCTTCGAGGATCGGGATCACCACGTTGGCGACGGTGCCCGGCAGCACGGTGCTGCGCACCACGATGGTGTGGCGGGTGGACTTCTCGCGCAGCACGAAACCGATCTCGCGGCACACCGCCTCGATGTAGTTCAGTTCCAGGTCACCGTTCTTCTTGCTCGGCGTGCCGACGCAGATCATCGACAGGTCGGTGGCGCGGATCGCCTCGGCGAAGTCGGTGGTGCCGCGCAGGCGGCCGGTCTGGATGCCCTGCGCCAGCAGTTCGCCCAGGCCCGGTTCGACGATGGGGGATTTGCCGGCGTTGATCATGTCGATCTTGTCTTTGGCGACATCGACGCCGACCACGTCGTGGCCCCGTGCAGACAGGCAACCGGCACATACCGCGCCAACGTAACCCAAACCAAAAATGCTGATGCGCATCGCAATTACCTCTGTGTTTTATCAAGCCATTAGATGGCCGGAGTTAATGGTTCCAGCGGTCATGG
The DNA here is from genome assembly GCF_019145435.1 of Pseudomonas ekonensis. Classification (NCBI taxonomy): domain Bacteria; kingdom Pseudomonadati; phylum Pseudomonadota; class Gammaproteobacteria; order Pseudomonadales; family Pseudomonadaceae; genus Pseudomonas; species Pseudomonas ekonensis. Next base: position 1,465,821 of record NZ_JAHSTS010000002.1, on the reverse strand, counting down.
TGCACTCGAAAGTGCGTCTTGCAGGCACGACAGTGCCGTGTTTCGGCAATGTAAGTTTCGAGTGGCTAAATAAGTGCACTCAAGTTGTGCGCAACTAGGCCTTATTGTTGTGACTTGCCCCGACAGGCGGCAAAACCTTCGTCCGAAGGCGGGCCGCTCAGTCGACATGCCTGCCCGGTGTCAGGCGAAACACCCGCAGTCCGGGCGGTTCAGCGCTCTGGCGAGCGCGCTTGCAGGGGCGCAGCCTTGGCCTTGCAGGGAATGTTCAGGGTGCGTATTTCCCGTCTTTGGTCTTTGCCTAAACAAGTGAAGTCGCTGTGAAAGTTGTTGTGGCAACTTGGTTACAGCGAACGTTCATCTGCGTAAGTTATCTCGTACAGATTCGGCGAGAATCGTTACCGGTGGTATGAGCTACGCAGCAGGACATAGTTCCGGCCCGTTCATCCTGAAATCTGAAATTTCTTGAAATATTGAAAAAGATGGCACTGCTTTCATATTGATAGCACTTTCGATTTCGCCCTTTATATATAGGCGGATAATCGCGGGGGATGGTTTTATGCCATTACTTTGAAAAAAAGTGCGTGCCACTACTGAAAAAAATGACACCTGTCGAGTGAAACAAACGTTAGGAAGAGGGGCGATGTTTTTATGGCGCCAACGAAATGGCGAAAAGGGGCGGGGGATTTTTGACGTCGTGCGCGGTGCACGACTCCTTCAATAAAGAGTCGTGCACCGCGCATGCTTCATTCGGGGGCGTGGTCGCGCAGGAACACCAGATTGTCCGGTTTCGACTGTTCGGCGCTGTAGCGGTAACCCTGGACATCGAACTGCTTCAATGCGGCGGGATCGTTGATGCGTTCCTGAATGACGAAACGGCTCATCAGGCCCCGGGCCTTCTTGGCGTAGAAGCTGATGATCTTGTACTGGCCGTTCTTCAGGTCCTTGAACTCGGTGTTGATGATCCGCGCATTCAGGGCGGAGCGCTTGACCGCCGAGAAGTACTCGTTGGACGCCAGGTTGAGCAGCACGTCGTCGCCCTGGTCGGCCAGCGCTTCGTTGAGCCACTCGCTGATGCGCGTGCCCCAGAACGCGTAAAGGTCCTTGCCCCGGGCGTTGGCCAGCTTGGTGCCCATCTCCAGCCGGTACGGCTGCATCAGGTCAAGGGGGCGCAGCAGGCCGTAGAGGCCGGACAGCATGCGCAGGTGCCGCTGCGCGTGGTCGAAATCGGCTTCGCTGAAGGTCTGGGCGTCGAGCCCGGTGTAGACGTCACCCTTGAACGCCAGCAGCGCCTGCTTGGCGTTGTCCGGGGTGAAGGCCGGCGTCCAGCTGCCGAAGCGCGCGGCGTTGAGGCCGCCGATCTTGTCGGAGACGTGCATCAGCTCGCTGATCTGCGCCGGACTGAGTTCGCGCAGTTGCTGGATCAGCTCCTGGGAATGGTCGAGGTATTGCGGCTGGGTGAAGCGCGAGGTCGCCGGCGGCGTTTCGTAGTCGAGGGTCTTGGCGGGGGAAATCACCATCAGCATGCAGTCGTCTCCTTTGATCGTGGCGGCGATTCTAGGGGGTTGGCCGGGTTGACTCCAGCTATGAGTCCGATAGGTGATCGATGGTTGTCCGCAATCCCGCGGGGAACCGCCGCCGACGCCTTATCGGCTATAGTGCCGCGCGGGTTTTGTTATGGAGACATCCCTTTGCGTATCGTTCTATTCCTTTGGGCGTGGTTGTTGAGTGTCGGGGCCCTGGCGGCGCCCGGCGATCCGGCGACGCTGGACCGCGGCACCTGGCCGGAGCAACTGAAGAATCCGACCCTCTTCGACGTGGCCTCGCGGGCGGAGATCCTCACCTTCGCCCGGGGGCTGCTGGCCAGCGAAGCGCTGGACGAGGCCGCGCTGGCCCAGCGCCTGGGGCTGCGCACGGTCAACATGGACGCCGTCAACCGCCTGCGCGGGCGGCTCTGGCAACGGTTGTTCAACGGCTACGACCACGCCCAGCAGAGCTGCGACCAGGACGCTTCGTTCTGCTTCCTGGTCGAAGACGTGCCGACCCTGCGCGAGCAGGCCGGCAAGTTCCAGCTCGGCGAGGAGAGCTACTACATCAAGTGGGCCGAACCGAGCCGCACCTTCCATGCCCAGTACCTGGACGAGCTGCTGCGCAAGGCCGCGCTGTTTCCGCAGACCGGCAGCGAGATCGACCGTTTCGGCGACTACGAACGCAACGGCGACGAGATGAACGACCGCTTGTTCCTGCTGAGCTTCGACAGCGCCGCCAACCTGCAGCCGGACAACACCGACTGGCTGGCCGAGTACCTGCGCAAGTCGAACCTGAGCGGCACGTTCTTCGTGCTGGGCAAGGATGTCCAGGCGCGGCTGGCGGAGCATTCGGTCGCCAGCCTGCAAGCGACGTTCTCGCAGCAGTGCGTGGGCGTGCAGGGCTGGGAGTTCCGCTCCCACAGCCATTGGCAGGACTGGCAGGACTCGGTGCGCCGCAGCGCCGACCTGGTCAAAGGCAAGCTGCCGGAAAACTACGTGCCGCTGTTCCGCCCGCCGGACGGTCAGCGGCGCAGCGACGCGCAGGCGTTCTTCAACGCCCAGGGCCTGCAAGTGGCGCTGTGGGACATCGACGCCCAGGACGGCGCCGGCAAGCTCAAGGGCAGCCAGAGCGCGCAGCGGGTGCTGACCCTGATGCTGCTGTGGCGGCACGGGGTGATCAATTTCAACATGAAGCAGGATGCGGTGAAGACCGCGTTGCCGTGGCTCATCACCCAGACCGCGCAAAGCGGCATCGGCTGGGAAGACTGTCAGGACGCGTTTCGCTGACAAGGCACGAAGGCCCCGTAAACATTGGGTGCGGGGTAAATTTTCAGAGGAATTTGAAGCAGGCGGACTTCCGACTCTAACGGGGGCAGGGCGGTCCGCCAAGGGCTTTTCGTCACTTTGCAAAATAAACTTCAAAAATTCGTCAAAGTGCTTTTTTCTGTCACAGGTTTTGGAGTATTACGAACTCAGACCGCCGAAACCTGCGACACAGGTGGCGTCTCCCAAGACCCATTTGTGTGCAGTTCGTCCGGCCTCCCGATCAAGGGGCGCGGACGGGTTCGGCAGTCACTTCGAGGCGCAGCACCGTCCAGGTATTGCGTCGAATGGCTCCCACAAAGGTGACCGAGTATGGATGATCACGGACGTAGCCCTTCTTCCAACCAGCCAATCCTTTATGTACTCGATACCAACGTATTGATTCACGATCCAAACGCCCTCCTGAATTTCGAAGAACACCACGTCGCGATCCCGATGACCGTGCTTGAAGAGCTGGACAAGCTCAAGAGCGGGCATCACAGCGTGGCCGCCGAATGCCGTCAGGCCATCCGGCTGATCGACAAGACCCTGGGGGACGCTTCACCGGAGGACGTTGAACAGGGAGTGCCGATCCAGCGCGGCAAGAGCGGACCCAAGGGCTTGCTGTCGATTCTGATGAGCAAACATGCCGAGCCGAACCTGATTCTGCCGGAGCACCTGAACGACAACAAAATCATCAACCAGTTGATCGACCTGCACACCCGCGACCCGAAGAAACCGGTCGTGCTGGTCACCAAGGACATCAACATGCGCCTCAAGGCGCGGGCCTGCGGGATCGCGGCCGAAGACTACAGCACCGACCAGCTGGTCGACGACGTGTCGCTGCTGCCCAACGGCTACCACAACATGACCGGCTCCTTCTGGGACCGCGTGAGCAAGGTCGAGACCCGCCAGGACCACGGCCGCACCTGGCATCAGGTGCAACTGATCGACAACCTGCCGGCGGTGCACGTCAACGAGTTCATCATCGACGAGCAGGGGTTCGTCGGCTGGATCAAGGAGATCGACGAGGACCGGCTGCTGATCCTCGACCTGCACCAGGAACCGCTGCTGCACCAGGAAGCCTGGGGCCTCAAGCCACGGGACATCTACCAGAGCCTGGCGCTGTACGCCTTGCTCGACCCGGACATCCACCTGGTCAACCTGTCCGGCGCCGCCGGTTCCGGCAAGACCATCCTGGCGCTGGCGGCCGCCATCGAGCAGACCATGGTCAGCAAGCGCTACCGGCGCATCATCGCCACCCGCAGCGTGCAGGGGCTGGACCAGGAGATCGGCTTCCTGCCGGGCACCGAAGCGGAAAAGATGGAGCCTTGGCTCGGCGCCATCACCGACAACCTCGAAGCCTTGCACATGGATGACGAAAGCACCCACGGCAGCGTCGACTACATCCTCAGCAAGGTGCCGCTGCAGTTCAAGTCGCTCAACTACATCCGCGGGCGCAGCTTCCAGCAGAGCCTGATCCTGATCGACGAATGCCAGAACCTCACGCCGCACCAGATGAAGACCATCATCACCCGGGCCGGCGCCGGTTCCAAAGTGGTGTGCCTGGGCAACCTGGCGCAGATCGACACCCCTTACCTGTCCGCGACCAGCTCCGGGCTGACCTACCTGACCGAACGCTTCAAGGACTTCCCCAACGGCGTGCACATCACCCTGCAAGGGGTGCCTCGCTCGATTCTGGCCGAATACGCCGAATCGCATCTCTAAGGAGCAGCACAAGCTTCAAGCCGCAAGCGGCAAGTGGTACGGGTGTTTATCACTTGCCGCTTGAAGCTTGCGGCTTTCGGCTGCTTAAATGCTGGCTTCCATATCTACAGCCTACAGCGCTTTTCACTTGCCGCTCGTAGCTTGTCGCTTGTAGCTGCCTCAAGGAGGCCTAGTGCTGACCCATCTCGATTCCCAAGGCCGCGCCAACATGGTCGACGTCACCGACAAGGCCGTGACGTTCCGCGAGGCGACGGCCCAAGCGCTGGTGCGCATGCTGCCCGACACGCTGCGGATGATCGTCAGCGGCGGCCATCCCAAGGGCGACGTGTTCGCCGTGGCGCGCATCGCCGGCATTCAGGCGGCGAAGAAGACCAGCGATCTGATCCCGCTGTGCCACCCGCTGATGCTGACCGGCGTGAAGGTCGAGCTCAGTGCCGAAGGTGACGACACCGTGCGCATCGAAGCCCGCTGCAAGCTGTCGGGCCAGACCGGCGTCGAGATGGAGGCGCTGACCGCCGCCAGCGTCGCTGCCCTGACCATCTATGACATGTGCAAGGCCGTGGACCGCGGCATGACCATCGAAAGCGTGCGCCTGCTGGAAAAGCTCGGCGGCAAGAGCGGGCACTACCAGGCGGAGCAGCCATGAACCTGACCGTAAAGTTTTTTGCCCGCTACCGCGAAGCGGTCGGCGAGGACTCGATCAGGGTCGAGGGCAACTTCGGCACCGTCGATGACGTGCGCGCACTGCTGGCCCAGCGCGACGGCTTCGAGGTGCTGGGCGAACAGAACCTGATGTGCGCACGCAACGAAGACCTCTGCCAGCTCGACGAGCCGGTGGCCGAGGGCGATGAAGTGGCGTTCTTCCCCACCGTGACCGGAGGCTGAGCCATGGGCATCCGTGTGCAGCCCGAACCGTTCGAGCCGGGCGCCGAAGTCAATGCGATGCACGCGGCCAACGTCGGTGTCGGCGCGGTGGTGAGCTTCGTCGGCTATGTGCGTGACTTCAACGACGGGCTCGACGTGGCCGGGATGTTCCTGGAGCACTATCCGGGCATGACCGAAAAGGCCCTGGCCAAGATCGCCGACGAGGCCGCGCAGCGCTGGCCGCTGCTGAAGCTGGAGGTGCTGCACCGCATCGGCGCGTTGGAGCCGGGCGAGCCGATCGTGTTCGTCGGCGCCGCCAGCGCCCATCGCCAGGCGGCGTTCGACGCCTGCGCCTTCGTCATGGACTACCTCAAGACCCGCGCCCCGTTCTGGAAGAAGGAAAACACCGCCGAAGGCCCGCGCTGGGTCGAAGGTCGCGCCAGCGACCATGCGGCGGCCGAGCGCTGGAAAAAGTAGATCCGGCATCGTTCTTTCGTCCGCCATCGCAAGTAGGCTCTGGAATGCGTTCCCCTGTGGGAGCTGGCTTGCCAGCGATGGCGGTAGGTCAGGCAACAGAGATGTCGGCAGTGCCGGCCTCATCGCTTGCAGGCAAGCTCCCACAAGGTTTTGTGGTGTGCAGGGATGCTGCGGACAACCGGAATCCTCTGGGGAGCCAGCCTGCTGGCGATGGCGCCCTCTGCAGCACCGCGATCAACCCTGATTCATCACCCGACCGCCGGCCGGATGCGACCCCTTCTGCGCGATTGACGCTATGTACATAAAAGTCCAGTATGGATTCACAAGTACAAAAAAGGCGTTCCCCCCGTTTCATCTCTTTCTCCTGTCTTGCCAAACCAACAACAACCGCGAGAGAACGAACATGAAGAAACTCCCCCTCATCACCGGTCTGGCGCTGAGCCTGTTGGCGTGCAGCAGCGCGTTCGCCGCCGAGAAGACCTTGCGCATCGGCATCGAGGCGGCCTACCCGCCGTTCGCCTCCAAGACCGACAAGGGCGAGATCGTCGGTTTCGACTACGACATCGGCAATGCCCTGTGCGCGCAGATGCAGGTCAAGTGCGTGTGGGTCGAGGGCGAATTCGACGGCCTGATCCCTTCGCTGAAAGTGAAGAAGATCGACATGGCGCTGTCGTCCATGACCATCAACGAAGACCGTAAGAAGTCGGTGGACTTCACCCACAAGTACTACTTCACCTCCTCGCGGTTGGTGATGAAGGAAGGCGCGGTCGTCGATGACCAGTACGCCAGCCTCAAGGGCAAGACCGTCGGCGTGCAGCGCGCGACCACCACCGACCGCTACGCCACCGAGGTGTTCGAGCCCAAGGGCATCACCGTCAAGCGCTACGGCAACAACGAAGAGATCTACATGGACCTGGCGGCCGGGCGCCTCGACGCGATCTTCGCCGACACCATCCCGCTGACCGACTTCCTGTCGATGCCGCGCGGCAAGGGCTATGCGTTCGTCGGGCCGGAGCTCAAGGATCCGAAATACGTGGGCGAGGGCGCGGGGATCGCGGTGCGCAAGGGCAACGCCGAGCTGGTCAGCCAGCTGAACAGCGCCATCGACGGCATCCGCGCCAGCGGCGAGTACCAGAAGATTTCCGAGAAGTACTTCAAGTCCGACATCTACGGCGACTGACCGTCCGCCATCGCGGGCAAGCCCGCTCCCACAGGTTCGGCGGTGATCACATGTTTTGTGTACGGCGCGGGGCTGTGGGAGCTGGCCTGCCAGGGATGAGGCCGCCCGCCATCGCGGGCAAGCCCGCTCCCACAGGTTCGGCGGTGATCACATGTTTTATGTGCGGCGCGAGACCTGTGGGAGCTGGCTTGCCAGGGATGAGACCGTCCGCCATCGCGGGCAAGCCCGCTCCCACAGGTTCGGCGGTGATCACATGTTTTGTGTGCGGCGCGGGGCTGTGGGAGCTGGCCTGCCAGGGATGAGGCCGTCCGCCTTCGCGGGCAAGCCCGCTCCCACAGGTTCGGCGGTGATCACATGTTTTGTGTGCGGCGCGGGGCTGTGGGAGCTGGCTTGCCAGCGATGCGGCCGGAACAAACGGCGCAGGTCTTCAGCCCTTCAGTTCCTTCAGGTGCTTGTACACCGTCGCCCGCCCCATGTTCAGCACATTGGCCACGTAGTTCGAGGCGCTCTTGCCTTTGAACGCGCCCTCGGCGTGCAGGGCCAGCACCAGCTCGCGCTTGTGGTCGCGGGTCAGCACGTTCAGGCTCAGTTGCCGTTCGCGCAGCCAGCTGTGCAGGAAGGTGTTGATCCGCTCCTGCCAGTCGTCGCGGAACAGCGAGTCCGGCTGCGGGATCAGCTTGCTCGGCGACAGGAACAGGTCCAGCGCCGCCTTGGCGTTCTCGAACAGGGAAATGTTCAGGTTGATGCACAGCACCGCCAGCGGCTGCCCCTGGCCGTCCCGCAGCACCGTGCTCAGGCTGCGGATCTTCTGGCCGTCCCAGTTGAGCTTCTCGTACGGGCCGATGTTCCGCTCGCCGGTGTCGTCGCCGAGCATGTCCTCCAGCGCCGAGTCGTCGCCGATGTCCCGTTTCGACAGGTTGTTGGCGATGTAGTCGACCTTCTGCGTGCGCAGGTCGTGCAGCACCACTTCGGCGTGGGGGAAAAACAGCGTGGCGATGGCGTCGGCGATGGCGCGGTAGTTGTCCATCGCGGCGTCGTTCGGTGCAAGTGAGGGTTCAGGGGCGGTCATGTCAGTGGAGCTCCAGGCAACGTCAACGCCCCCGTGGGCAGGGGGCGCTGCGAGTGTGCCGCAATCCGTCGGGCGCGTCATCCGCACGGCCGGTCAGGCGAGGCGGGCGGGGGACAGCATGGCGGCGGTCAGGCCGAACCGGCCCAGTTGTTCAGGCAGCGGCAGGCCGCGCACCAGCGCGGCGCTGGCCTGGCCCATGGCCGGCGAGGTCTGGATGCCGTAGCCGCCCTGGGCCGCGACCCAGAACAGCCCCGGTACCTGCGGGTCGAAACCGGCCAGCAGGTCGCCGTCGGCCACGAAGCTGCGCAGGCCGGCCCAGGTGCGGGTCGGGCGGCGGATGGTCAGGGTGGTGGCTTCCTCGATCTGGTAGATGCCCATGGCGATGTCCAGCTCTTCGGGCTGCACGTCGTGGGGTTCGACGGGGTCGGCGTTGGCCGGCGAGCCGAGGAACATGCCGGCGTCGGGCTTCATGTAGAACGATTCGTCGAGGCTGACCAGCATCGGCCAGTGATGGATGTCCACGCCTTCGGGGCCGGCGAAGATGAACGCGGCCCGGCGTTTGGGCTGCAGGCCCAGCGGCGCGGCGCCGGCCAGCGCGCCGATCTTGTCGGCCCAGGCCCCGGCGGCGTTGATCACCACGGGGGCGCTGAAGGTCTGGCCGTTGGTCTGCACCTGCCACAGGCCGTCGGCGCCGCGGGTCAGGCCCAGCACTTCGCAGTCGGTGTGCACCTGGCCGTTGTTGCGGCGGATGCCGCGCAGGTAGCCCTGGTGCAGGGCGTCGGTGTCGATGTCGCTGGCGGTGGGGTCGTAGAGCGCGCCGTGGACTTTCTCCCGGCGCAGGATCGGCAGCCGCGTGCAGGCCTCGTCGGCGCTGAGCAGTTGCATCTGCGGCACCGTGGCCTTGGCGCTGAGGTATTGGTTGTTCAGTTCGGCGGGGTCGCCGGTGAAGTCCACGGTCATTTCGCCGCGCGGGGTCAGCAGCGGATGCTCGCAGAAGCCGCCCGGCGGCGTGTCGAAGAAGTCGCGGCTGGCCAGGGTCAGCGCCCGTACCTGCGGGGTGCCGTAGGCGGCGGTGAACAGGGCGGCGGAACGGCCGGTGGAGTGATAGGCCGGGTGCGACTCACGCTCCAGCACGACCACCTTGGCGTGGGGCGACAGCCAGAAACCGGTGGACGCGCCGGCGATGCCGCCGCCGATGATGATGAAGTCTGCCTGGCTCATGAAAAATCTCCGGTAAGGCGCAATATCGGTAAGTCAGCGGTTCCCCTGTGGGGGCCGGCCTGCTGGCGATGGCGGCGCAACCGCCGCATCGGGGCCGGATGCGCACAGGGACTGCGGTGTCAGGGTTGCAGGCGGTGGAGCGCATTGGCCACGGCGATGTCCTCCAGCCCCAGGCCGATGGAGCGGAAGAACACGTGGCGCCCGTAGCCGGGACGCTGCACCTTGCCGCTGAGCAGGTCGGCCAGGTCGCCGACGATCTGGGTGCGATCCCAACCGTGCCGTTCGGCGGCGATCAGCATTTCGCCCGCCGAGCCCGGTGTGGTCTGGCGATAGTCGCAGAACACCTGCATATCGTTGAGGCTGTGCGGCGGCACCTCGTGGGCGCGGGGCGCGTTGGTGCTGATCGAGGTGATCAGCGCCGGCTTGTTCAGGCTGGCCGGGTCGATCACAGGTCCCGCCGACGAGGTGCAGAGCAGGATCACGTCCGCCCCGGCGACCGCGGCTTCGCGGCTGTCGGCCACGGTCAGGCGCGGGGCGAGGGCCTTGAAGCGGGCGACGGTGTCCGGTTCCCCGGCGAGGCTGGGCGCGTACAGGCTGACGTGCTGCCAATCGCGCAGCGCCTGGACGTATTGCAGGTGGGCCTGGGCCACCTTGCCGCTGCCGATGATCGCCAGGCGCCGGGCGTCCGCCGGGGCCAGGGCGTCGACCGCCACGGCGGTGGTGGCGGCGGTGCGGGCGGTGGTCAGCTCACCGGCATCGCACAGCAGCAGCGGCTGGCCGGTCTGCATCGACATCAGCAGCGTCCAGGCGGTCACCAGCGGGCCTTGTTCGCGGACGATGTACGGCGAGGTCTTGACCCCGTACACGCCGTCCTCGGCCAGTACGCCCAGGTAGTTGATGAAATCCCCGGCGCCCTGGGGAAACTCCACCAGTTGCTGGGCCGGTTGCACCGCCTGCCCGGCGGCGAGGTCGCGGAACAGCTTGCGCATGATCTGCGGCACGTCGAGCCGGGCCAGCAGCGCGCGGGCCTGGGTTTGGTCGATCACTTGGGGCGTGCAGGTCATGTCGGGCTCCGGGGATTGTTATTAAACTAATTTGTCCATTATGGACTTTTATATCTTGTCGGCAATCTCCGGGCGAAAAAAAAAGGCGCAGTCCGTCGCCGGCTGCGCCTTTCTCATGGGGTCGCTCAGTGCGGCCGCTTGCGCTCGACCGCCCGCAGCAAGTGGGTCGGCGGCATTTCGCAGCTGATCTTGCGGCCCAGCAGCGCCTCGATGGACGGCAGCTGGTAGGAGTCGTCCTCGCCGGCGAAGCTGATCGACACGCCGTCGGCGCCGGCCCGGCCGGTGCGGCCGATGCGGTGCACGTAGTCGTCCGGCACTTCCGGCAGGGTGAAGTTGATCACGTGGCTGATGCCGTCGATGTGGATGCCGCGGCCGGCCACGTCGGTGGCCACCAGCACGCGGATCTTGCCTTCGCGAAAGCCTTCCAGGGTCTTGATGCGCTTGTGCTGCGGCACGTCGCCGGACAGCTGCGCGGCGTTGACGCCGTCACGCACCAGGCGTTCCTCGATGCGCCGCACTTCGTCCTTGCGGTTGGCGAACACCATCACCCGTTCCCAGCCGTTGTCGTTGACCAGGTTGTACAGCAGCTTGTACTTGTCGGCGCTGGCGACCGCATAGATGTGCTGTTCGACGTTGGCGTTGGCCACGTTCTCGGCTTCGATCTCGACGATGGCCGGGTCGGTGGTCCACTGCTTGGCCAGGTTCATCACGTCGTCGGTGAAGGTGGCGGAGAACAGCAGGGTCTGGCGCTCGCTCTTGGGCGGGGTCTGGCGGATGATCTGGCGCACCTGCGGGATGAAGCCCATGTCGAGCATGCGGTCGGCTTCGTCCAGCACCAGCACCTCGACCATGTCCAGGTGCACGTCGCCGCGCTGGTTGAAGTCCAGCAGGCGGCCCGGCGTGGCGACCAGGATGTCGCAGTGGCGGGCCTCGAGCTGCTTGAGCTGCTTGTCGAAGTCCATGCCGCCGACGAAGCTCATCACGTTCAGGCCGGTGTACTTGGTCAGGTCCTGGGCGTCCTTGGCGATCTGCACCACCAGCTCGCGGGTCGGGGCGATGATCAGCGCCCGGGGCTCGCCCATGTAGCGCTCTTTCGGCGGCGGGGTCTGCAGCAACTGGGTGATGGTCGAGATCAGGAACGCGGCGGTCTTGCCGGTGCCGGTCTGGGCGCGGCCGATGGCGTCCTTGCCGGCGAGGGTGTAACCCAGCACCTGGGCCTGGATCGGCGTGCAATAAGGGAAGCCCAGGTCCTGGATGGCGTGCATCAGTTCCGGGGCGAGCCTGAAGTCGTGGAAGCGGGTCTTGCCTTCCTGGGGTTCGACGACGAAGTCCTCGAGTTTCCAGGGGATCACCGGTGCCTTGGGCTTGGGTTCGCGGCGCGGCCTGGCCGGTTTCGGCTCGGGGCTTGGGGCCGGTTCGCCGGCCTTGGCTGCCGGGGTCGCCGGTTTCGGTTCGGGTTTGGCGGCCGCTGCGGGAGCGGGGCGGTCGGCCGGACGGATGTCGCTGCGGGGGGCGGAGGCGGGCGACGGTGCGCCGGCGGCAGGCGCGAGCTGCTCAGCCTCGCTTTTGCCGAACATTTTCTTGAGTGCTTTGAGCACGGTCGTCTCATCAATTGGTTAAGGAATGTACGCCGGCCAGTGTAATGCAAGAATCGGGCGCGGCGTAGTGGGCTGATCAAAGGGCCGCGGCGTGCGGCCGAAGTCGCGGAATCGATCAGCGCAGGCGTTCGCCCAGCCAGGTGCCGATGTCGCGGATTTCCTCGGGTAACACTTCGTGCTCCATTGGGTATTCCTGCCATGTCACGGTGACACCATGGGCCTTCAGGTACTCGTACGCCGTGCGTCCCATCGAGTTCTGCACCACGTTGTCGAACTGGCCGTGCAGCGCCAGCACGGGAACGCGCTGCTGGCTGGCGGACAGCTCCAGTTCGTCGCTGAAGGTCGGGGCGTACGTCGAAAGCGCCAGCACGCCGCCCAGCGGCCCCTGCCATTTCAGGAAGGCGGTGTGGTAGACCACCGCGCCCCCTTGGGAAAACCCGGCGAGGAAGATCCGCGAAGCGTCTATTCCGGAGGCTTTCTGCGATTCGATCAGTTCGATGACACGGTCGGCGGACGCTTCCAGTTGGTCGCGGTCGATGGCCCGGGCCGGGGTCATCGCCTTGATGTCGTACCAGCTGGGCATGGCATATCCGCCATTGATCGTCACGGCGCGGGTCGGCGCCTGGGGCAGGACGAAACGGGTGGTCAGCAGGGTTTCCTGCAGGGCCTCGGCCACCGGCAGAAAGTCGTAACGGTCGGCGCCCAGGCCGTGCAGCCAGATCACGCAGGCGTCCGCGGTCTTTTCGGGCTGAAGAATCAAGGGCTCGGTCATGGCTGCTCCAATTGGGTGCGGGCGCGCTCATCGGGTGCGTGATCCGTGTGCGCGCCAGGGTTATCCGTTAAGAAGATGTCGCAAGGTTACAAGTTTTGCTATTGACCTGTCGCTCCATCGCCTCAAGGGGCGGTGTGGTACGGGCTTTGCTATGAGCTAGACGTGCAATCGATCTCGGGCCCGGCGGTAACACTATCAGTGAACGCACGGGGGCGGGACAGTAAAGAATCCGGTGATGGATGTTCGCCAGAGGCCGCTACGGGCTTAGCGAACGTGAAAGGGCTACAGCCCGTTCGGCCGACTGGTGAGAAGTGAGGTTGTCCATTATGTGGATTTTCTCCTACTAGACTCATGGCTAAGGTCCTACGTCGGTTGACCCCACAAAAAGCCAACACGGGTCAACAACGCCTCAAAAGGGTGCGACAAGACTCAAGCTCCGACACAACAAGAGCAAAACTGGAGGTTTGAATGAAGATGTTGAAAACCACTCTGGCGGTCGTGACTGCTGCGGCAGTCCTCGGCGTCAGCGGGTTCGCTCAGGCGGGTGCAACCCTGGATGCGGTGCAGAAGAAAGGCTTCGTGCAGTGCGGCGTGAGCGACGGCCTGCCGGGCTTCTCCGTACCGGACTCCACCGGCAAGATCATCGGCATCGACGCCGACGTCTGCCGCGCGGTGGCCGCGGCCGTGTTCGGCGATGCGAACAAGGTCAAGTTCAGCCAGTTGAACGCCAAGGAACGCTTCACTGCGCTGCAGTCGGGCGAAATCGACATCCTGTCGCGCAACACCACCATGACCAGTTCCCGTGACGCGGGCATGGGCCTGAAATTCCCGGGCTTCATCACCTACTACGACGGCGTGGGCTTCCTGGCCAACAACAAACTGGGCGTCAAGAGCGCCAAGGAACTGGACGGCGCCACCATCTGCATCCAGGCGGGCACCACCACTGAACTGAACGTGTCCGACTACTTCCGCGCCAACGGCCTGAAGTACACCCCGATCACCTTCGACACCTCCGACGAAAGCGCCAAGTCGCTGGAGTCCGGCCGTTGCGACGTGCTGACCTCCGACAAGTCCCAGCTGTTCGCCCAGCGCAGCAAGCTGGCTTCGCCGAAGGACTACGTGGTGCTGCCGGAAACCATCTCCAAGGAGCCTCTGGGCCCGGTCGTGCGCAACGGCGACGACGAGTGGCTGGCGATCGTGCGTTGGGTCGGCTACGCGCTGCTCAACACCGAAGAGGCCGGCATCACTTCGAAAAACGTGCTGGAAGAAGCCAAGTCCACCAAGAACCCGGACGTCGCCCGCCTGCTGGGTGCCGACGGCGAGTACGGCAAGGACCTGAAGCTGCCTAAGGATTGGGTCGTCAAGATCGTTTCCCAGGTCGGCAACTACGGTGAGATCTTCGAGAAAAACCTCGGCAAGAGCACCCCGCTGGAAATCGACCGTGGCCTGAATGCGCTGTGGAACGCCGGCGGCATTCAGTACGCACCACCGGTGCGCTAATGGTTCTGTCACCCGGCGGGCCAACCGCCGGGTGACGTTCTGTTCCAGTTTTTTCCGGGGCACTTCATGCAAAATTCAATCGGCGCACCAAAGCAGAGGCTCAGCCTCAGCGATCCACGAGTGCGTGCGTGGCTGTTTCAGATCATCACCGTCGTGGCGGTGGTCTCGATGGGCTGGTACCTGTTCGACAACACCCAGACCAACCTTCAGCACCGGGGCATCACGTCCGGTTTCGACTTCCTCGAGCGCAGCGCCGGGTTCGGCATCGCTCAGCACCTGATCTCCTATACCGAAGCGGACAGTTACGCACGGGTGTTCGTGATCGGCCTGCTCAACACCCTGCTGGTGACCTTCATCGGCGTGATCCTGGCGACCCTGCTGGGCTTCATCATCGGTGTGGCGCGGCTGTCGCCGAACTGGATCATCAGCAAACTGGCGACCGTGTATGTGGAAACCTTCCGCAACATCCCGCCGCTGCTGCAGATCCTGTTCTGGTACTTCGCGGTGTTCCTGACCATGCCGGGGCCGCGCAACAGCCACAACTTCGGCGACACCTTCTTCATCAGCAGCCGGGGCCTGAACATGCCGGCGGCGCAGATCGCCGACGGCTTCTGGCCGTTCGCGGTCAGCATCGTGGTGGCCATCGTCGCCATCGTGTTCATGAGCCGCTGGGCCACCAAGCGCTTCGAGGAAACCGGCGAGCCGTTCCACAAGTTCTGGGTCGGCCTGGCCCTGTTCCTGGTGATCCCGGCCGTGTGCGCGCTGGTCTTCGGCTCGCCGCTGCACTGGGAGATGCCGCAGCTCAAGGGCTTCAACTTCGTCGGCGGCTGGGTGCTCATCCCTGAACTGCTGGCGCTGACCCTGGCCCTGACCGTGTACACCGCGGCGTTCATCGCCGAGATCGTGCGCTCGGGGATCAAGTCGGTCAGCCACGGCCAGACCGAAGCGGCCCGTTCGCTGGGCCTGCGCAACGGCCCGACCCTGCGCAAGGTGATCATTCCCCAGGCGCTGCGGGTGATCATCCCGCCGCTGACCAGCCAATACCTGAACCTGGCGAAGAACTCGTCCCTGGCGGCCGGCATCGGCTACCCGGAAATGGTTTCGCTGTTCGCCGGCACCGTCCTCAACCAGACCGGCCAGGCCATCGAGGTGATCGCCATCACCATGAGCGTGTACCTGGCGATCAGCATCAGCATTTCCCTGCTGATGAACTGGTACAACAAGCGCATTGCGCTGATCGAGCGGTAAGGAAAAGCGCATGAGCACTCATACCTTCAAACCCGACATGCCCCCGCCGAGCAGCAGCATCGGCGTGGTGGCGTGGATGCGCGCCAACATGTTCTCCAGCTGGCTCAACACCCTGCTGACCCTGTTCGCGTTCTACCTGATCTACCTCGTGGTGCCGCCGCTGATCAACTGGGCGATCCTGGACGCCAACTGGGTCGGCACCACCCGCGCCGACTGCACCAAGGAAGGCGCCTGCTGGGTGTTCATCCAGCAGCGCTTCGGCCAGTTCATGTACGGCTACTACCCGGCCGAGCTGCGCTGGCGCGTGGACCTGACCGTGTGGCTGGCGGTCATCGGCGTGGCGCCGCTGTTCGTCTCGCGCTTCCCGCGCAAGGCGATCTACGGCCTGAGCTTCCTGGTCGTCTATCCGATCATCGCCTGGTGCCTGCTGCACGGCGGCGTGTTCGGCCTGACCACCGTCGCCACCAGCCAGTGGGGCGGCCTGATGCTGACCCTGGTGATCGCCACCGTCGGCATCGCCGGCGCGCTGCCGCTGGGGATCCTCCTGGCGCTGGGCCGGCGCTCCAACCTGCCGGCGATCCGCGTGGTCTGCGTGACCTTCATCGAGTTCTGGCGCGGCGTGCCGCTGATCACGGTGCTGTTCATGTCCTCGGTGATGCTGCCGCTATTCCTGCCCGAAGGCATGAACTTCGACAAGCTGCTGCGGGCGCTGATCGGCGTGATCCTGTTCCAGTCGGCCTACGTGGCCGAGGTGGTGCGGGGCGGCCTGCAGGCGATCCCCAAGGGCCAGTACGAAGCCGCGGCCGCGATGGGCCTGGGCTACTGGCGCGCGATGGGCCTGGTGATCCTGCCGCAGGCCCTGAAGCTGGTGATCCCCGGCATCGTCAACACCTTCATCGCTTTGTTCAAGGACACCAGCCTTGTGATCATCATCGGCCTCTTCGACCTGCTCAACAGCGTCAAGCAGGCCGCCGCCGATCCGAAATGGCTGGGCATGGCCACCGAAGGCTACGTGTTCGCCGCCCTGGTGTTCTGGATTTTCTGTTTTGGCATGTCGCGCTATTCCATGCATTTGGAACGCAAGCTCGACACCGGCCACAAGCGTTAGGAGTTCTGTGTAAATGAGCGAAGCAATCAAGAAGCCTGCGGGCGCCGAAGGCATCATCCAGATGCAGGGCGTGAACAAGTGGTACGGCCAGTTCCACGTGCTCAAGGACATCAACCTCAACGTGCGGCAGGGCGAGCGCATCGTGCTGTGCGGCCCGTCCGGTTCGGGCAAGTCCACCACCATCCGCTGCCTCAACCGTCTGGAGGAGCACCAGCAGGGCCGCATCGTGGTCGACGGCACGGAACTGACCAACGACCTCAAGCAGATCGAAGCGATCCGCCGCGAAGTCGGCATGGTGTTCCAGCACTTCAACCTGTTCCCGCACCTGACCATCCTGCAGAACTGCACGCTGGCGCCGATGTGGGTGCGCAAGATGCCCAAGCGCAAGGCCGAGGAAATCGCCATGCACTACCTGGAGCGCGTGCGCATTCCGGAGCAGGCGAACAAGTACCCGGGGCAGCTGTCCGGCGGCCAGCAGCAGCGTGTGGCGATCGCCCGCGCGCTGTGCATGAAACCCAAGATCATGCTGTTCGACGAGCCGACCTCGGCCCTCGACCCGGAAATGGTCAAGGAAGTGCTCGACACCATGATCGGCCTGGCCGAAGACGGCATGACCATGCTCTGCGTGACCCACGAAATGGGCTTCGCCCGCACCGTGGCCAACCGCGTGATCTTCATGGACAAGGGCGAAATCGTCGAACAGGCCGCGCCGAACGACTTCTTCGACAACCCGCAGAACGACCGCACCAAGCTGTTCCTCAGCCAGATCCTGCACTGATCGACGGCTGGCGGTGAAATGAACCCGGACGTGTTCCGGGTTTATTTTTGCCCGGTGTTTGTGGGAGCCAGCCTGCTGGCGATGGCGGTGGGGCAGGCGCCGGGGTGTCGGATAGGCCGGCCTCATCGCGGGCAAGCCCGCTCCCACAGGTTTGTTTGGTGTGCCCGGGAGCTTCATGCACCTTGAGTCCTGTGGGAGCCGGCTCGCCGGCGATGGCGTCACCCGAGGCGCCGCAGGGGGAGCGGAACACCGGTTTCGGCATCCCGTCGATTGAGGGTTGTCCTCCGGGAAACAGCTGATTACCATGTCCGGAAAATTCATCCCATGATTGGATGACAGGGCGAATTCCATGTCAGACACCTCTCCTTTGATCAAACGCTCCCTGGTCGACCAGGCCGTGGATCAGCTGCGCCAGCGCATCAACGACGGCGTGTGGACGGTAGGCCAGCGCCTGCCGACCGAACCCGAGCTGTGCGCCGAGCTGGGCATCAGCCGCAACACGGTGCGCGAAGCCATGCGCGTGCTGGCGTTCTCCGGGCTGATCGAGATCCGTCAGGGCGACGGCAGCTACCTGCGGGCGGCGGTCGATCCGCTGGACGCGCTCAAGGCGCTGTCGCGCTGCTCCCTGGACCAGGCCCGGGAAACCCGGCACATCCTGGAAGTCGAGGCCATCGGCCTGGCGGCGCTGCGCCGCACCGACGAAGACCTGGCGGCATTGCGCGAGGCGCTCGGCGTCAGCGGCTGCCACTACCACGGCGACCTGGACACCTACATCGCCTGCGACCTGGTGTTCCACCGCCGCCTGGTGGACGCCGCGCACAACCCCACCCTCAGCGAGCTGTACCGCTATTTCTCCAGCATCGTCGGCGCGCAGCTGCGCCAGACCCTGAACATCGTCCCGCGCCGCCAGGAAGTGTTCGACCTGCACATCGCCTTGCTCGATGCCGTCGAACAGCGCGACCCGGAACGGGCCAAAGCCTTGTCGAGGCAGTTGATCAATGAACCTTGAAACCGAGAAGTCCATGTCGCGCAGCGAGTTGTCCACACCCTCCAAACGCACGGCCGAGCTCGAAGAGCTGTTGATCGACGCCGAAGCCGACGACGCGCAGGTGCAGCAGAGCCACCCGGCGGTGCGCCGTCCGTGGCTGTTGCTGCTGGGGCTGATCCTGGTGGCGCTGAACCTGCGCCCGGCGCTGTCGAGCATGGCGCCACTGCTGGGTGAGGTGTCGAAAAGCCTCGGCCTGTCGGCGGCCCAGGCCGGGCTGCTGACCACCTTGCCGGTGCTTTGCCTGGGGCTGTTCGCCCCGTTGGCGCCGGTGCTGGCCCGACGGTTCGGCGCCGAGCGGGTGGTGCTGGGGATCCTGCTGACCCTGGCCTGCGGCATCATCCTGCGGAGCAACTTCGGTTCGATCGGCCTGTTCACCGGCAGCGTGCTGGGCGGCGCCAGCATCGGCATCATCGGCGTGCTGCTGCCGGGCATCGTCAAGCGCGACTTCGCCCGCCACGCCGGCACCATGACCGGCGTGTACACCATGGCGTTGTGCCTGGGGGCGGCGATGGCGGCGGGCTCGACCGTGCCGCTGAGCCAGCACTTCGGCGACAGCTGGGCCCTGGGGCTGGGCGTCTGGGTGGTGCCGGCGCTGGCGGCGGCGCTGTTCTGGCTGCCGCAGGTGGGGCAGAAGCAGGGGGCGCACCACGTCGCCTACCGGGTGCGCGGCCTGCTGCGCGATCCGCTGGCCTGGCAAGTGACCCTGTACATGGGCCTGCAATCGTCGCTGGCCTACATCGTGTTCGGCTGGCTGCCGTCGATCCTGATCGGCCGCGGCCTGACACCGACCCAGGCCGGCCTGGTGCTGTCCGGTTCGGTGATCATCCAGCTCGCCAGCTCCCTGGCCGCGCCGTGGCTGGCCACCCGCGGCAAGGATCAGCGCCTGGCGATCGTGGTGGTGATGGCGCTGACCCTCGGCGGCCTGTTCGGCTGCCTCTATGCGCCGATCGAAGGCCTGTGGGGCTGGGCGATCCTGCTGGGCCTGGGGCAGGGCGGCACGTTCAGCCTGGCGCTGACGCTGATCGTGCTGCGCTCGCGGGATTCCCACGTGGCGGCCAACCTGTCGAGCATGTCCCAGGGCTTCGGCTACACCCTGGCGTCGATGGGGCCGTTCGCGGTCGGCGTGGTGCACGACTGGACCGGTGGCTGGAACGCGGTGGGCTGGATCTTCGGCATCGTCGGCGCGGGCGCGATCCTCGCCGGCCTCGGCGCCGGCCGGGCGCTGTATGTGCAGGTGCAGAGCGAGAGGCTTTGAGCCGTTGGCCTGGTGGCGTCGTTACGGACGCCACCGCCAGCAGGCCCGCTCCCACAGGTTTTGTTTCAGGCATTCGGCGTGCGAATGCCGATAGTGTTTCGCCCGTTTGCAGATTATCGTGCTGGCATTGTGTCCCTAAGCATGGAGTTTGCCCGTGAGTGAAGCCAACAGCGCCGTGATCACCCGTTTCTACCAGGCCTTCCAGCGCCTCGACGCCGAGGCCATGGCCGCCTGCTACACCGACGACGTGGTGTTCAGCGATCCGGCCTTCGGTGAGTTGCGCGGGCGCGACGCCGGCGACATGTGGCGCATGCTCACCACCCGCGCCAAGGACTTCTCCCTGACCTTCGACAACGTCCGCGCCGACGAGCGCAGCGGCGGCGCCCACTGGGTGGCGACCTACCTGTTCAGCCAGACCGGCAACACGGTGGTCAATGACATCCAGGCGCGGTTCGTGTTCCGCGACGGCAAGATCTGCGAGCATCACGACCGTTTCGACCTGTGGCGTTGGTCGCGCCAGGCGCTGGGCTTCAAAGGCCTGCTGCTGGGCTGGACGCCGCTAGTGGCCAACGCCGTGCGCGCGCAGGCGCTCAAAGGGCTGAAGGCATTCCAGGCCGGCCGCTGATAAGATCGCGGCCTGTTTCCCACAGGCCTGCGACCACCCCCGTGACCACCTTGAGCGAAAACCCTGTCGACACCGATGCGCCTGCGGCCAAGGCCTGGTTCGTCTACCTCGTCCGCGCGGCCAACGGTTCGCTGTACTGCGGGATCAGCGACGATCCCGTGCGCCGCTTCGCCAAGCACCAGAGCGGCAAGGGCGCGCGGTTCTTCCTGTCCAGCCCGGCGATGGCGCTGGTCTACACCGAGCGCTGCCGGGACAAGGGCGATGCGCTGCGCCAGGAGCGGCTGATCAAGAAACTCAGGAAAAGCGCCAAGGAGTGTCTGGTGGCGTCTTATCAATCTGACTGATCGGTTCCCGTCGCCCGCATCCGTAGGCTGCCATCCGAATGCAGGCTAAGCTGCGGATTCACCTACTGTGCGGCGGAGCCGAGCATGTCCGAGCTGATCCTTCACCATTACCCCGCTTCTCCATTCGCCGAAAAGGCCCGGCTGCTCTTGGGTTTCAAGGGATTGTCCTGGCGTTCGGTGCACATCTCGCCAGTGATGCCCAAACCGGACCTGACCGCCCTCACCGGCGGCTACCGCAAGACGCCGGTGCTGCAGGTCGGTGCGGACGTCTATTGCGACACCGCCCTGATCGCCCGGCGCCTGGAGCAGGAAAAGGCCTTGCCGGCGTTTTTTCCCGAGGGGCAGGAAATGGTCGTCGCCGGGTTCGCCGCGTGGGCCGACTCGGTGGTGTTTGCGCACGCGGTCAGCCTGGTGTTCCAGCCGGAGTCGGTGGCGGCGCGCTTCGGCAAGTTGCCGCCGGAGGCGATCAAGGCGTTTATGGCCGACCGGGCCGGGCTGTTCAGCGGCGGCAGCGCGACGAGGCTGCCTGCCGAACAGGCCAAGCATCAGTGGCCGACCCTCATGGCGCGCCTGGAGCAGCAATTGCAGCGCGAGCAGGGTGACTTCCTGTTCGGCGAGCCGTCGGTGGCGGACTTCGCCCTGGCGCATCCGCTGTGGTTCCTCAAGGCTACGCATGTGACGGCGCCGCTGGTGGATGCTTATCCGGCGGTGGCCGCTTGGCTGGGGCGGGTGCTGGGCTTCGGCCATGGCGCGGCGAGCGAGATGAGCGCCGACGAGGCCCTGGAGGTCGCGCGCCATGCGACGCCGGCCGCGTTGCCGGACGAGGGGTTTGCCGATCCGAACGGGTTCGGCGCAGGGCAGCGGGTGGTGGTGGCGGCGACGGACTACGGTGTGGATCCGGTGGAAGGGGAGCTGGTGTTCGCCGGCCTTGAGGAGCTGATCCTGCGCCGCGAAGACGCACGGGCCGGGGTGGTGCATGTGCACTTCCCACGGCTGGGGTTCCGCATCGAGGCCCGCTGATCAACGTGTGGCGAGGGACCAAGCACCCTCGCCACAAGGGCAAAGCCGCAAGGGCAGCGCTATTTCAGGGCGGCGAGGATTTCGTCCGGGTCGAAGCCGCGGATCAGCGTGCCGTTGACGTCGATCAGCGGAATCCCGCGCCCGCCCAGGGCTTCATAGGCCTGGCGCGCTTCGGCGTCCTTCTCGATGTCGAATTCCGTGAACGCAATGCCCTTGCCGTCGAGAAAGCGCTTGGTCTGCTTGCAGTAGCCGCACCAGTCGGTGGAATAGAGCACGACCCGGGCGTTGGCGCGAACCTGCTCCGGGAGCATCTGCGACGGGTTGAACACCCGCTCGATCTTGCCCCAGTGCTGGTAGGCCACGACCACCAGCAGCACCAGCAGAACCTTCTTCAGCACGTTGCCGAGCATCAGTTGCGCCGCTTCAGCTGATCGGTGAGCGAGGTCGGCAGGCCCTTGATCACCAGGGTGCCCGCTTCTTCGTCGTACTCGATCTTGGAGCCCAGCAGGTGCGCCTCGAAGCTGATCGACAGGCCTTCGGCGCGGCCGGTGAAGCGACGGAACTGGTTGAGGGTGCGCTTGTCCGCCGGAATCTCCGGCGACAGGCCGTAGTCCTTGTTGCGGATGTGGTCGTAGAACGCTTTCGGGCGGTCTTCGTCGATCAGCTCCGACAGCTCTTCAAGGCCCACCGGCTCGCCGAGCTTGGCCTGGCTGCTGGCGTAGTCCACCAGGGCCTTGGTCTTCTCGCGGGCGGAGTCTTCGGGCAGGTCCTCGCTTTCGACGAAGTCGCTGAAAGCCTTGAGCAGGGTGCGGGTCTCGCCCGGGCCGTCGACGCCTTCCTGGCAGCCGATGAAGTCGCGGAAGTACTCCGACACCTTCTTGCCGTTCTTGCCCTTGATGAACGAGATGTACTGCTTGGACTGCTTGTTGTTCTGCCACTCGGAGACGTTGATCCGCGCCGCCAGGTGCAACTGGCCCAGGTCGAGGTGGCGCGACGGGGTCACGTCCAGCTCGTCGGTCACCGCCACGCCTTCGCTGTGGTGCAGCAGGGCGATGGCCAGGTAGTCGGTCATGCCTTGCTGGTAGTGGGCGAACAGCACGTGGCCGCCCACCGACAGGTTGGACTCTTCCATCAGCTTCTGCAGGTGCTCCACCGCCACCCGGCTGAACGCGGTGAAGTCCTGGCCGCCGTCGAGGTACTCCTTCAGCCAGCCGCTGAACGGAAATGCGCCGGACTCCGGATGGAACAGACCCCAGGCCTTGCCTTGCTTGGCGTTGTAGCTTTCGTTGAGGTCGGCGAGCATGTTCTCGATGGCCGCCGACTCCGCCAGTTCGGAGTCGCGGGCATGCAGGACCGCGGGGGTGCCGTCGGGTTTTTTGTCGATCAGGTGGACGATGCAGTGACGGATCGGCATGGGCTTCTCGGCTGTTGGAGGGGAGGCGGGCGGGCACCCCCGAAAAAGCGCCCAGTGTACCCCAACCGCCGCTTTTGGCGCGGGGTGCAGGGCAAAACCGGGCCATCGGACGGCCCTTATGCATTTTTTTACCGATTTAGCGCAATAAACCTGACCATTTGGCTAGCTAGAGGCGGATATTTCCTTGTCTCTGTGCTAGTTTTGCCCGGTCTTTCGCGAAGTCACCGCGACAAGCATGCATTCAGCTTTTGTCAGGTCGAACCAAACCTTGATTTCGGCATCTATAACCCCGACTCGTCGTGGTTATCGCCGAGGGTGCCGGATCCAGAAGATCGGGCTCGATGGCTGACACTGCACTCTGCAATCCATATGAATTTGATAGGGAAGGAACACCAAATGGCTCTTACTAAAGACCAACTGATCGCCGACATCGCCGAAGCTATCGACGCGCCGAAAACCACCGCGCGTAACGCTCTGGACCAACTGGGCCAAATCGTTGCCGATCAGCTGGAAAACGGCGGCGAAATCACCTTGCCAGGCATCGGCAAGCTGAAAGTGACCGAGCGTCCTGCCCGTACCGGCCGTAACCCGTCGACTGGCGCAGCCATCGAAATCCCTGCCAAGAAAGTGATCAAGCTGGTTGTGGCCAAAGGCCTGACCGACGCTGTGAACAAGTAAGACGCAGCGATAAAAAAACCGTGCGCCGGAGCGATCCGGGCACGGTTTTTTTGTGGGCGGCCCAAAAGCGCTAGTGCGCCGGGGCCTGGCTCCAGCGCGCCCGGCGCCAGGCCTGGTGCTGCTCCTGGGTCAGGAACGTCCAGGCGACGAAGCGGCTCTGCTTCTGGCCCTGGCCCATCTCCACCACCCGGCTTTGCAGGGCGCCGGCCTTGTTCAGCGCCGCCTGGACCGCCGGCAGGTTCGACGCCTTCGACACCAGCGTGCTGAACCACAAGACCTGCTGCGCCACCTGGGCGCTCTCGCTGACCAGTTGGGTGACGAAGCGTGCCTCGCCGCCCTCGCACCACAGTTCCGCCGCCTGGCCGCCGAAGTTCAGCACCGGCAGTTTGCGCTTCGGATCGGCCTTGCCCAGCGCCCGCCATTTGCGCGAGCTGCCGCGGGTGGCCTCCTCGATGGACGCGTGGAAGGGCGGGTTGCACATCGTCAGCTCGAAGCGCTCGTCGGCCGCCAGCAGGCCCGTCAGGATGTGCTTTGGGTTGGCCTGCGGGCGGACCTGGATCGCCTTGGTCAGGCCGTTGGCCTGGATGATCGCCCTGGCGGCGCCGAGGGCGGTGGCGTTGATGTCCGAGCCGGTGAAGTGCCAGCGATAGTCGCTGTGGCCGATCAGCGGATAGATGCAGTTGGCGCCCACGCCCACGTCCAGCACCTTGACCGATGCGCCGCGGGGGATCGTGCCGTCATTGCCCTCGGCCAGCAGGTCGGCGAGGAAATGCACGTAGTCGGCGCGCCCCGGCACCGGCGGGCAGAGGAAGTCGGCGGGAATGTCCCAATGGGCGATGCCGTAGAACGCCTTGAGCAACGCCCGGTTGAACACCCGCACCGCGTCGGGGCTGGCGAAGTCGATGCTTTCCTTGCCGTACGGGTTGATGATCACGAACTTCGCCAGCTCCGGCGTGCTTTTGATCAGCGCCGGGAAGTCGTATCGGCCCTGATGGCGGTTGCGCGGGTGCAGGCTGGCCTTTTCCTTGGGCGCGGCGGGGGTGGGCTGGGGTTTCTTGCGCGCAGGCTTGGGCGTTCGTGGGGCGGTCATGAGCGTGATCGATTCGGGCAGGGCTGAAAGTGGCAGGCATTGTCCCATATCTGCGTTGCTTTGACTGACGCCATCGCCGGCAGGCCGGCTCCCGCCGTTTGGGATGCACCGCAGAACCCATGCGCAAGCCAGCCTGCTGGCGATGGCGTCAATGCGGGCGGCGCAGGGCGGGGGCACCCGCAAAATGCGCAGGCATGAAAAAGGGAGGCCGTTGCGGGCCTCCCTCGTTCGGTGCGGTGCGCCGTTACAGGCTGGCGATCCGCGCGTGCTGCTCGGCCAGCTTGCCCAGGGCCTGTTCGGCCTCGGCCAGTTTGGCGCGTTCCTTCTCGATGACTTCGGCCGGGGCCTTGTCGACGAAACCGGCGTTGGACAGCTTGCCGCCCACGCGCTGGACTTCGCCTTGCAGGCGCAGGATTTCCTTGTCCAGGCGCGCCAGTTCAGCGTCCTTGTCGATCAGGCCGGCCATCGGCACCAGCACTTCCATCTCGCCGACCAGGGCGGTGGCGGACAGCGGCGCCTCTTCGCCTTCGGCCAGCACGGTGATCGATTCCAGGCGCGCCAGCTTCTTGAGCAGCGCTTCGTTCTCGATCAGGCGGCGCTGGTCTTCGGCGCTGACGTTCTTCAGGTAGATCGGCAGCGGCTTGCCCGGGCCGATGTTCATTTCGCCGCGGATATTGCGGGTGCCGAGCATCAGGCCCTTGAGCCATTCGATGTCGTCTTCGGCCGCCGCATCGATGCGCGCTTCGTTGGCCACCGGCCAGGCCTGCAGCATGATGGTCTTGCCCTGGATGCCCGCCAGCGGCGCGATGCGCTGCCAGATCTCTTCGGTGATGAACGGCATGAACGGGTGGGCCAGGCGCAGGGCCACTTCCAGCACGCGCACCAATGTGCGGCGGGTGCCGCGCTGGCGCTCGACCGGCGCGTTCTCGTCCCACAGTACAGGCTTGGACAGCTCCAGGTACCAGTCGCAGTACTGGTTCCAGATGAACTCGTACAGCGCTTGCGCCGCGAGGTCGAAACGGAACTGGTCCAGCTGGCGGGTCACTTCGGCTTCGGTGCGCTGCAGCTGCGAGATGATCCAGCGGTCGGCCAGCGACAGCTCGTAGGCTTCGCCGTTCTGGCCGCAGTCTTCGCCCTTGTCCAGGACGTAGCGCGCCGCGTTCCAGATCTTGTTGCAGAAGTTGCGGTAGCCTTCGACGCGGCCCATGTCGAACTTGATGTCGCGGCCGGTGGAGGCCAGCGAGCAGAAGGTGAAGCGCAGGGCGTCGGTGCCGTAGCTGGCGATGCCGTCGGCGAACTCGTCGCGGGTCTGCTTCTCGATCTTCTTGGCCAGCTTGGGCTGCATCATGCCGGAGGTGCGCTTCTGCACCAGGGCTTCGAGCTCGATGCCGTCGATGATGTCCAAAGGATCCAGGACGTTGCCCTTGGACTTGGACATCTTCTGGCCCTGGCCGTCACGCACCAGGCCGTGCACGTACACGGTCTTGAACGGAACCTGCGGCGTGCCGTCCTCGTTCTTGATCAGGTGCATCGTCAGCATGATCATCCGGGCGACCCAGAAAAAAATGATGTCGAAGCCGGTGACCAGCACGTCGGTGGAGTGGAATTTCTTCAGGAACTCGGTCTTCTCCGGCCAGCCCAGGGTGGAGAACGTCCACAGGCCCGAGCTGAACCAGGTGTCCAGCACGTCGTTGTCCTGCTGCAGCGCGACGTCGGCGCCCAGGTTGTGCTTGGCGCGGATCTCGGCTTCGTCGCGGCCCACGTAGACCTTGCCCGACTCGTCGTACCAGGCCGGGATCCGGTGGCCCCACCACAGCTGACGGCTGATGCACCAGTCCTGGATGTCGCGCATCCACGAGAAGTACATGTTTTCGTACTGCTTGGGCACGAACTGGATGCGGCCGTCTTCCACGGCGGCGATCGCAGGCTCGGCCAGAGGCTTGGTGGAGACGTACCACTGGTCGGTCAGCCACGGCTCGATGACGGTGCCGGAGCGGTCGCCCTTCGGCACTTTCAGGTTGTGGTCGTCGACGCTGACCAGCAGGCCGGCGGCGTCGAACGCGGCGACGATCTGCTTGCGCGCCTCGAAGCGCTCCAGGCCCGCGTATTCGGCCGGGATCTTGCCGTCGATGGTCTCGTTCAGGGTGCCGTCGAGGTTGAACGCCTGGGCTGCCGGCAGCACGTGGGCGTTCTTGTCGAAGATGTTGAGCAGCGGCAGGTTGTGGCGCTTGCCGACTTCGTAGTCGTTGAAGTCGTGGGCCGGGGTGATCTTCACGCAGCCGGTGCCGAACTCGGGGTCGCAGTAGTCGTCGGCGATGATCGGGATGCGGCGGCCGACCAGCGGCAGCTCGACGAACTTGCCGATCAGGGCCTTGTAGCGCTCGTCGTTCGGGTTCACGGCCACGGCGGAGTCGCCGAGCATGGTTTCCGGACGGGTGGTGGCGACGATCAGGAAACCGTTGCCTTCAGCGGTCTTCGCGCCGTCGGCCAGCGGGTACTTCAGGTTCCACAGGAAGCCTTTCTCGTCGTGGTTCTCCACTTCGAGGTCGGAGATCGCCGTGTGCAGCTTGGTGTCCCAGTTGACCAGGCGCTTGCCGCGGTAGATCAGGCCGTCTTCGTGCAGGCGCACGAACGCTTCCTTGACCGCTTCGGAGAGACCGTCGTCCATGGTGAAGCGCTCGCGGCTCCAGTCCACGGACGAGCCCAGGCGGCGGATCTGCCGGCTGATGTTGCCGCCGGACTGTTCCTTCCATTCCCAGACCTTCTCCAGGAATTTCTCGCGGCCCAGGTCGTGGCGGTTCTGGCCGGTGGCCTCGAGCTGGCGCTCCACCAGCATCTGGGTGGCGATGCCGGCGTGGTCGGTGCCCGGCTGCCACAGGGTGTTGCGGCCCTGCATGCGGCGGAAACGGATCAGGGCGTCCATGATCGCGTTGTTGAAGCCATGGCCCATGTGCAGGCTGCCGGTGACGTTCGGCGGCGGGATCATGATGGTGTAGGAGTCGCCCGCGCCTTGCGGGGCGAAGTAGTTCTCGGACTCCCAGGTGTTGTACCAGGAAGTTTCAATGGCGTGCGGCTGGTAGGTCTTATCCATGCGCGGCGGGACCCTATTGGCATTTATTCAGGAAAAGCCGGGAAGTATAGCGGGGGGGGCAGCGGCAAGCTACAAGCTGCGAGCCGCAAGCTAATGTCTGTGGACTTCGCGCAACTGTGGGTTCAGAAGGTATCCGGCTTTGGCTCGCTGCTTAGAGCTTGCCGCTCGACGCTGCGGCGACCAGCCGTTCCATCCGCGCCTCGAGGCGGCGCTTGATCTCGGTTTCGATGTGCGGGGCGAAGTCGTCGATCACGTCTTGCATGATCAGCTGCGCGGCGGCGCGCAGTTCGCTGTCCAGGTGCAGCAGGGCGTCCGGGCCCTTGGCGGCCGGTGCGGGTGCGGCAGGCGCCGGGGCTGGAGCCGGCGTTGGGGCGGCGTGCGGCTCGATGGCTTCAGGGCCAGGGCCCACGGCCTCGAACAGCATCGGAATCTGTTCCTGTGCGCCTTCGGTGACCGTCTCGGTCAGCAGCGGCGGCTGCAGGTTGTCGTCGCCGAGCAATTGACGGATCGACTCCAGGTCGTCCAGCAGGTGCGCAGGCTTTTGCAGCGGTTTTGGAGTGTCCATCGGCGTACTCAGAGTCGCTGTAAACGGTGGTCTTGCAGAGGATAGCCCTGTTCGCGGTAGAAGCGGAAACTCTCCCGCGCGGCCTGACGGATCGCCGGATCCTCCACCACCACTTCCGCCACCCGGGCGAACCGGCCGGCGAAGGGCGGGACTTTCAGGTCGAGGTTGACGAGCAAGTCCTGGTGCTGGCCGCAGTCGTCGCCCAGCCCCAGCACGATCGCACCGTCCGGCTCGCTGTCGGCGGGGCCGTGGGGCACGAAGGCTTCGCCCTTGAACGCCCACAGGCGCGCGTCGAGGTCATCGCGCTGGGCGGCATCGCTGCAATGCAGGTAAATGCGGTGACCCATGCGCCAGGCCTTTTCGCTGAGCTTGCAGGCGAAGTCCAGGCGGGCCGAGGGATCGGCGCTGGGCAGGATGTAGAAGTCGACTTTGGTCATTGCGGTTCCTGAGCGCAAGGCGGCGCCCCCGGAGCAGGGGCGCCGCCTTGCGTCATCGGTTTCAGGCCTTGGCGCGGTCCAGCAGGTACTGGGTCAGCAGTGGCACCGGACGGCCGGTGGCGCCTTTGTCCTTGCCGCCGCTGGTCCAGGCGGTGCCGGCGATGTCCAGGTGCGCCCAGTTCAGGTTCTTGGTGAAGCGCGACAGGAAGCACGCGGCGGTGATGGTGCCGGCCTTCGGCCCGCCGATGTTGGCGATGTCGGCGAACGGGCTGTCCAGCTGCTCCTGGTACTCGTCGAACAGCGGCAGTTGCCAGGCGCGGTCGTCGGCGGCCTGACCGGCGCTCAGCAGTTGCCCGATCAGCTCGTCGTTGTTGCCCAGGAGGCCCGAGGTGTGGGCGCCGAGGGCGACCACGCAGGCGCCGGTCAGGGTGGCGATGTCGATCACCGCCTGCGGCTTGAAGCGCTCGGCGTAGGTGAGGGCGTCGCACAGCACCAGGCGGCCTTCGGCGTCGGTGTTGAGGATCTCCACGGTCTGGCCGCTCATGGTGGTGACGATGTCGCCCGGACGCGAGGCGGTGCCGCTCGGCATGTTTTCGGCGCAGGCCAGGATGCACACCAGGTTGATCGGCAGCTTGAGCTCAAGCACGGCGCGCAGGGTGCCGAACACGCTGGCGGCGCCGCCCATGTCGAATTTCATCTCGTCCATGCCGGCGCCCGGCTTCAGGCTGATGCCGCCGGTGTCGAAGGTGATGCCCTTGCCCACCAGCGCATACGGCTTCTCGGATTTCTTGCCGCCGTTGTACTGCATGACGATCAGGCGCGGCGGCTGGGCGCTGCCCTGGCCGACGGCGTAGAACGAGCCCATGCCCAGCGCCTTGATCTTCTTCTCGTCGAGGACTTCGACCTTCAGGTCCTTGAACTCCTTGCCCAGGCTCTTGGCCTGCTCGCCCATGTACACCGGGTGGCAGACGTTCGGCGGCAGGTTGCCCAGGGTGCGGGTGAACGCCATGCCGTTGGCGATGGCGGTGGCGTGGGTCACGGCGCGCTGCACTTCGGCCTGGGCGGCCTTGATGGTCAGCAGGGTGATCTTCTTCAGGGCGCGCGGCTCGGCCTTCTGGCTCTTGAACTGGTCGAAGGTGTAGCCGCCGTCGATCAGGGTCTCGGCCAGCAGGCGGGTCTTGCCGTAGCTGTCGCGGCCCTTGACGATGATTTCGTCCAGCGCCAGCGCGGCGTCGCCGCCGCCCAGGCCCTTGAGGGTGTTGAGGATGCCGGCGACGGTCTTGCGGAACGGCCGGTCGCCCAGTTCTTCGTCCTTGCCCACGCCCACCAGCAGCACGCGCTCGGCCTTCAGGTTCGGCAGGCTGTGCAGCAGCAGGCTCTGGCCGACCTTGCCGGCCAGGTCGCCGCGCTTGAGGACGGCGCTGATGGCGCCGCCGCTCAGTTCGTCGACCTGTCTGGCCGCGACGCCGAGTTTGCGGCCTTCGCCGACGGCAACCACCAGGGTGGCGGTTTTCAACGTTTCCGGGCTAACGCTTTTTACAACCAGTTCCATGTCTGGATCCCTGAATGAATGGTCAACATGCAGGCGTCCGGCAATGTCCGCAGCCGCCTGCCTTTCGGATAGAAAGGGCGCAGGCCTGTGCCTGCGGCGAAGGCGGCAGTTTGAACCTCGCTCCCTTCGCCTGACAACCCTCGGCGGACGCAATCTTCAACCGATTGCGCGCTTGCGTGAGTGCGCGCAGTGACAGGCGCGCCCAATCACAGGATAATGCCGCATCTTTTTTCGGCGGCTCTGCCTGGCGGGCCGCCCGATACGTTCGCTTGTTCGGCCGCCTTAGCCTGACAACCCTGGAGTGTCTGGTTTGATCGTCTTCCGTTATCTGTCCCGCGAAGTCCTGTTGACCCTGAGTGCGGTGAGTGCCGTGCTGCTGGTCATCATCATGAGCGGGCGCTTCATCAAATACCTTGCCCAGGCCGCCGCCGGCCAGCTCGATCCGGGATCGCTGTTCCTGATCATGGGCTTCCGCCTGCCGGGCTTCTTGCAGCTGATCCTGCCGCTGGGCCTGTTCCTCGGGATCCTGCTGGCCTACGGCCGGCTGTACCTGGAAAGCGAAATGACCGTGCTGTCGGCCACCGGCATGAGCCAGCAGCGCCTGCTGCGCATGACCCTGTTCCCGGCGGCGCTGGTGGCGCTGGTGGTGGCGTGGCTGAGCCTGAGCCTGGCCCCCCAGGGCGCCAACCAGTTCCAGCTGCTGCTGAACAAGCAGGACGCCCTGACCGAGTTCGACACCCTTGAGCCGGGCCGCTTCCAGGCGCTGCGCGACGGCACCCGGGTGACCTACACCGAAACCTTGAGCGACGACCGGGTCAACCTCGGCAGCGTGTTCATCTCGCAGAAGAACCTCGGCGCCAACCAGAAGGAGCGCGGGATTTCCGTACTGGTGGCCGAAAAGGGCCGCCAGGAAATCCGCCCGGACGGCAACCGCTACCTGATCCTCGACAACGGCTACCGCTACGACGGCAGCCCGGGCCAGGCCGACTACCGCGCCATCCACTACGAAACCTACGGCGTGCTGCTGCCCAAGCCCGACGTCAGCGAAGAGGTCACCGACCGCGACGCGATGCCGACCTCGAGCCTGCTGGGCAGCGACGACATTCGTTCGCGCACCGAACTGCAATGGCGCCTGTCGCTGCCGCTGCTGGTGTTCATCGTCACCCTGATGGCGGTGCCGCTGTCGCGGGTCAACCCGCGTCAAGGGCGTTTCCTCAAGCTGCTGCCGGCGATCCTTCTTTATATGGCTTACCTGACCATCCTGATCGCCGCCCGCGGCGCCCTCGAAAAAGGCAAGATCCCGCCGGCCCTCGGCCTGTGGTGGGTGCATGCCATCTTCCTGATCATCGGCCTCGGCCTGCTGTACTGGGAGCCGCTGCGCCTGAAGCTGGCCAGCCGCCGCGCCGCTGCGCTGGAGGTGGCCCGTGGTTAAGCTCGACCGCTACATCGGCAGCAGCGTGTTCATCGCGATCATCGCGGTGCTGGCGATCATCCTCGGCCTGGCCACCCTGTTCGCGTTCATCGATGAAATGAGCGACGTCACCGACACCTACACCCTGGTCGACGTGCTCGGCTTCGTGCTGCTGACCGCGCCGCGCCGGCTCTACGACATGCTGCCGATGGCGGCGCTGATCGGCTGCCTGATCGGCCTGGGCAGCCTGGCCAGCAGCAGCGAGCTGACCGTGATGCGTGCGGCGGGCGTGTCCATCGGGCGCATCGTCTGGGCGGTCATGAAGCCGATGCTGGTGCTGATGCTGGCCGGCGTGCTGATCGGCGAGTACGTCGCGCCGGCCACCGAAAGCATGGCCCAGGCCAACCGTTCCCTGGCCCAGGGCAGCGGCGACGCGCAGAGCGCCAAGCACGGCATGTGGCACCGCCAGGGGGATGAGTTCATCCACATCAACGCCGTCCAGCCGAACGGCCTGCTGTACGGCGTGACGCGCTACCACTTCGACAAGGAGCGCCACCTGCTCAGCTCCAGCTTCGCCAAGCGGGCGGATTTCGACGGCGACCACTGGCAGCTCACCGACGTGACCACCACGCTGTTCCACGAGCGCAGCACCGAAGTCGTCAACACGCCGACCGAGCGCTGGGACGTGTCCCTGAGCCCGCAATTGCTGAGCACCGTGGTCATGGCGCCGGAAGCGCTGTCGATCTCCGGCCTGTGGGGCTATATCCACTACCTGGCCGAGCAGGGGCTGAGCAACGGCCGTTACTGGCTGGCGTTCTGGGTCAAGGTCCTGCAGCCGCTGGTCACCGCCGCGCTGGTGCTGATGGCGATCTCGTTCATTTTCGGCCCGCTGCGTTCGGTGACCCTCGGTCAGCGGGTGTTCACCGGCGTGCTGGTGGGCTTCACCTTCCGCATCGTCCAGGACCTGCTGGGCCCGTCGAGCCTGGTGTTCGGCTTCTCGCCGCTGTTCGCGGTGCTGGTGCCGGCGGGCGTCTGCGCCCTGGCGGGCGTCTGGCTGCTGCGTCGGGCCGGTTGATGAACAAGGTTTCATCCGCGCTTTAGCCAAGAGGACGCCCCGGTCGACAGACCGGGGCGTTTTTGCATGCAATCGGGGTGACAGGCGAACGTGACGCTTGCGCCGTGTATCAGGTACAATTCCCGGCTATTTTTCGGCGGGCCAAGCCTGCAGCCTTTTTGAGTGTTGATCCGTGAGTGATTTGAGTCATATCCGCAATTTCTCCATCATCGCCCACATTGACCATGGCAAGTCGACGCTGGCCGATCGCTTCATCCAGATGTGCGGCGGCCTGGCCGACCGCGAAATGGAAGCCCAGGTGCTGGATTCCATGGACCTGGAGCGTGAGCGCGGGATCACCATCAAGGCCCACAGCGTCACCCTGTACTACAAGGCCAAAGACGGCGTCACCTATCAGCTGAACTTCATCGACACCCCGGGCCACGTCGACTTCACCTACGAAGTCAGCCGTTCCCTGGCGGCCTGCGAAGGCGCGCTGCTGGTGGTCGACGCCGGCCAGGGCGTCGAGGCCCAGTCCGTGGCCAACTGCTACACCGCCATCGAGCAGGGCCTGGAAGTCATGCCGGTCCTGAACAAGATCGACCTGCCGCAGGCCGAGCCTGAGCGCGTCAAGGACGAGATCGAGAAGATCATCGGCATCGACGCCACCGATGCCGTCACCTGCAGCGCCAAGACCGGCCTGGGCGTCGACGACGTGCTCGAGCGCCTGGTGAACACCATCCCTGCGCCGACCGGCGAGATCGACGCGCCGCTGCAGGCGCTGATCATCGACTCCTGGTTCGACAACTACCTGGGCGTCGTCTCCCTGGTGCGCGTGCGTCACGGCCGCGTGAAGAAGGGCGACAAGATCCTGGTGAAATCCACCGGCAAGGTGCACCTGGTCGACAGCGTCGGCGTGTTCAACCCGAAACACACCGCCACCGCGGACCTCAAGGCCGGCGAAGTGGGCTTCATCATCGCCAGCATCAAGGACATCCACGGTGCGCCGGTCGGCGACACCCTGACCCTCAGCTCGACCCCGGACGTCGAAGTGCTGCCGGGCTTCAAGCGCATCCAGCCGCAGGTCTACGCCGGCCTGTTTCCGGTCAGTTCCGACGACTTCGAGGACTTTCGCGAAGCGCTGCAGAAGCTGACCCTCAACGACTCGTCGCTGCAGTACACCCCGGAAAGCTCCGACGCCTTGGGCTTCGGCTTCCGTTGCGGTTTCCTCGGCATGCTGCACATGGAGATCATCCAGGAGCGCCTGGAGCGCGAATACGACCTGGACCTGATCACCACGGCGCCGACGGTGATCTTCGAGCTGGTGCTCAAGACCGGCG
Organism: Pseudomonas ekonensis; assembly: GCF_019145435.1. Classification (NCBI taxonomy): domain Bacteria; kingdom Pseudomonadati; phylum Pseudomonadota; class Gammaproteobacteria; order Pseudomonadales; family Pseudomonadaceae; genus Pseudomonas; species Pseudomonas ekonensis. Next base: position 1,431,462 of record NZ_JAHSTS010000002.1, on the reverse strand, counting down.
AAACGATCTACGTCGACAACCCGTCGAAGCTGCCGGACGTCTCGGCCATCGAAGACATGCGCGAGCCGATCGTGCGGGCCAACATCCTGGTGCCGCAGGAGCACCTGGGCAACGTCATCACCCTGTGCATCGAAAAACGCGGCGTGCAGGTCGACATGCTGTTCCTCGGCAACCAGGTGCAGGTCACCTACGACCTGCCGATGAACGAAGTGGTGCTCGACTTCTTCGACCGCCTGAAATCCACCAGCCGCGGCTATGCTTCGCTGGACTACCATTTCGATCGTTACCAATCGGCTAATCTGGTGAAGCTGGACGTGCTGATCAACGGCGACAAGGTCGACGCCCTGGCGCTGATCGTGCACCGTGACAATTCCCACTTCAAAGGTCGCCAGTTGACCGAGAAGATGAAAGAGCTGATTCCTCGGCAGATGTTCGACGTGGCCATCCAGGCCGCCATCGGCGGTCAGATCGTTGCCCGGACAACCGTCAAGGCACTCAGGAAGAACGTATTGGCCAAATGCTACGGCGGTGACGTGAGCCGTAAGAAGAAGCTGCTGGAGAAGCAGAAGGCCGGTAAGAAACGCATGAAACAGGTCGGCAACGTGGAGATTCCGCAGGATGCCTTCCTCGCCGTGCTCAGGTTGGAATAATCAGGTCCTATGTCACTAAATTTCCCGCTGTTGCTGGTCATCGCCGTGTTCGTCTGCGGCCTGTTGGCGTTGCTCGATCTGTTGATCCTGGCACCGCGTCGGCGTGCTGCCATCGCTTCCTACCAGGGCAGCGTCAGCCAGCCTGACGGTGTGGTGCTGGAGAAGCTGAACAAGGAGCCGCTGCTGGTCGAGTACGGCAAGTCGTTCTTCCCGGTGCTGTTCATCGTGCTGGTGCTGCGTTCGTTCCTGGTGGAACCGTTCCAGATCCCGTCCGGCTCGATGAAACCGACCCTGGACGTCGGCGATTTCATCCTGGTGAACAAGTTCTCCTACGGCATCCGCCTGCCGGTGATCGACAAGAAGGTCATCGAGGTCGGTGACCCGCAGCGCGGCGATGTGATGGTGTTCCGCTACCCGAGCGACCCGAACGTCAACTACATCAAGCGTGTGGTCGGCCTGCCGGGCGACACGGTGCGCTACACCGCCGACAAGCGCTTGTTCGTCAACGGCGAGTCGGTGGCCGAGCAACTGGTCGGTTCCGAGCCGGGCACCCTGGGCAGCGCCGAGCTGTACAAGGAAAAGCTCGGTGCCGCCGAGCACCTGATCCGCAAGGAAATGAGCCGTTACCGCGCCACGCCGGACCGTTCCTGGACCGTGCCGGCCGGGCACTACTTCATGATGGGCGACAACCGCGACAACTCCAACGACAGCCGCTACTGGGACGATCCGAGCATTCCGAAGGATCTCCTGGGCATGGTCCCCGACCGCAACATCGTCGGCAAGGCTTTCGCGGTCTGGATGAGCTGGCCGGAACCGAAACTCAGCCACCTGCCGAACTTCTCGCGGGTCGGCCTGATCAAGTAATCACACACGGCGCTGTTGACCACAGCGCCGAATGCATTTCTGGCGCCGGCACAATCGGCCCGGGGCATGAAGCCAACGATAGTCAGGACGTTATATTTGAACACAGCGTTAATTGTTCCAGGCCTGCGCCGCAATCCGGCGATGGCGGTGGAGTCCAGCCACGAACTCAGCGTGGGTAAACCGTGAGCGTTTCTTTGAGCCGTCTGGAGCGCAAGCTCGGATACACCTTCAAGGACCAGGAACTGATGGTCCTGGCCCTCACGCACCGCAGCTTTGCCGGACGCAACAACGAGCGTCTGGAGTTCCTCGGCGATGCGATCCTCAACTTCGTCGCCGGCGAGGCGCTGTTCGAACGCTTCCCGCTGGCCCGTGAAGGGCAACTGTCGCGTCTGCGCGCCCGGCTGGTGAAGGGCGAGACCCTGGCCGTGCTGGCCCGCGGCTTCGACCTGGGCGACTACCTGCGCCTGGGCTCCGGCGAGCTGAAGAGCGGCGGGTTCCGCCGCGAATCGATCCTGGCCGACGCCCTCGAAGCCCTGATCGGCGCGATCTACCTCGACGCCGGCATGGAAACGGCCCGCGAGCGGGTGCTGGCCTGGCTGGCCGGCGAGTTCGAAGGCCTGACGCTGGTGGACACCAACAAGGATCCCAAGACCCGTCTGCAGGAGTTCCTGCAGTCGCGCAGCTGCGAACTGCCGCGCTACGAGGTGGTGGACATCCAGGGCGAGCCGCACTGCCGAACCTTCTTCGTCGAGTGCGAAGTTGTCCTGTTGAACGAAAAGAGCCGCGGGCAAGGCGTCAGCCGCCGGATCGCCGAACAGGTGGCCGCCGCCGCCGCACTGATCGCCCTGGGCGTGGAGAATGGCAATGACTGAATCAACCGCAACACGCTGTGGCTATGTCGCCATCGTCGGCCGCCCCAACGTGGGCAAGTCCACGCTGCTCAACCACATCCTCGGCCAGAAGCTGGCGATCACCTCGCGCAAGCCGCAGACCACCCGCCACAACATGCTCGGCATCAAGACCGAGGGTGACGTGCAGGCGATCTACGTCGACACCCCCGGCATGCACAAGGGCGGCGAAAAGGCCCTGAACCGCTACATGAACAAGACCGCTTCGGCGGCGCTCAAAGACGTCGACGTGGTGATCTTCGTGGTCGACCGCACCAAGTGGACCGAAGAGGACCAGATGGTACTCGAGCGCGTGCAGTTCGTGACCGGCCCCCTGATCGTCGCGCTGAACAAGACCGACCGCATCGAGGACAAGGCCGAGCTGATGCCGCACCTGTCCTGGCTGCAGGAACAGCTGCCGAATGCGCAGATCATCCCGATCTCGGCGCAGCACGGGCACAACCTCGACGCGCTGGAAAAGGTCATCGCAGACCATCTGCCGGAAAACGATCACTTCTTCCCGGAAGACCAGATCACCGACCGCAGCAGCCGTTTCCTCGCCGCCGAGCTGATCCGCGAGAAGATCATGCGTCAGCTGGGCGCCGAGCTGCCGTACCAGATCACCGTGGAGATCGAAGAGTTCAAGCAGCAGGGCAAGACCCTGCACATCCACGGCCTGATCCTCGTCGAGCGCGACGGCCAGAAGAAAATCATCATCGGCGACAAGGGCGAGCGCATCAAACGCATCGGCACCGAGGCGCGCAAGGACATGGAGCTGCTGTTCGACTCCAAGGTCATGCTCAACCTGTGGGTCAAGGTGAAGGGCGGCTGGTCCGACGACGAGCGCGCACTGCGTTCGCTGGGCTACGGCGACCTGTAAGCCCTGGGCTTGCGCTGCGCCGGAACCTCTTCTGTGGGAGCGGGCTTGCCCGCGAATGCGACGGATCAGTCAGAGCGTCGGTCGACTGATACGCTGCATTTGCGGGCAAGTTCGCTCCCACAGTGATTTTGGCCGTGTGAACAACCGCGTTTTCGCATAAGGTCCCCATGTCGCACACTCCGCCTCCCGCCCAGCCCGCCTACGTCCTGCATTCGCGCGCCTACCGCGAAACCAGCGCGCTGGTGGACTTCCTCACGCCGCAAGGCCGGCTGCGGGCGGTGCTGCGCGGGGCGCGGGGCAAGGCCGGCACGCTGGCGCGGCCGTTCGTGCCGCTGGAGGTCGAGTTGCGCGGACGCGGTGAGCTGAAGAACGTCGGACGCATGGAGAGCGCCGGCACCGCCGTCTGGCTCAACGGCGAGGCGCTGTTCAGCGGCCTCTACCTCAACGAACTGCTGATCCGCCTGCTGCCCGCCGAAGACCCGCACCCGTCGGTGTTCGACCACTACGCCGCCACGCTGCTGGCCCTGGCCGAAGGCCGGCCGCTGGAGCCGCTGTTGCGCTCCTTCGAGTGGCGCCTGCTCGATGACCTGGGCTACGGCTTCGCGCTGAACACTGACATCCACGGCGAGCCCATCGCCCCGGACGGGCTCTACCGCCTGCAGGTGGACGCCGGACTCGAACGGGTGCACCTGCTGCAGCCGGGGCTGTTCAACGGCACCGAACTGCTGGCGATGGCCGACGCCGACTGGTCGGCTCCCGGTGCGCTGTCGGCCGCCAAGCGCCTGATGCGCCAGGCCCTGGCCGTTCACCTGGGCGGTCGCCCCCTGGTCAGCCGCGAGCTGTTTCGCAAGTCCTGATCAGCCCGTATGCTGTGCGCCGAATCCCTCAATTCAGGAGCGCATCCGTGACCACCAGCAATCGCATTCTCCTCGGCGTGAACATCGACCACGTCGCCACCCTGCGCCAGGCCCGCGGCACGCGTTACCCGGATCCGGTCAAGGCGGCGCTGGACGCGGAAGAGGCGGGCGCCGACGGGATCACCGTGCACCTGCGCGAAGACCGCCGGCACATCCAGGAGCGCGACGTGCTGCTGCTCAAGGACGTGCTGCAGACCCGCATGAACTTCGAAATGGGCGTCACCGAAGAAATGATGGCGTTCGCCGAGCGCATCCGTCCGGCGCACATCTGCCTGGTGCCGGAAACCCGCCAGGAACTGACCACCGAAGGCGGCCTCGATGTGGCCGGACAAGAGGCGCGGATCAAGGCGGCGGTGGAGCGCCTGTCGAAGATCGGCAGTGAGGTGTCGCTGTTCATCGACGCCGACGAGCGGCAGATCGCCGCCTCCAAGCGCGTGGGCGCACCGGCCATCGAACTGCACACCGGGCGCTATGCCGACGCCGAAACCCCGGCGGAGGTGGCCGAGGAACTCAAGCGCGTGGCCGACGGTGTGGCGTTCGGTCTGGCCCAGGGGCTGATCGTCAACGCCGGCCATGGCCTGCACTACCACAACGTCGAGGCGGTCGCGGCGATCAAGGGCATCAATGAGTTGAACATCGGCCATGCGCTGGTGGCCCATGCGCTGTTCGTCGGCTTCAAGTCGGCGGTATCCGAAATGAAGGCGCTGATCCTGGCTGCCGCCAAGGCCTGATGGCCGCCGCGCCGGTATCCTTGTGGGAGCCAACCTGCTGGCGATAGCGTCAGTCGAGGCGCCGCCGGCGCCCCGGATCGCGGTCAGAGCGGCGCAGGCTCCTGCGCCGGCTTGGACTTGTCGATGCCCGGCACATGCAGGTTGCCCTCGGCCACTTGCGTGCCTTCAAGCTGCGGCTGGGTCACCCAGGTGAGGATGTCGTAGTAGCGGCGGATGTTCGCCACGAAGTGCACCGGCTCGCCGCCCCGGGCGTAGCCGTAGCGGGTCTTGCTGTACCACTGCTTCTGCGACAGGCGCGGCAGCATCTTCTTCACGTCCAGCCACTTGTCCGGGCTCAGGCCCTCGCGGGAGGCCAGCTTGCGCGCGTCGTCGAGGTGGCCGATGCCGACGTTGTAGGCCGCCAGGGCGAACCAGGTGCGGTCAGGCTCCTGGATCGACTCGTCGAGCTGGTCCTTCATGTAGGCCAGGTACTTGGCGCCGCCCATGATGCTCTGCTTGGGATCCAGGCGGTTGGACACGCCCATGGCCTGGGCCGTGTTCTGGGTCAGCATCATCAGGCCGCGCACGCCGGTCTTGGAAGTGACCGCCGGTTGCCACAGCGATTCCTGGTAGCCGATGGCGGCCAGCAGGCGCCAGTCGACCTTCTCTTTCTTGGCGTAGGTCTTGAAGTGCTGTTCGTACTTGGGCAGGCGCTGCTGCAGGTGCTGGGCGAAGGTGGTGGCGCCCATGTAGCCGAGGACGTCGACGTGGCCGTAGTAGCGGTCCTTGAGGCGTTGCAGGGTGCCGTTCTTCTGGGCCTTGTCGAGGTAGGCGTTGATCTCGTTGAGCAGGCTGTTGTCTTCGCCGGCCGCCACCGCCCAGCTCTGGCTGCGGGCGTCGCCCAGGTCGAAGGCCACGCGCACGTTGGTGAAGTACACCTGGTTCATCGCCACTTCATTGGAGTCGACCAGGGTCAGGTCGATCTGGCCTTCGTCGACCATGCGCAGCAGGTCGACCACCTCGACGGCGTCCGACTCTTCGTATTCGATGCCGGGGTACTTGCGCTTCAGCTCGGCCAACTGCTCGGCGTGGGTGCTGCCCTTGAGCACCATGATCTTCCTGCCGACCAGGTCGCCCGGTTCGGTGGGGCGCGACTGGCCGTTGCGGTAGATGACCTGCGGGGTGACTTCGAGGTAGGGGTGGGAGAACCGCACCTGTTTGGTGCGCTGTTCGCTGCTGACCAGGCCGGCGGCGGCCAGCACCGGGCCGTTGGGCTTGCCGACCTGGTCGAACAGGTCGTCGAGGTTGTCGGCGGTCTCGATCTTCAGCTCGACCCCCAAATCGTCGGCGAATCGCTTCACCAGCTCGTATTCGAAGCCGGTTTCACCGCTGCGATCCTGAAAGTAGGTGGCGGGGCTGTTACGGGTGATGACCCGCAGCACGCCGTCCTCCTTTACGCGCTCCAGGGTGTTGGGTTTGTCAACACAGCCACTGAGCATCAGGAAGAGTCCGGTTGCGATCAGCCATTTGGCGTATCGCGGACGCAAAGCCGTTGGGAAAAACATGTGCGCAGTATACGCAAAGGACCGTGAGCGCCATATCTCGACAGTCGAAGGGTTGTCTGATAGAGCCCCGAAAACCGCCCGCGGCCCCACGGGAACGGGCTCTTGCGGCAATTTGTTACAGCATGGGCGGGGGCCTGTGCCGCCCTGCCGGAATTTGACCTCGAAGGCAGGAACGGCGGGCTTTTCGCGGGTGCTACCGTGCGTAGCGTTTCGGGTGATGTCGGAGGCGGTTTTAGGCTAGAATGCACGGCCTCAAAGCACACCCCTTCCCGAGGCTGTCCCGAAGATGTTGATCCTGCGCGGCGCTCCTGCCCTTTCTGCCTTTCGCCACAGCAAACTCCTTGAGCAACTGAGCCAGAAGGTTCCGGCTGTCAGTGGCCTGTATGCTGAATTCGCTCACTTCGCCGAAGTCACCGGCGTCCTGACCGGCGACGAACAGCAGGTGCTTGCGCGCCTTCTGAAGTACGGCCCAAGCGTTCCGGTACAAGAGCCGACCGGCCGCCTGTTCCTGGTGCTGCCGCGTTTCGGCACCATCTCGCCCTGGTCGAGCAAGGCCAGCGACATCGCCCGCAACTGCGGCCTGGGCAAGGTCCAGCGCCTGGAGCGCGGCATCGCGTTCTACGTGGCCGGCCAGTTCAACGACGCCGAGGCGCAGCTGATCTCGGACGCCCTGCACGACCGCATGACCCAGATCGTCCTGGGCAACCTGGAGCAGGCCGCCGGCCTGTTCAGCCACGCCGAGCCCAAGCCGCTGAGCGCCGTCGACATCCTCGGCGGCGGCCGCGCCGCGCTGGAGAAGGCCAACACCGAGCTGGGCCTGGCCCTGGCCGAAGACGAGATCGACTACCTGGTCAACGCCTTCGTCGGCCTCAAGCGCAACCCGCACGACATCGAACTGATGATGTTCGCCCAGGCCAACTCCGAGCACTGCCGTCACAAGATCTTCAACGCCAGTTGGGACATCGACGGCCAGAGCCAGGAAAAAAGCCTGTTCGGCATGATCAAGAACACCTACCAGATGCACAGCGAAGGCGTCCTGTCGGCCTACAAGGACAACGCTTCGGTGATCGTCGGCAGCGTGGCCGGCCGCTTCTTCCCCGATCCTGAGACCCGCCGCTACGGCGCGGTGCAGGAGCCGGTGCACATCCTGATGAAGGTCGAGACCCACAACCACCCGACCGCGATCGCTCCGTTCCCGGGCGCGTCCACCGGCTCCGGCGGCGAGATCCGCGACGAAGGCGCCACCGGCCGCGGCGCCAAGCCGAAGGCGGGCCTGACTGGCTTCACCGTGTCCAACCTGCAGATCCCGGGCTTCGAACAGCCGTGGGAAGTGCCGTACGGCAAGCCTGAGCGCATCGTCAACGCCCTGGACATCATGATCGAAGGCCCGCTGGGCGGTGCCGCGTTCAACAACGAGTTCGGCCGTCCGGCCCTGACCGGCTACTTCCGTACCTTCGAACAGTCGATCGCCACCCCCCACGGCGACGAAGTGCGCGGCTACCACAAGCCGATCATGCTGGCCGGCGGCATGGGCAACATCCGCGAGCAGCACGTGCAGAAGGGCGAGATCGTGGTCGGCTCCAAGCTGATCGTGCTCGGCGGCCCGGCGATGCTGATCGGCCTGGGCGGCGGCGCGGCGTCCTCGATGGCCACCGGCACCAGCTCGGCGGACCTGGACTTCGCTTCCGTGCAGCGGGAAAACCCGGAAATGGAACGCCGTTGCCAAGAGGTCATCGACCGCTGCTGGCAGCTGGGCGACAAGAACCCGATCAGCTTCATCCACGACGTCGGCGCGGGCGGCCTGTCCAACGCCTTCCCGGAGCTGGTCAACGACGGCGGCCGCGGCGGCCGCTTCGAACTGCGCAACATCCCGAACGACGAGCCGGGCATGGCCCCGCACGAAATCTGGAGCAACGAGTCCCAGGAACGTTACGTGCTGGCCGTCGGCCCTGCCGACTTCGAGCGCTTCCAGGCGATCTGCGAGCGCGAGCGCTGCCCGTTCGCCGTGGTCGGCGAAGCCACCGCCGAGCCGCAACTGACCGTCACCGACAGCCACTTCGGCAACAGCCCGGTGGACATGCCGCTGGAAGTGCTGCTGGGCAAGCCGCCGCGCATGCACCGTTCGGTGGCCCGCGAAGCCGAACTGGGCGATGACTTCGATCCGTCGACCCTCGACGTGGCCGAGTCCATCGAGCGTGTCCTGCATCACCCGGCCGTGGCCAGCAAGAGCTTCCTGATCACCATCGGCGACCGCACCATCACCGGCCTCGTGGCCCGCGACCAGATGGTCGGCCCATGGCAGGTGCCGGTGGCCGACGTGGCCGTCACCGCCACCAGCTTCGACGTCTACACCGGCGAAGCCATGGCGATGGGCGAGCGCACCCCGCTGGCCCTGCTGGACGCTCCGGCGTCGGGCCGCATGGCCATCGGCGAAACCCTGACCAACCTCGCCGCCTCGCGCATCGGCAAGCTGTCCGACATCAAGCTGTCGGCGAACTGGATGTCCGCCGCCGGCCATCCGGGCGAAGACGCCCGCCTGTACGACACCGTGAAAGCGGTCGGCATGGAGCTGTGCCCTGAGCTGGGCATCACCATCCCGGTGGGCAAGGACTCGATGTCCATGGCCACCCGCTGGAAGGACAACGGCGAAGACAAGACCGTCACCTCGCCGATGTCGCTGATCGTGACCGGTTTCGCCCCGGTGCTCGACGTCCGCCAGACCCTGACCCCGGTGCTGCGCATGGACAAGGGCACCACTGACCTGATCCTGATCGACCTGGGCCGCGGCCAGAACCGCATGGGCGCCTCGATCCTCGCCCAGGTGCACGCCAAGCTCGGCAAGCAGGCGCCGGACGTCGACGACGCCGAAGACCTCAAGGCCTTCTTCGCGGTGATCCAGGGCCTCAACGCCGACGGTCACCTGCTGGCCTACCACGACCGTTCCGACGGCGGCCTGCTGACCACCGTGATGGAAATGGCCTTCGCCGGCCACTGCGGCCTCAACCTGAACCTGGACAGCGTCGCCGAATCCGCGGCGGAAATCCCGGCGATCCTGTTCAACGAAGAGCTGGGCGCCGTGATCCAGGTGCGCCAGGACGCCACCGCCGACATCCTCGCCCAGTTCAGCGCCGCCGGCCTGGGTGACTGCGTGTCGGTGATCGGCCAGCCGATCAACAACGGCCAGGTCAACATCGTGTTCAACGGCCAGACCGTGTTCGAAGGCCAGCGCCGTCTGCTGCAACGCCAGTGGGCCGAGACCAGCCACCGGATCCAGCGCCTGCGCGACAACGCCGACTGCGCCGACCAGGAATTCGACGCGCTGCTGGAAGAGGACAACCCGGGCCTGAGCGTCAAGCTGAGCTTCGACGTCAACCAGGACATCGCCGCGCCTTACATCAAGAAAGGCATCCGCCCGCAAGTCGCCGTGCTGCGCGAGCAGGGCGTCAACGGTCAGGTGGAGATGGCGGCGGCGTTCGACCGCGCCGGCTTCAGCGCGATCGACGTGCACATGAGCGACATCCTGGCCGGCCGCGTCGACCTGAACGAGTTCAAGGGCCTGGTGGCCTGCGGCGGCTTCTCCTACGGTGACGTGCTGGGCGCCGGCGAAGGCTGGGCCAAGTCGGCGCTGTTCAACAGCCGCGCCCGCGACGCGTTCCAGGGCTTCTTCGAGCGCAACGACAGCTTCACCCTCGGCGTGTGCAACGGTTGCCAGATGATGTCCAACCTGCACGAGCTGATTCCGGGCAGCGAGTTCTGGCCGCACTTCGTGCGCAACCGCTCCGAGCAGTTCGAGGCGCGGGTGGCCATGGTCCAGGTCCAGGAGTCGAACTCGATCTTCCTGCAGGGCATGGCCGGTTCGCGCATGCCGATCGCCATCGCCCACGGCGAAGGCCATGCCGAATTCGAAAGCGAAGAGGCGTTGCTCGAAGCCGACCTGTCCGGTTGCGTGGCGATGCGTTTCGTCGACAACCACGGCAAGGTCACCGAAGCCTACCCGGCCAACCCGAACGGCTCGCCGCGCGGGATCACCGGCCTGACCAGCCGCGACGGCCGCGTGACGATCATGATGCCGCACCCGGAGCGTGTGTTCCGTGCCGTGCAGAACTCGTGGCGTTCGGACGACTGGAACGAAGACGCGCCATGGATGCGCATGTTCCGCAACGCCCGCGTCTGGGTGAACTGAGGCCGTGCACAAGCTCGCCTTCTTTGTGCCCGACAGCCATGTGGAAACGGTGAAGTCCGCCGTTTTCGCAGCCGGCGGCGGGCGCATCGGCCAGTACGACAGCTGCGCCTGGCAAGTGCTGGGCCAGGGCCAGTTCCGTGCGTTGGACGGCAGTCAGCCGTTCATCGGGCAGGTGGGCCAGGTCGAAACGGTCGAGGAATGGAAGGTCGAGCTGGTGGTGGCGGATGAACTGATCCACGCGGCCGTCGCGGCGCTCAAGGGCAGCCATCCCTACGAGACACCGGCTTATGAAGTGTGGCGGCTGGAGGACTTCTGATCCTCTGGCGGTCGAAACGAAAAACCCGCTGAACGTTCGTTCAGCGGGTTTTTTGTTGCCGGGATGCCGGGCGGGTTTTCCAGGGCGAGGGTCTGCCCGCGAAGGCATCCGCCAGAGCGTCAAACCCTCGCGCTGACCTCGCTGCGGTTGACCAGCGTCTGCAGCGCGCCGCTCAAGCCCGGCGCCTTTTCCCCCACCAGCAGATGCCAGACGCCGTCCTCCAGCGCACTGACGCCCTGGCACCCCAGCGCTTTGAGCCGGGCTTCGGACAAGGCCTTGCCGTCGGCCAGGCGCAGGCGGATCCGGGTCAAGGCGATGCAGTCCAGTTGCAGCACATTCTCACCGCCGCCCACGGCGCTCAGCCATTGCTGGGCTTCGGCCGCCGCCACGGTCGGCATCGGCGCCGCGTCGGCGACGGCCGCCGGGGAGGCCGACGGGGCCCGTCCCAGCGCCGGCATCGCCAGGCGGATCTCATCGGCGATGCTGTCGGCCATCGGCCCGACCACCACTTGCAGGCTGCCGCCCTTGCCCGGACGCACCACGGCCATGGCGCCCAGTGCCTTCAGGTCGGCGTCCGAGGCCTTGTCGCGATCGACCATTTCCAGGCGCAGGCGGGTGGTGCAGGCGCCGACGGTCAGCAGGTTGCCGGCGCCGCCGAGCGCCTTGATGTAGGCCCCGGCCCGTTCGTGTTCGCCCACCGCTGCCTTTTCCGCAGCGGCGGTGTCCTCGCGCCCCGGCGTCTTCAGGTTGAAGCGGCGGATGCAGAAGTCGAACACGGCGTAGTACACCACGGCATAGGCCAGCCCCACCGGCACCACGAGCCAGCCGTTGGTGGACTTGCCCCAGCCCAGCACCATGTCGATGAAGCCGCCGGAGAAGGTGAAGCCCAGGTGGATGTTCAGCGCGTTGGTGATCGCCATCGACAGCCCGGTCAGCAGCGCATGCAGCAGGTACAGCAGCGGGGCGAGGAACATGAAGGCGAATTCGATGGGTTCGGTGACGCCGGTCAGGAACGAGGTCAGGGCCATCGACAGGAAAATCCCGCCCATCACCTTGCGCCGCTCCGGCAGGGCGTTGCGGTACATCGCCAGGCACGCGGCGGGCAGGCCGAAGATCATCATCGGGAACATGCCGGTCATGAACTGGCCGCCCTTCGGGTCGCCGGCGAAGTAGCGCGACAGGTCGCCCGTGACCAGCGCCCCAGTGGCCGGGTCGGTGAAGTTGCCGAACACGAACCACGCCATGTTGTTGAGGATGTGGTGCAGGCCGGTGACGATCAGCAGGCGGTTGAACACGCCGAACACGAACGCGCCGAAGCTGCCGCTTTCCATCATCAGGCTGCCGAAGGCGTTGATGCCGTGCTGGATCGGCGGCCAGATGTAGCCGAACAGCACGCCCAGGCCCACCGCCGCGAACCCGGTGACGATCGGCACGAAGCGCCGCCCGCCGAAGAACGCCAGGTACTCCGGCAGCTTGATGTCCTTGAAGCGGTTGTACAGCGCGCCGGCCATCAGACCGCTGACGATCCCGGCGAGCATGCCCATGTTGATGCTCGGGTCGAGCACCTTGAGGGTCGAGACCATCACCAGGTAGCCGATGACCCCGGCCAGCCCCGCCGTGCCGTTGTTGTCGCGGGCGAAGCCGACGGCGATGCCGATGGCGAAGATCATCGCCAGGTTGGCGAAGATCACCTGGCCGGCGTCGTGGATGATCGCGATGTTCAGCAGGTCAGTGTCGCCCAGGCGCAGCAGCAGGCCGGCGATCGGCAGGATCGCGATCGGCAGCATCAGGGCGCGGCCCAGGCGTTGCAGGCCTTCGATGAAGAGTTGGTACATGGCGTTTGTCCTTTTTGTTGTTGTCAGCGCAGCGGCCAATGTTGATGACAGGCATGGCGCACCGCGGCGGCGCTGCTCAGCTTGAGCAGGCCATGCGCGAGGCGTCGGCATTCGGTTTCGTGCACCTGGCGCACGCGGTCCTTGATCTCGCCGATCTGCACCGGGCTCACCGACAGCTCGCGCACGCCCAGCCCGACCAGCACCGGCGTCGCCAGCGGATCCGACGCCAGCGCGCCGCAGACCCCGACCCAGCGCTCGTGCACCGCCGCGCCTGCGCAGGTCATGGCGATCAGCCGCAGCAGCGCCGGGTGCAGCGCATCGACCCGTGCGGCCAGGCCCGCGTGGTCGCGGTCCATGGCCAGGGTGTACTGCGACAGGTCGTTGGTGCCGATGGAGAGGAAATCCGCGTGCTCGGCCAGTTGTTCCGCTTGCAGCGCGGCGGCGGGGACTTCGATCATCACGCCGATCTCCGGGCGCCGTTCGATGCCCAGTTCGCCGCACAGGGCATCGACGCGCCGGCGGATGTGCAGCAACTCGTCGACCTCGGTGACCATCGGCAACAGGATCCGGCAGCGCTCCAGCGGGCGGGTCTGCAGCAGGGCGCGCAATTGCTGGTCGAGGATTTCCGGCCGTGCCTGGGACAGGCGGATGCCGCGCAGGCCGAGCACCGGGTTGGCTTCAGGCGGCAGCGGCAGGTAATCGAGTTGCTTGTCGCCGCCGACGTCGATGGTGCGGATGATCACCGGCTTGTCGCCCATGGCGTCGAGCACGGCTTGACAGGCGGCGCGCTGTTCTTCTTCGGTCGGCGCGGTGTGGCGGTCGACGAACAGGAACTCGGTGCGCAGCAGGCCGACGCCGTCGGCGCCGTTGGCCAGGGCGTCCGCCGCTTCGGCGCTGGAGGCGACATTGGCCGCCACGTCGATGGACACGCCGTCGAGGGTCGCGGCGGGTTGGTGGGCGCGCAGCTGTTGGGCGGCACGGCGCTCTTGGCGCTCCTGGCGGATCTGCCCGACTTGCGCCAGACGCTCGGCGCCCGGCATCAGTTCCAGACGGCCGCCGTCGGCATCCAGCACCACCGCTTGGCCTTGCTCCTGATCCAGCAGCGCAGCGCCCAGGGCGACGAGGCAGGGCAGGCCTTTGCCCCGGGCAAGGATCGCCACGTGGGAAGTGGCGCCGCCTTCGGCCATGCACAGCCCGGCCACGCCTTGGCCGCTCAGTTGCAGCAGATCGGAGGGGGTCAGTTCATGGGCGGCGACGATGGCGCCGGCGGGCACATCGTAGTGCCACGTTTCGCCGAGCAGGGCGCGCAGCACCCGTTGCCGGAGGTCGCGCAGGTCGTTGGCGCGTTCGGCCAGCAGCGCGCTGCCGGTCTGTTGCAGCACCTGGCATTGGGCGTCGATGGACTGGCTCCACGCGTGGGTCGCGGCGTTGCCCCCGTCGATGGCCTGCGCGGCGGCGTCGAGCAGGGCCGGATCCTCCAGCAGCGCCAGGTGGGCGGCGAAGATCGCTTCCTCGTCGGTGTTCCCGAGCCTTTTCGCCTGGGCGAGGGTGCCGTCGATTTCCCGGCGCACCTCGTTCAGCGCTGCATCGAAGGCTTGCCGTTGGCCGGCGGGATCATGGCCGCCGGCGTCGGGCGGCAGGCTGATGGCATTGAGTTTGAACAGCGGCCCGTCGACCAGCCCCGGTGCGGCGCACACGCCTTGCAGCACGCCGGCTTCGGCCGGGCGCTTGGGCACGGGGTGGCTCGCCGGCGCCACGGCGGCGTGTCGGTCTTGCGGCAAGGCGGTGGCCAGCGCGGCGATCAAGGCTTGCAGCGCCGCGTCGGCGTCCGGTCCCTGACAGCTCACCTGCACGTCATCCTGTTCGCCGACGGCCAGGCCCATCAGGCCGATGAGGCTGTTGCACGGCGCTGACTTGCCGGCGAAGTGCAGCTGCGAGCGGCTCTGGAACCCTTGCGCGGTCTGGCGCACCAGCGCCGCCGGGCGCGCATGCAGGCCGCCGCGATGGGCGACCCGCACCTGCGCACGCACCTCGGGGCCTGCCCGCTCCTCGGTGTTCGCCGCCTGAGGCGTGCGGGCGATGATGTGCAGCAGCGGTTCGCCCACCTTGACGTTCTTCAGGGTGATCGGCCGGGCCTGGAAATCCTCGCCGTTGGTCAGGATCAACAGGCTCACCAGGCTCTTGCAGCGGCGCCCGACCTTGTCCACGTCATAGCGCAGCAGCGGCTGGCCGTTGCTGACCCGGGCGCCTTCCTTGACCAATACCGAAAAACCGTCGCCTTGCAGCTCGACCGTGTCCAGGCCCAGGTGCAGCAGCAGTTCGGCGCCGTTGTCGGCGCGCACGGTGAGCGCGTGACCGGTGCGGGCAACATGGATCACCACGCCTGCGCAGGGTGAATGCAAGGTGTCGTTCAACGGGTCGATGGCGATGCCGTCGCCCATCGCGCCGCCGGCGAACACCGCGTCCGGGACTCTGGCGAGCGTGAGCACCGGGCCGCTGAGCGGGGCGCTTAAGGTCAGCTCTTTATTGTTGTTGTGCATGGCTCGGTCTCATCAGGAAAACGTTCGGTTCGGGCTCAGTGAGTGCGCGTGACTTTGCTCAGGTGACGCGGCTGGTCCGGATCCATGCCCCGGGCCACGGCCAGGCCGGCGGCCATCACGTAGAAGCTCTGGATGGCCAGGATCGGGTCCAGGGCCGGGTGTTCGGCGCGGGTCAGGGTCAGGTCGCGTTCGAGCACGTCGTCCGGTGCGGCCAGCAGCACGCGGGCGCCGCGCTGGCGCATGTCGGCGGCCAGGCTCAGCAGGCCGGCCTGCTCGGCGCCGCGCGGGGCGAACACCAGCAGCGGGTAGTTCTCGTCGATCAGGGCCATCGGGCCGTGGCGCACTTCGGCGCTGCTGAAGGCTTCGGCCTGGATCGCCGAGGTTTCCTTGAACTTCAGCGCAGCTTCCTGGGCGATGGCGAAGCCGGCGCCACGGCCGATCACCATCAGGCGCTCGCAGTCGCGCAGGGCGTCGACCGCCACGCTCCAATCTTGTTTCGCCGCCTCGCGCAGGCCGTCGGGCAGCGCGTTGTGGGCGTCCAGCAGTTCCGGATCCTCTTTCCAGTGGCCGATCAGCCGGGCGCTGGCGCTGAGGGTGGCGATGAAGCTCTTGGTGGCGGCGACGCTGCTTTCGGTGCCCGCCAGCAATGGCAGGCTGAATTCGCACGCAGCCTCCAGGGGCGAGGCTTCGGCGTTGACCATGGCGATGCTCAGGGCGCCGCGCTTGCGCAGCAGGCGCAGGCTGTTGACCAGGTCCGGGCTCTGGCCCGACTGCGAGAAGGCGAACGCCACCTGGCCGCTGACCTTGAGCGGCGCCTGCTGCATGGTCACCACCGACATCGGCAGCGAGGCCACCGGAATGCCCAACTGCTGCATGGTCAGGTAGGCGAAGTAGCTGGCCGCATGGTCGGAACTGCCGCGGGCCACGGTCATCGCCACCTGCGGCGGCTGACGGCGCAGGCGCCCGGCGATCTCGGACATCGCTGCGTCGAGTTGATCGAGTTGCGCCTGCACGGCTTCATGCGAGGACAGCGCCTCTTCAAGCATTTTTGAAGTCAATGTCTTCTCCTTCGACCATGACGGCGGTCAGTGTGAGCGAGCGGTCCAGCCGCACGCAGTCGGCCCAGGCCCCCGGTTGCAGGCGCCCGCGTTCGGTGATGCCGAGGTAGTCGGCGGGAAATTGCGACAGGCGCTGCGAGGCCTCGGCGATCGGCAGGCCGATCTTCACCAGGTTGCGCAGGGCCTGATCCATGGTCAAGGTGCTGCCGGCCAGAGTGCCGTCCGGCAGGCGCACGCCGCCCAGGCATTTGGTCACGGTGTGGCTGCCCAGCTTGTACTCGCCGTCGGGCATGCCGGCGGCGGCGGTGGAATCGGTGACGCAGTACAGGCACGGGATCGAACGCAAGGCCACGCGGATCGCGCCGGGGTGCACGTGCAGCAGATCCGGGATCAGTTCGGCGAACTTCGCATGGGCCAGCGCCGCGCCGACGATGCCCGGTTCGCGGTGATGCAGCGGGCTCATGGCGTTGTACAGGTGGGTGAAACTGGTGGCGCCGGCCTCCAGCGCCGCCACGCCTTCCTCGTAGCTGCCCAGGGTATGGCCGATCTGCAGGCGCACGCCCCGGGCGCTCAAGGCGCGGATCAGCGCATCGTGCCCGGCGATTTCCGGGGCGATGGTGATCACCCGGATCGGCGCCAGCGCCAGGTATTGCTCGACCTCGGCCATCAGCGCGGTGTGCGCGAAGTTCGGCTGGGCGCCGAGTTTGCCGGGATTGATGTACGGGCCTTCCAGGTGCACGCCGAGCACCCGGGCGGCGCCTTGGGGACGCTGCTCGCAGAACGTGCCGAGTGCCTTGAGGACGCTGGCGATCTCGGCGCTCGGTGCGGTCATCGTGGTGGCCAGCAGCGACGTGGTGCCGAAGCGCACGTGGGTCTTGGTGATGGTCTCGAAGGCCACGGCGCCTTCCATGATGTCCTTGCCGCCGCCGCCGTGGACATGCAGGTCGATGAAGCCCGGCAGCAGGTAGGGCAGGTCGTTGTCGGCCGGATCGCAGGGCACGCCCTCGATGGACACGACCTTGCCGTGTGCGTGGATCAGCCGGCCGCGGATCCAGCCGTGGGCGGTGAGGATGTTGTCTTCGGACATGTTCGGGTCTCTCGTTCGGCTGCCTGACGGCGCAGCTTTTTATCGTCTGAGCGCTCTATCTACGAAGCTCTGCAACAAAGTCGTAGTAGTCGTTGCGGCAATAGGTGTCGGTGACTTCGATGGGCGTGTTGTCTTCGAGGTAGCCGACCCGGGTCATCAGCAGCATGGCGGTGCCGGGGGCGATGCCCACCAGCGCGGCGAATTCGTCCGAGGCGTTGATCGCCTGGATGTGCTGCAACGCGCGGACAATCGGCTTGCCGATGCCGTCGAGGTATTCGTAGAGCGAATCGCCCACGGCCTGGGGCTTGGGCATGATCGAGGCGGGCAGGGTGCTCATCTCGATGGCCATCACCGTGTCGTCGGCTTTGCGCAGGCGCTTGAGCCGCGCCACCTTGTCGTTGGGCGACAGGCCCAGGCGGATCAGCTCCTCGTGGGTCGGCAGGGTGATGTCCCGTTCCAGCCAGTGCGAGCTGGGCACGAAACCCTTGAGCCGCAGCATCTCGCTGAAGCCCGACAGGCGCGACAGGGGTTGTTCGAGGCGTGGGGTGATGAAGGTGCCGGAGCCTTGCAGCCGGCGGATCAGCCCTTGGTCGAGCAGGACTTCCAGGGCCTTGCGCGCGGTCACCCGGGAAATCCCCAAGGACTCGCTGAGGTTGCGCTCCGACGGCATCGCCTGCTCGGCTTTCCACTGGCCGGCATGGATCGCCGCTTCCAGGTTGCGCGCCAGTTGCAGGTACAGCGGCGTCGGCTGGGCCTCGTCGGGGCGCAGGGCGTGGAGGTCGTTCATGGCGGTGGTTTCCGGCGCGGGTTAGGGTTGTTGTGGTGCGCTTGTGGGGCGAAAACTAATACCACTTGAATACCATGTCAACGCACCGGCTCGGCCATGAAGCCAGTGGATTCGGGGTGTTTAGGCGGGGTGGTTTCAAGTGGTATTAGCGGTGGGCTTGCCCGCGTAAAAAATCGCCGTCTGCGGCCGTGCTTGGGGTGGCGAGTGGTATCAGCCCGGCAGGCAATGTCGTGAAAGGCGATCGGTCAAAATTTTTTTTGAAGACGACCAGCGGTGGCAAGACCGGTTCTCTGTAGGAGCCAGCCTGCTGGCGATGGCGGCGTGTCAGCCGGCATCACATGTGACTGACCCACCGCTATCGCCAGCAGGCTGGCTCCTACAGGATTTTGCGTTGGGTTAAAGGGTGGCGTCGGCCTTCAGCTCCAGGCTGTCCAGCACCCGGTTCACCGCCAGCTCGCCGAGCATGATCAGCTGCGCGATGCCTTGCGCCGTGTGTCGGTGTTGGCCGTCCAGCAATCCCGCAAAGTTGTTGGCCATGACCTTGGCCGAGGTCAGGGTCTCGCAGGCGTCGGCCAGCAGTTCTTCGTTGTCGGCGGCGGGGGCAATGGCGTAGAGCTTGCTGATTTTGAGCGCAGGCTCCGGGACGAAAGTCGGGTTGAGGTAATGGTCGAGGGCGCGCTCGGCGGCTTCGTTGAGCTTGCGCGAGTCGGGTGATTCGTAGGGGGAGGTGGGGTCGGATTCGGGTGGGTTGGGGGTGGGTTTGAACATGGCAAGTGCTCCGTGATTGATTGAGCCGCCACAACCCATCGCTAAACAAGTAAAGGTGGCGGCTGTACGCAGGTTAGCGATCCGGGTCACAGAAACCCCGGGTAGACCCGAAGGTCTCCCGCGCACAGCCACCATTACGCAAATGCAGGTAGTTGACTGCAAATGAGACAGGGCATTGTTGCGTCTGTGGGGAGTCGGATCGCTAAACCCGATCACTGATTCGTCAGCGACCGCCAAACGATAGAACCCGCCCCCAAGGCGCACAAGCCGGCGGATTCTGGCGTAGCTGTAGGCAATGGCGCAAGGTGGGGTGGGTGTGTGGAGATTTTTCTAAACGTGTTTAAACGGTATTTTCTGAATAGAAAACAATTGTGAGAGCAGCTAATGAAAACGGGACGGATAAATAAGTCCGTCCCCATTTTTTGCCTTAGGAGTCATGTCAGCTTTCTGCAGACTGCAGGGAGTCTTGGGTTTTGAACAAAAGGTTCGACGCCTTGATTAAAGTTTCCGAAGCTAATTTGCTCGATAAATATGAGGGGATGATTCGGAAATTGGGGGTAGTCATTGTTTCTACGACCCGTGTGGTACTTGATGTATTCGGGAGAAGTGGGTGATGGCACGAAGGCTGTGCTCAAAAAGTTATGGTCGTTATCCTCCAGAAACAAACCTCCCACGGATATTCGCCACGTATTTGCCTCCTCGGCTGTAAGAGCGGCACGGTTGACCAGAACAAGATAGACATTCGAAACATGAACTAAGTATGACTTGGACTGTGATGACGAGTCAGAAACGGTGATGGTGGCAGTGCCATTGGATTGGCTCGAGACCTTTCCGCTCGTGCTGTCTACGCTTGCTATTTGAGGCGCAGAGGAAGAATACCGGTAAGGCGGAGTGCCGTTGGATGCAACGCGTTGGGCGGTCGTGTTCGGAAAGTCGGCTTTCCGAACCCAGTTCAATCCGGTGGGAATATAGTTTTTGCCATTCAAGTACATATCGCTGATGTCGATCGACAGCTCCGACTTCACCAGAATGAACCATTCGTTCGATTGATTCCCGACTCCATACAATGCCTTGGCGGTAAAACGGTGCGTCGCCAGGCTCAGGTCTGACACCGTCAGCGTCCAAACGCCCGAGGTCGGATCCGCTGTGGCCTGGCCCTTGGAGATGTTGCCGTCGAACACCTCGACCTTCTGCCCCTTCGCGGCCGTACCTGTGAGTGTCACACTGCTTTCGAACGTGACGCCGCCGTCGGGGATCTCGATGTCCTTCGGATCCTTCACCGATGTGATCTCCGGCACCACCAACGGCACCGCCTTCACCGTATACACCCGTTCCGCAAACACCACCGCATTGGCCGCCACGTTGCTCTTGTCCAGCGCCGCCTTGAACTTCAGCGTCAGTTGACTGCCGTCGGCCAGGTCCTTGAAGTAGCTGTTGGCCAAGCTGCGGTTCCAGTACTTCTGCTGGAACCACGTGGCATTGACATAGGAGGCGCCGCCGCTCCACACCACCCGGTCATGCGCCGTGCCGTCGGACTTGCGTCCGTGCAGGCTCATCCACACCTGCTGCCCTTCGGCGATCAGCGCCCAGTCCTGTGCGCGGATCATCACATCCTTGCTGCCCAGTGCCGCCAGATCCAGCACGTTGCTCGCGTCGGCGTCGGTGATGATTGGCGAGTTCAGCGCCGTCGCCGGCAGGGTGCCGACCTTCAGGCTCAGCGGCGGCGAGACGAACACCTTGTCGCCGCGCTTGATGGTGTAGGTCACGCTGACCGTCTTGCCCAGGTTGAAGGCCAGCACCGTGGGCGGCAGGGCGATGCTGTAGCCGCTCTGGCTGATCGGTTTGGCCTCGGTGGTGTGGGTGCCCTCGGCGTGGCTGCCCGGCGCGCCCTGCCAGGTGACGCTGAGCAGGTCGGCGGGCTGCAGGCCTTCGGCGGGGATGACGGCGGTCAGCGTGTCCTTGGCCTTCACCGGCTGCAGGGTCTGGCCGTCTGCCTCGGCCTGCTGGATGCGCGGCGGCTGCAACTGCAGCGCCACGCCGATCACGAACTCAAGCGGATTGGAATAGCTCACCTTGCCCGTCTCCGCCCGCTTGATGTTGTAGCTCGCCGTCAGCGTCTCCCCGCGCCGGGCCTCGAAGTGCTGCTGCACGAACGCGGCGCTGAGGGCGAAGTCGACGTTCTTGCCGGCGCTGAGGGCGTTGAGGGTCTTGCTGTCCTCGTAGATCACGCTGCCGGCGGCGTCGCGCAGCTGCCAGGTGATCACGTCCTGGGGTTTCGTCGGGTTGGCGACCGGGTTGGGGCAGGTGACCTTGCTGGTGCCGCCGGCCAGGTCCTTGGGTTCGAGGGCGCCGTCCTTCTCGCCGAGGACGGTGGGCTTGACCAGCTCCAGTTGCGGCTCGCCGACGTTGAGCAGCGCGGCGTGCAGGGAACTGCGGCTGACGATGTTGCCGCTGCCGTCGTCCTGAAGCAGGTTGTAGGACAGGTCCAGCGTGCCGCCCTCCAGCGTCTTGAGGTGCCGGCCCTCGACCGTCACCACGAAGCCGGCCGGGTCGTCGGCCTCGGCCTTGCTGGGGAAGTACCACTCCAGCACCGGGTCGTAGGTGGTGGTGTCGGGCCGGGTGCCCAGCCACTTGAGTTCGATGGCCATGCCTTCCTGGATGAGCGGGTCGTAGGGGATGCGCACGCGCACGGCCGGCAGGTCCGGGTCGAGGGCGCCGTCCTGGGCGTCCTCGGCGACGGGCGCGGCCAGGCGCTTGGGTTCGCCGACGATGTTGACGAAGCGGCCCTTGGAGATCAGGTCGGGCGAGCCGCCGCGCTCCACGCGGTAGCTGAAGATCGCTTGGGTCTTGGCCAGGTCGCGCACCTTGAGGTTGGGCATCTTCAGCTCGACGATGCTCGGCAGGTTGGTCAGCGGCTGGCCGCGCACCTCGACGGCCACCGCTTCGCCCTCCAGCGTGGTGCCCTTGAGCACGGCGATGATCACGTCGCCCAACTTGAAGTCGGGAGCCAGGGCGACGATCTGCACGGTCGCGTCGGCGTCGCCCAGGGTGTCCAGATCCAGCGTGTTGTTGACCGCCTCCTTGACGATCGGCGCCCCCAGCCGCGAATTGCCGGTGTCCACCACGATCCGGGTCTCCCGGCACCAGTCCTCGGCGGCGTTGTTGACCCGGTCGTGCAGGGTGAAGGTCACGGCCAGGCCTTCGGGGCCCGAGTCGCCGGCCTCGAGGATCGCCGCCTGGCTGACGTGGACGGTGAGGGGGTTGGCGTCCGGGGCGTCGATCTGCGCCTGGGTCACCGGCGCCGACCTCACCAGCACGCCGCCCCAGCTCAGGGTCGCCACGTCGCCCACGGCGATGTTGGGGTAGACGGGCTTGGCCGGGCGGCCGGGCTTGGCCTTGATCACGATGTCGACGCCCAGGGCGGCGGTGTCCTTGTCGATGCCGTCGGCGACCAGCGCCGGGTCGATGTACTGGAAGAGTTCGGAATGGGCGCCGTCCTCCGGATCCAGGTCCTGGCCGCCGGGCAGCTCCAGCTTGACGTAGAGCTGGACCGGCGGGGCGAAGGGCTCGGGCGCCTGGCTCAGGCGGGTGACGGTGTAGCTCAGGGTGTGCGCGCCGCTGGTGATGCGCCCCGGCGCCACCCACAGGGTCACGCGCTCGTTGACCTCGCTGTCCTGGGTGAGGGTGTGCTGGTCGACCTTGCCGTTGTCGAACAGCAGATCGACCTTGTCGCCGCGGCTCATGTTGGCCCACTCCGGGATGTGCACCTTCAGGCCCTTGCCGGGGAAGTTGTCCAGCGCGGCGGCGCGGTTGATGCCCCATGAGCCGTCAGGCAATGGCGGTTCGGTGCGGCCGGGGATCTCGGGCTCGCGCAGGGCCAGGGGGGCGACGGTACGCAGGGGCTGGATGAGCATGGCGGTGACTCCGGTGCGGGTGGGCGACGGGGTCATTGGAAACCGGAAGGGGCAGGCTGGCTACTGTCAGATCTGACAGGGGCGGGCGGGTTTGCGACGAATGGCGGCGCAGTCTCTCAGGCTGTGGGCGCCTCTTTGGGCTGTAGGGAACTTTGCGGGGTGTAGGAAACCTCTGTGATGAGGGAGCTCATCACAGGGCTCACCACAGGTCAGGGGCGGATTTCGATCATCGTGCCGTCCGGCACCAGGTTCCACACTTCACGCATGTCGACGTTGCGCATGGCGATGCAGCCGTCGGTCCAGTCGAGGGTGTGGAACAGGTTTTCCGGGTTCTCGGCGGAGTCCGGCGTGCCGTGGATCATGATCATCCCGCCGGGCTCGACGCCTTCGCGGCGGGCCCGGGCCGAATCGCTGATGTTGGGGTAGGAGATGTGCATCGACAGGTTGAATTTGTCGCTGGTCTTGCGCCAGTCGATCCAATAGAAGCCTTCTGGCGTGCGTTTGTCGCCTTCAATCAGCTTCGGGCCCTTTTTCGCGCCTTTGCCCAAGGAGATGCGGTAGGTCTTGAGCGGCTTGCCGTCGGCGATCAGCTGCAGCTGGTGGGCCGATTTGAGCACCAGCACCTTTTCGATCAGAGGCGTGTTGGACGGTGTCACGGTGGTCACGAATGACGCCTGGGAGACGGTGACGAACGACAGGCAGAGCAGGGCAAGCAACCAACGCATTGAAACGATTCCCCAAAAATGAAGCAGATACTTTAATTTATAGATGCCGTGCAGCCGCCGTCGCGGGCTGCGCACACGGGTTATCGGCCGGCTGGCGCGCAAATCAAGTGATGGCCGGCTGAACGAGCGGCGGGATCGACTCGGAGCGTACCGGGTAGACCTCGGTGCGCCGGTCGGCGAAGAAGCATTCTAAGGTACGGCCCACGGTGCGGAAAGCCAGCTCGTCCCATGGAATGTCCGCTTCGTCGAACAGTTGCACCTCCAGGCTCTCGGGGCCGGCGGCGAAGTCCAGATCCGCCAGTTCGGCGCGGAAGAATACGTGCACCTGGCTGATGTGCGGTACGTCGATCAAGGTGTAGATGCTCAGGTTGCGCACCCGGGCGCAGGCTTCCTCGGCGGTTTCGCGCATGGCGGCCTGCTCGAGGGTCTCGCCGTTTTCCATGAAGCCGGCCGGCAGCGTCCAGTAGCCCAGGCGCGGCTCGATGGCGCGGCGGCACAGCAGCACTTTGGTGCCCCAGGTCGGCACGCAGCCGGCGACGATGTTGGGGTTCTGGTAGTGAATGGTCTGACAGTTGTCGCAGACGAACCGCAGGCGCGAATCGCCTTCGGGAATGCGTTGGGTCACCGGGTTGCCGCACTGGCTGCAAAATTTCATGCTGGGGTTCCTGAAGGCTGCGCCTATCTTGGCGTGCGGCGGTGGCAGACGGCAAGTTGCCGTTTCGCGACATGGCGCCGGTTCGGGGGTTGGGCGGCTGCGGCGATTGGTGCATGATGCAGCGTAAGGCACAGATCGAGAACACTTATGCTGGATGAGCTGCTGCACCGGGTCAGCAATCACACGCCGCGCACGCTGGAGACCGACAAGCGTTTCCCCGAGGCCGCCGTCCTGGTGCCGATCACGCGCAACGACGAACCGGAACTTGTCCTCACCCTGCGCGCCAGCGGGCTTTCGACCCATGGCGGCGAGGTCGCCTTCCCCGGCGGCCGGCGTGACCCGGAGGATCCGGACCTGGTGTTCACGGCGCTGCGCGAAGCCGAAGAGGAAATCGGCCTGGCGCCCGGGCTGGTCGAAGTGATCGGACCGCTCAGCCCGTTGATCTCCCTGCACGGCATCAAGGTCACGCCGTACGTCGGGGTGATTCCCGACTTCGTCGAGTACCAGGCCAACGACGCCGAGATCGCCGCAGTGTTCAGCGTGCCGCTGGCGTTCTTTCGCGAAGACCCGCGTGAGCACACCCACCGCATCGATTACCAGGGCCGCAGCTGGTACGTGCCGAGCTACCGCTACGGCGGGTTCAAGATCTGGGGGCTGACGGCGATCATGATCGTCGAGTTGATCAATCTGCTGTATGACGCCAAGATCAGCCTGCACCGACCGCCCAAAAGCTTCATCAACACCTGAAGCCATCGTTCGAATGGCCGACACCGTGAGTCCCGAGGAAAACACGATGAAATACCGCCTGGGCGACGCCCGCGTCGACACCCATCCGCAGAGCTGGGTCGCCCCCAATGCCGTGCTGGTGGGTAAGGTCAAGCTGGAAGAGGGCGCCAACGTCTGGTTCAACGCCGTGCTGCGCGGCGACAACGAACTGATCCTGATCGGCAAGAACAGCAACGTCCAGGACGGCACGGTGATGCACACCGACATGGGCTACCCGCTGACCGTCGGCACCGGCGTGACCATCGGCCACAACGCCATGCTCCACGGCTGCACCGTCGGCGACTACAGCCTGATCGGCATCAACGCGGTGATCCTCAACGGCGCGAAGATCGGCAAGCACTGCATCATCGGCGCCAATTCGCTGATCGGCGAAGGCAAGGAGATCCCGGACGGCTCGCTGGTGATGGGCTCGCCGGGCAAGGTCGTGCGGGAGTTGACCGAGCCGCAGAAGCGGATGCTCGAAGCCAGCGCCGCGCACTATGTGCACAACTCGCAGCGTTACGCGCGCGATCTGGCCGAGCAGGAAGAATGACCACCCCCGAACGCCCGGTGGCGTCGCCCTGCGTGAGCATCTGCGCGCTGGACGATGACGACATCTGCACCGGCTGCCAGCGCACGGTGGAGGAAATCACCCGCTGGAGCCGCATGAGCAACGACGAGCGGCGGGTTGTGCTCGGGTTGTGCCATGAGCGGGCGAAGGCCAGCGGACTGATCTTCATGATGCCCGTCAAACGCTGACCGATCCCTGTGGCGAGGGAGCAAGCTCCCTCGCCACAGGGGTGTATACAATTCGTCGGCCGACTTGGCCGGAATCCTCGCCTGAAGTACCCTGTGCGCCAATCCGACAGGTCGCCCCCATGCTTTTTCTCATCGCCTACATCAGCAGCGTCGTGCTCATCAACTTCGCGTTCTCCTGCGCGCCGCACCTGGACATCATCTGGTCGGCCTGGGGCGGGCTGGTGTTCGTGCTGCGGGACATGGTGCAGACCCGCTACGGCCACGGCGCGATCGTGGCGATGCTGGCGGCGCTGGTGCTGTCCTATGTCACGTCCGATCCGTCCATCGCGCTGGCCAGCGCCACGGCGTTCGCGGTGTCGGAGTGCATCGACTGGCTGGTGTTCAGTGTCACCAAGCGTCCGCTGCGCGACCGCCTGTGGCTCAGTTCGGCCCTGAGCATTCCCCTCGATACGTTCATCTTCTTCGGCATGATCGACGCGCTGACCCCGCCTGTGATCATCACCGCGCTGGCCTCCAAGTTCGCCGGCGTCACGGCGGTCTGGCTGATCATGGCCTGGCGCGAACGCAAACAGGCTGTCGCCGGCTGAAGCCAAAGCCTGCGGTTCATGTAAAATGCCGCGCTTTCTCCCCATGGGAAGTGCGCCTTTGGCCGCGACCCTCGACGATCCGCTGCTTTGAGGACCTGAGATGACCCGTATCGGAACGCCATTGTCGCCGACCGCGACCCGCGTATTGCTGTGTGGCTGTGGTGAGTTGGGCAAGGAGGTGGTGATCGAGCTGCAACGCCTGGGTGTCGAGGTGATTGCCGTTGACCGCTACGCCAATGCGCCGGCCATGCAGGTCGCCCATCGCAGCCACGTGATCAACATGCTCGACGGCGCCGCCCTGCGCGCCGTGATCGAAGCCGAGAAGCCGCATTTCATCGTGCCGGAAATCGAAGCCATCGCCACCGCCACCCTGGTGGAGCTGGAAGCCGAAGGCTTCACCGTGATCCCGACCGCCCGCGCCGCGCAGCTGACCATGAACCGCGAAGGCATCCGTCGTCTGGCCGCCGAAGAGCTGGACCTGCCGACCTCGCCGTACCACTTCGCCGATACCTTCGAGGACTACAGCAAGGCGGTCCGGGACCTGGGCTTCCCGTGCGTCGTCAAACCGGTGATGAGCTCTTCCGGCAAGGGCCAGAGCCTGCTGCGCAGCGCCGATGACGTGCAGAAGGCCTGGGATTACGCCCAGGAGGGCGGCCGTGCCGGCAAGGGCCGCGTGATCATCGAAGGTTTCATCGACTTCGACTACGAAATCACCCTGCTGACCGTGCGTCACATCGGCGGCACCACGTTCTGCGCGCCGGTCGGCCACCGTCAGGAGAAGGGCGACTACCAGGAGTCGTGGCAGCCGCAGGCCATGAGCCCGGTGGCGCTGGCGGAGTCCGAGCGCGTTGCCAAGGCGGTGACCGAGGCCCTGGGCGGCCGCGGCCTGTTCGGCGTCGAGCTGTTCATCAAGGGTGACCAGGTGTGGTTCAGCGAAGTGTCGCCTCGCCCGCACGACACCGGTTTGGTGACGCTGATTTCCCAGGACCTGTCCCAGTTCGCCCTGCACGCCCGGGCGATCCTCGGCCTGCCGGTGCCGTTGATCCGGCAGTTCGGCCCGTCGGCGTCGGCGGTGATCCTGGTGGAAGGCCAGTCGACCCAGACCGCCTTCGCCAACCTCGGCGCCGCCCTGAGCGAGCCGGACACCGCGCTGCGCCTGTTCGGCAAGCCGGAAGTCAACGGCCAGCGCCGCATGGGCGTGGCATTGGCCCGTGACGAATCGATCGAAGCGGCCCGTGCCAAGGCGACCCGCGCGTCCAAGGCTGTCGTGGTCGAGCTGTAAACCGAGGCGCGCCTATCGCGGGCAAGCCCGCTCCCACACGTTAAGCGGTGTTCACAGGTTCTGTGTGCGACACCGGCACTGTGGGAGCGGGCTTGCCCGCGATGCTTTTGGTCTTCTGTCAGGCAACCTGATTCAGATCGTTGTGGCGCGTTTCCTTCAGGCAGAGCACCGCGATCAAGCTCAGCACCGCCGCCCCCGACACATACCCGCCGACGTAACCCAATCCCCCCATCGCCACCAGCTTCTGGGCAAAGAACGGCGCCGCCGAGGCTCCGACGATGCCGCCCAGGTTGTAGGCCGCTGATGCGCCGGTGTAGCGCACATGGGTCGGAAACAGCTCCGGCAGCAAAGCGCCCATCGGGGCGAACGTCACGCCCATCAGAAACAGCTCGATGCACAGGAACAGCGCCACGCCCGCCGTCGAGCCCTGGGTCAGCAGCGGCTCCATCAGGAAGCCGGACAGGATCGCCAGCACCCCGCCGCCGATCAGCACCGGCTTGCGCCCGTAGCGGTCGCTGGCCCAGGCCGACAACGGCGTCGCCGCCGCCATGAACAGCACCGCGAAGCACAGCAGCCCGAGGAAGGTTTCGCGGCTGTAGCCGAGGGTGGACACCCCGTAGCTCAGGGAAAACACCGTCGAGATGTAGAACAGCGCGTAGCACACCACCATGGCCGCCGCCCCCAGCAGGGTCGGGGCCCAGTATTGGCTGAACAGCTCGACCAGCGGCACCTTGACCCGCTCCTGGCGGGCGATGGCGTTGGCGAACACCGGGGTTTCATGGAGCTTGAGGCGCACGTAGAGGCCGACCATCACCAGCGCCGCGCTGAGCAGGAACGGGATCCGCCAGCCCCAGCTGCGGAACTGTTCGTCGCTCAGGCCCATGGCCAATGCCAGGAACAGGCCGTTGGCCACCAGAAAGCCGATGGAAGGGCCAAGCTGCGGAAACATGCCGAACCACGCCCGTTTGCCCTTCGGCGCGTTTTCGGTGGCCAGCAGCGCCGCGCCGCCCCATTCGCCGCCCAGCCCCAACCCCTGGCCGAAGCGCAGCACGCAGAGCAGGACCGGCGCCCAGGCCCCGATGCTGTCGTAGCCCGGCAGCACGCCGATCAGGGTGGTGCAGACGCCCATCAGCAGCAGCGAAGCCACCAGCGTCGACTTGCGCCCGATGCGGTCGCCGAAATGGCCGAACAGCGCCGAGCCCAAGGGGCGGGCGAGGAACGCGATGCCGAAGGTGAGGAAGGCCGAGAGCATCTGCGCCGTGCCGGAGGTCTGCGGAAAGAACACCGGCCCGATCACCAGCGCGGCGGCGGTGGCGTAGACGTAGAAGTCGTAGAACTCGATGGCGGTGCCGATGAAGCTCGCCGTGGCCACGCGGGCGGTGGAGTTGGTCGGCTGGGCGGCGTCGGTTTCGCGGTAAGCGGTATGGGTCGTCATGCGGTGATCCCTGACAGTCATGAGCTCCATTGGAGCGAATTATTATGGTCGAACACCCAGGGATGTGGGATGAGGCGCGAGCGCTGTTTCAGGTAGGAACAGTCGTCGGTGTGGTGCGGACATTGCCGGTGGTCAGGCCGGAACCTGTCGCTTGCCGGGTAGGCGCGCGGTTCGGCAGGGCTGGGTAAGCGCCCCGATTATAGGAAGCCGGCTAACGATCAAACAAGAGGAGAAGGCCCCGCGCAGGTCAGGCCTTGGCAGGCATCGGGCTGGTGTGCCAGATCAGCACCTTGCTCACGCGGTTTTCCTCGGTTTCGAGGATCTCCAGCCGGTAGCGGCCGATCTTCAGGCACACCGCGCTTTCCGGGATGCTTTCCAGGGCTTCGGTCACCAGGCCGTTGAGGGTGCGCGGCCCGTCGCTCGGCAGGTGCCAGCCCAGGCACTTGTTCAGTTCGCGGATCGAGGCGGCGCCGTCGATCACCATGCGGCCGTCGGCCTGGGGGTGGATGTGCGGGTTGTCGAGGCTGTGCTCGCTTTCGAATTCGCCGACGATCTCTTCCAGGATGTCTTCCAGGGTGACGATGCCGAGCACCTCGCCGTACTCGTCCACCACCATGCCCAGGCGCCGCTGCTGCTTGTGGAAATTCAGCAGCTGCAACTGCAGCGGGGTGCTTTCGGGCACGAAGTACGGCTCGTAGCTGGCGGCCAGCAGGGCTTCGCGGGTCAGTTGGCCGTTGTCCAGCAAGTGGCGGATCTGCCGGGTGTTGAGCACCGCTTCCACCTGGTTGATGTCGCTGTGGAACACCGGCAGGCGGGTGCGCTTGTTGCGGCGCAGTTGTTCGGTGATCTCTTCGATCGAGTCGTCGAGGTTGATGCCGTCGACGTCGCTGCGAGGCACCAGGATGTCATTGACGGTGATGTTGTCCAGCGCGTGGATGCCCGCGACCGGGTGGGGCCGGCCGGCGGGGTGGTCTGCGGCCTCGCGGTCCGCCGGAGTGTCGTCCTCGCTCTGCTGCACGACCTGGGCCTTGCGTTCGAGCGGGCGCATCAGCAATCGGCTGGCGGCGGCGAACAGCCAGGCGACCGGGAAGACGATCTTCATTGGCACCGGCAGCAGCGCGTTGCCGAACGACAGCACGGCGTCGGGGTAGCGGCGGGCGAGGGTGCGCGGGAAGTGGTCGGCGAAGATCAGCAGCGCCGCGACGGCGCCGAGGCTCGCGGCCCAGGGGCCGTGCTCTGCGCAGAGAAAGATCGCCAGCAGCGTCGCCAGCACCACGGCCAGGGTTCGGCACAGGGTGTTGCAGAAGATCAGGCTGTCGAGCGCAAAGGCGAGTCTGGCCAGCGGCTTGTCGCTGGCCCGGGACGCGGTGCGCTGCGCCAGCAGGTGCTGCTGTGCGGTTTCGACGGCGGTGAACAAGCCCGACCACAGAATCAGCAGGATGAACGCCGCGATCATCGGCCCTATGGGCAAACCGTCCATTTATGTCGCCCGTCAGATGTGCAGGATGTATTCGCGGACCAGTTTGCTGCCGAAGTACGCAAGCATCAGCAGGCAGAAACCGGCGAGGGTCCAGCGGATCGCCTTGTGGCCGCGCCAGCCCAGGCGGTTGCGGCCCCACAGCAGCACGCTGAACACGACCCAGGCCAGGCAGGCGAGCAGGGTCTTGTGCACCAGGTGCTGGGCGAACAGGTTTTCGACGAACAGCCAGCCGGAGATCAGCGACAGCGACAGCAGCGTCCAGCCGGCCCACAGGAAGCCGAACAGCAGGCTTTCCATGGTCTGCAGCGGCGGGAAGTTGCGGATCAGCCCGGAGGGGTGCTTGTGCTTGAGCTGGTGGTCCTGCACCAGCAGCAGCAAGGCCTGGAACACCGCGATAGTGAACATGCCATAGGCGAGGATCGACAGCAGGATGTGGGCCAGGATGCCCGGCTCTTCGTCGATCACCTGCACCGTGCCGGTGGGGGCGAACTGGGCCAGCAGCACCGTGACGGCGCCGAGGGGGAACAGCAGCACCAGCAGGTTCTCCACGGGGATCCGCGAGCAGGCCAGCAAGGTCAGGGCGATGACGGCGGCGGCGATCAGGCTCGAGGCGCTGAAGAAGTCCAGGGCCAGGCCGACCGGGGTCAGCAGATGGGCGAGCAGGCTGGCGCCGTGGGCCAGCACCGCCAGCACGCCGAGCGTGACCAGCCGGCGCTTGTCGGCCTTGGCGCCGGTGGCCAGGCGGGTGCCCTGATAAAGGGTCGCAGCGGCGTACAGAAGGGCGGCGGCGAGGGTGGTCAGCAAACTGGGTGACAAGGGGAGCATAAGTCCTGTTAGGCAAGCCCGAAAGGCGCTGAGTGTGGCATAGAACGGCCACGGCACGAAAGACCGCATGACCCGACGGCGAGGTGTCCGCCGGCCGCAGTCTTCGCTATAATCCGCCGCCTGCCCACGCCGCAGGCTCGCCGGCCACCTGTTTGATTCCGGTTCGGGCCGCCATTATCCCGGTCTACACAGGGCCTGAAAGGATCGCGCAATGTTTGAAAACCTAACCGACCGTCTCTCGCAGACGCTGCGCCATGTCACCGGCAAGGCGAAGCTGACCGAGGACAACATCAAAGACACCCTGCGCGAAGTGCGCATGGCGTTGCTCGAAGCCGACGTCGCCTTGCCGGTGGTCAAGGACTTCGTCAATTCGGTCAAGGAGCGCGCCGTCGGCACCGAGGTGTCGCGCAGCCTGACGCCGGGCCAGGCGTTCGTGAAGATCGTCCAGGCCGAGCTCGAAAGCCTGATGGGTGCGGCCAACGAAGACCTGAACCTGAGTGCCGTGCCGCCGGCCGTGGTGCTGATGGCCGGCCTGCAGGGCGCCGGCAAGACCACCACCGCCGGCAAACTGGCGCGCTTCCTCAAGGAACGCAAGAAGAAGTCGGTGATGGTCGTGTCGGCGGACGTCTACCGTCCGGCGGCGATCAAGCAGCTGGAAACCCTGGCCAACGACATCGGCGTGACCTTCTTCCCGTCCGACCTGAGCCAGAAGCCGGTCGACATCGCCCAGGCGGCTATTAAGGAAGCGAAGCTCAAGTACATCGACGTGGTCATCGTCGACACCGCCGGCCGCCTGCACATCGACGAAGAGATGATGGTCGAGATCAAGGCGCTGCACGCCTCGGTCAATCCGGTGGAAACCCTGTTCGTGGTCGATGCCATGACCGGCCAGGACGCCGCCAACACGGCCAAGGCCTTCGGCGATGCGCTGCCGCTGACCGGCGTGATCCTGACCAAGGTCGACGGCGATGCCCGTGGCGGCGCCGCGCTGTCCGTGCGCTCGATCACCGGCAAGCCGATCAAGTTCATCGGCATGGGCGAGAAGA
Organism: Pseudomonas ekonensis; assembly: GCF_019145435.1. Classification (NCBI taxonomy): domain Bacteria; kingdom Pseudomonadati; phylum Pseudomonadota; class Gammaproteobacteria; order Pseudomonadales; family Pseudomonadaceae; genus Pseudomonas; species Pseudomonas ekonensis. Next base: position 1,398,942 of record NZ_JAHSTS010000002.1, on the reverse strand, counting down.
GCGAAGCGCTCGAGCCGTTCCATCCTGAGCGGATCGCCTCGCGGATCCTCGGCATGGGCGACGTGCTCAGCCTGATCGAGCAGGCCGAGCAGACCCTCGACAAGGAAAAGGCCGACAAGCTGGCCAAGAAGCTGAAGAAGGGCAAGGGCTTCGACCTCGAAGACTTCCGCGATCAGTTGCAACAGATGAAGAACATGGGCGGCCTCGGCGGGCTCATGGACAAGCTGCCGAACATCGGCGGCGTGAACCTGTCGCAGATGGGCAACGCCCAGAACGCGGCGGAGAAGCAGTTCAAGCAGATGGAGGCCATCATCAACTCCATGACCCCGGCCGAACGCCGCGACCCCGAGCTGATCAGCGGCTCGCGCAAGCGCCGGATCGCCTTGGGTTCCGGCACCCAGGTGCAGGACATCGGCCGCTTGATCAAGCAGCACAAGCAGATGCAGAAGATGATGAAGAAGTTCTCCGCCAAGGGCGGAATGGCGAAGATGATGCGCGGCCTGGGCGGCATGATGCCCGGCGGCGGCATGCCCAAGCTCTGAAGAATCCGCGCCGGTCGTCGCACCGGCGCAGAGCCCGCAAGGATGCGGGATCCACGGCAAACCCGCACACGGCGGGAGCTGACCGGCCGTTTTCAACGACGGCTCTACCGCAAATCTGCACGGCATGCCACAGGCGCCGGAAAAAGTCATTTGCAAAAGTCCGGATATTCCTTAGAATATGCGGCCTTTCGGGCACCCATGCCCGCTGTGCATTTAGATTTGCAGCACCGACTACAGGAACGATGTTCACATGCTAACAATCCGTCTTGCCCTTGGCGGCTCCAAAAAGCGCCCGTTTTACCACCTGACCGTAACCGACAGCCGCAACCCGCGCGACGGTTCCCACAAAGAGCAGGTTGGTTTCTTCAACCCTGTTGCCCGTGGTCAGGAAGTTCGTCTGTCCGTAAACGAAGAACGCCTGAACTACTGGCTGAGCGTTGGCGCACAGCCATCTGAGCGCGTTGCTCAGTTGCTGAAGGAAAAAGCCAAGGCTGCAGCCTGAGCGATATGAACGCGACGCCAGAAAAAGCGGACGACCTGATCGTCGTCGGCAAGATTTTTTCGGTTCACGGCGTTCGCGGCGAGGTGAAGGTCTTTTCCTTTACCGATCCGATTGAAAACCTGTTGGGTTACCGCAACTGGACGCTTCGGCGCGAAGGCGTGGTCAAACAGGTCGAGCTGGTCAGTGGCCGTTCCACTCAAAAGGATCTGGTCGCCAAGCTCAAAGGCCTCGACGATCGTGATGAAGCCCGTCTTCTGAGCGGTTACGAGATTTGCATCCCGCGAAGCCTTTTGCCCGACCTGACTGCCGACGAGTACTACTGGTACCAGTTGGTGGGTCTGAAGGTCATCAACCAGGACGAACAGCTGTTCGGCAAGGTTGATCACCTGTTGGAGACCGGCGCGAACGATGTAATGGTGGTCAAGCCCTGCGCAGGCAGCCTGGATGATCGCGAGCGGTTGTTGCCCTACACGGAGCAATGCGTGCTGGCCATCGACCTTGAGGCAGGCGTGATGAGGGTGGAATGGGACGCGGATTTCTAAGCAATGGCGAGCCTGCGCGTAGAAGTCATCACGTTGTTCCCCGAGATGTTCTCGGCCATCAGTGAGTACGGCATCACCAGTCGTGCGGTCAAGCAGGAGCTGTTGCAGCTGACCTGCTGGAATCCGCGGGATTACACGACGGATCGGCATCACACTGTGGACGATCGCCCGTTTGGCGGTGGTCCGGGCATGGTGATGAAGATCAAGCCCCTGGAAGACGCCCTGGTTCAGGCCAAGGCAGCGGCAGGGGACGCGGCGAAGGTGATTTACCTGTCCCCGCAAGGCCGTCAGCTGACTCAGCCGGCGGTTCGCGAGCTGGCGAAAGAGGATGCATTGATCCTGATTGCCGGCCGTTACGAAGGCATCGACGAGCGTTTCATTGAAGCTCATGTCGATGAAGAGTGGTCGATCGGTGACTATGTACTGTCTGGCGGCGAGCTGCCGGCCATGGTGCTGATCGACGCGGTTACACGACTGCTGCCCGGAGCTTTAGGGCATGCGGATTCCGCCGAGGAGGATTCCTTTGCGGATGGTCTGCTGGATTGCCCGCACTACACCCGACCGGAGGTGTATGCGGATCAGCGTGTTCCCGACGTGTTGCTGAGTGGCAATCACGCGCACATCCGGCGTTGGCGTTTGCAGCAGTCCCTTGGTCGGACCTATGAACGACGCGCCGATCTTCTGGAAAGCCGCTCGCTTTCTGGAGAAGAGAAGAAGCTGCTCGAGGAATACATCCGCGAGCGGGACGATAGTTAACAACGTATCGATGGTAGATCCGACGATTTACCTTAGGAGCACAGCATGACCAACAAAATCATCCTTGCACTCGAAGCAGAGCAGATGACCAAAGAGATCCCTACCTTTGCACCGGGCGACACCGTTGTCGTTCAGGTTAAAGTGAAGGAAGGCGACCGTTCCCGTCTGCAGGCGTTCGAAGGCGTTGTCATCGCCAAGCGTAACCGCGGCGTGAACAGTGCGTTCACCGTTCGCAAAATCTCCAACGGTGTTGGCGTAGAGCGTACTTTCCAGACCTACTCCCCGCAGATCGACAGCATGGCTGTCAAGCGTCGCGGTGACGTACGTAAAGCCAAGCTGTACTACCTGCGCGACCTGTCGGGTAAAGCAGCCCGCATCAAGGAAAAACTGGCTTAATCCAGTCTCCGATGCAGAAAAAAGCAGCCTACGGGCTGCTTTTTTGTTGCCCGTCGTTTATCCACAACGGCTTTGTCGCCATCGCCGGCAGGCTGGTTCCCACAGGGGGGGCGCGAAGGCGTCAGATCAGGCTCCACCGGTTTCCGGCTGGATCAACGCCAACAACGTCCACCCCGGCCCCGGCTTCAGCGCGGCCTCGGGCGTCACTGCATAAACCCAGCCGCTGTCGTCACGCATGAACAGCAGGGTCGCCCGGTTGCCGTGCAGCGCCCGGTAATCTTCCCAGCCGAAGCCGTCGGTCAGCGTCGTGCTGTAGAGCTCGGCCCCTTGGCTGAGCAGGCTGGCCAGCTTGGCGTAGGTCAGCGGCTCGCTGCCCAGCTGATTTCCCCGGTGTTCAAGGCTGGCCCGGTGCTTGGCGCTGCGACGGCTTTCCTGGCCGCTGGCCAGACCGAACAGGCGCTGATGGCCGAAGTCATGCCGAAAGCGCATGGCCGCCAGCGTATTGAGCTCGCCCGAGGGCGACAGCGCCAGCAAGTGCCCCAGCCCCACCAGATCCAGATGGGCATCGGCGTGCTGCGAGGCGGGGTTGCCGAAGTAGGTCGGCAGGCTTTCCATGCGGGCGGCGCGGATGTTCTCCCAGCTCGAGTCGGTCAACAGCACGCGGCTGCCCAACTGCTGCAGCGCCTTGCCCAGCAGGCGTGCCGGGCCGTTGGCGCCGACGATCAGGAAACCGCTGGGCGCGGGCTCCGCGACCTTCAGCAACCGTGCCAGCGGTCGGGCCGTCGCGCTCTGCAGAACCACGGTGCCGATGATCACGGCAAAGGTCAGCGGCACCAGCAACAAGGCGCCTTCGTGCCCGGCCTCGTCCAGGCGGATGGCGAAGATCGCCGACACGGCGGCAGCGACGATCCCCCTGGGAGCGATCCAGCACAGCAGTGTCCGTTCGCGCCAGCTCAGGCTGGAGCCGGCCGTGCTCAGCAGCACGTTCAGCGGTCGGGCGATCAGTTGGATCACCAGCAGCAAGATCAGCACCAACGGCCCGAGCCCGATCAGGGCGTCGAGGTCCAGCCGCGCCGCCAGCAGGATGAACAGCCCGGAAATCAGCAGCACGCTGAGGTTTTCCTTGAAGTGCAGGATGTGCCGCACATCCACGCCTTTCATGTTGGCCAGCCACATGCCCATCAGCGTCACCGCCAGCAGGCCCGATTCGTGCGTCACCTGGTTCGCCGCGATGAAGATCCCCAGCACCGCCGCCAGCGACGCGAGGTTGTGCAGGTACTCCGGCAGCCATTGACGCCGGATGACCGTGCCCAGCAGCCAGCCGCCGGCGATGCCGAACGCGCTGCCGCACAGGATCACGCCGCCGAAGGTCAGCAGGCTTTGCCGCAGGCCCTGGCCTTCGGCGCTGGCGATGATGAAGCTGTAGACCACCACCGCAAGCAGCGCGCCGATGGGGTCGATGACGATGCCTTCCCAACGCAGGATGTTGGCGATCGAGGCCTTGGGGCGCACCACCCGCAGCATCGGCACGATCACGGTCGGTCCGGTGACCAGGGTCAGGCTGCCGAACAGGGTCGCGAGCAACCAGTCGAACCCCAGCAGCCAATGGGTCGCCAGGGTGATGACGATCCAGGTCGCGAGGGCGCCGAGGGTCACCAGGCGGCGGACGACGCTGCCGATCTCGCGCCACTCCGACAGGTGCAGGGTCAGGCTGCCCTCGAACAGGATCAGGGCCACCGCCAGCGACACCAGCGGCATCAGCAGCGGGCCGAACATCTCCTGCGGATCGAGCCAGCCCAGCAGCGGACCCGCCAGGATTCCGGTCAACAGCAAGAAGAGGATCGCCGGCAGCTTGAGGCGCCACGCCAGCCATTGGCAGCCCAGGGCGGCGGCGCCGATGCCGCCGAAGGTCAACAGAATCTGCTGCTCGTTCATGAGTGCGACGGTTCCTTGAAAGGGCGGGCTATGAAAGACTAGCGGCCATTTTCAACGTTCACTCTTTATTTGCGCGCACCATGCCAGCCATCGACCATCCGCTGATTGACCAATTCCTCGACGCCCTGTGGCTGGAAAAAGGCCTGTCCGACAACACCCGCGATGCGTACCGCAGCGATCTGGCGCTGTTCAACGGTTGGTTGCAGGAGCAGCACCTGGAGCTGATCAACGCCGGTCGCGAACTGATCCTCGATCACCTGGCCTGGCGTCTGGAGCAGAACTACAAGCCTCGCTCCACCGCCCGTTTTCTCTCCGGCGTGCGGGGGTTCTACCGCTACCTGCTGCGAGAGAAACTGATCGCGGTGGATCCGACCCTGCGGGTCGACATGCCGCAATTGGGCAGGCCGTTGCCCAAATCGCTGTCGGAGGCTGACGTGGAGGCGCTGCTGGCCGCCCCGGACCTGAGCGAGCCCATCGGCCAGCGCGACCGCGCCATGCTGGAGGTGCTGTACGCCTGCGGCTTGCGGGTGACCGAACTGGTCAGCCTGACGCTGGAGCAGGTCAACCTGCGCCAGGGCGTGCTGCGGGTAATGGGCAAGGGCAGCAAGGAGCGCCTGGTGCCGATGGGCGAGGAGGCCATCGTCTGGGTCGAGCGTTACCTGCGCGACGGCCGCAACGAACTGCTCGGCGGGCGCCCCAGCGACGTGCTGTTCCCCAGCCTGCGCGGCGAACAGATGACGCGCCAGACCTTCTGGCACCGGATCAAGCACCAGGCCCAGGTCGCCGGGATCGGCAAGTCGCTGTCGCCGCACACCCTGCGCCATGCCTTCGCCACCCATCTGCTCAACCACGGCGCGGACCTGCGGGTGGTGCAGATGCTGCTCGGCCACAGCGACCTCTCGACCACCCAGATCTACACCCACGTCGCGCGCGCGCGGCTGCAGGACCTGCACGCCAGGCACCACCCGCGGGGCTGACCGCACCCTTCTGCGGCCGCCATCGCCAGCAGGCTGGCTCCCATGGTGTGCACACCGCAAGACACTGTGGGAGCGGGCTTGCCCGCGAAGGCGTCGGTGCATTCGCCACCGTCGCTGTCCGAGCCACCGCTGCCACCGGTTTCGGGGCGGGCCACGTCTTGCGACAGGCGCATTCGGCCACGGGGGCCTTATGTGTTAGGCTTTGGCGGTTTGTACGATGAACGGTTATGACCCGGTGCCGCGGCACGGGCGTTCTGGCCGTTCCATCTGTCCGCCTTCAGGAGTTCCCATGCGTCTGACCCAGATTTTCGCGGCCGCCGCCCTCGCGTTGGCCAGCACCTTTGCCGTCGCCGACGATGCGGCGGAGAAAGCCATTCGCCAAAGCCTGGAAAACCTCCAGCTCGACGTGCCGGTCGACACCATCAGCGCCAGCCCGCTGCCAGGCCTTTACGAGGTCAAGCTCAAGGGCAGCCGTGTGCTGTACGCCAGCGCCGACGGCCAGTACATCGTCCAGGGCTACATGTTCCAGCTCAAGGACGGCAAGCCGGTCAACCTGACCGAGAAGACCGAGCGCCTGGGCATCTCCAAGCTGATCAACGCGATCCCGGTGGCCGAAACCGTGGTCTACCCGGCCGTGGGCGAGACCAAGTCGCACATCACCGTGTTCACCGACACCACCTGCCCGTATTGCCACAAGCTGCACGCCGAAGTGCCTGAGCTGAACAAGCGCGGCATCGAAGTGCGCTACGTGGCGTTCCCGCGCCAGGGCCTGGGCTCGCCGGGCGATGAGCAACTGCAGGCGGTGTGGTGCTCCAAGGACAAGAAGTCGGCCATGGACAAGATGGTCGACGGCAAGGAGATCAAGGCCGCCAAGTGCGATAACCCGGTCTCCAAGCAGTTCGCCCTCGGCCAGTCGATCGGCGTGAACGGCACACCGGCCATCGTATTGGCCGACGGACAGGTCATTCCGGGCTACCAGCCTGCGCCGCAAGTCGCCAAACTGGCGCTGGGCGCGAAATAAGTCCGCATCGTCACGGTCCGCCGTGACGAGCGTGGCCCGGCGGCGACATGGCCGGGCCGTCAACAGAGAGCCGCGATTGCGCGGTTGTTTTCACGGCCGGCCTCGCGTCGGCCGTTTCATGGGGAGTTCACAGTGAAACCGGTCAAAGTAGGCATCTGTGGGTTAGGGACCGTCGGTGGCGGAACCTTCAACGTACTTCAGCGCAACGCCGAGGAAATCGCTCGTCGTGCCGGGCGTGGGATCGAAGTGGCACAAATTGCCATGCGCACGCCAAAGCCTCAGTTCCAGACGACCGGTATTGCGATTACCAACGATGTCTTCGAAGTGGCCACGAACCCTGAGATCGACATCGTCATAGAGCTGATGGGCGGCTATACCGTTGCCCGCGAGCTGGTACTCAAGGCCATCGAGAATGGCAAGCATGTGGTCACCGCGAACAAGGCTCTGATTGCCGTTCACGGTAATGAAATTTTCGCCAAGGCCCGCGAGAAAGGCGTGATCGTGGCATTCGAAGCGGCGGTGGCCGGTGGCATTCCGGTGATCAAGGCGATCCGTGAAGGCCTGTCCGCCAACCGCATCAACTGGGTCGCCGGGATCATCAACGGCACCGGCAACTTCATCCTCACCGAAATGCGTGAGAAGGGTCGCACCTTCGAAGACGTGCTGGCCGAGGCGCAGGCGCTGGGTTATGCCGAAGCCGATCCGACGTTCGATGTCGAAGGCATCGACGCAGCGCACAAGCTGACGATCCTGGCGTCCATCGCGTTCGGTGTTCCGCTGCAGTTCGACAAGGCCTACACCGAAGGCATCACCAAGCTGACCACCGCCGACGTGAACTACGCCGAAGCGCTGGGCTACCGCATCAAGCACCTGGGCGTGGCGCGCAGCACCGCGGCCGGCATCGAATTGCGCGTCCACCCGACGCTGATTCCGGCCGACCGCCTGATCGCCAACGTCAACGGCGTGATGAACGCGGTGATGGTCAACGGCGACGCCGCCGGCTCGACCCTGTTCTACGGCGCCGGCGCCGGCATGGAGCCGACCGCCTCGTCGGTGATCGCCGACCTCGTGGACGTGGTTCGCGCCATGACCTCCGACCCGGAAAACCGCGTGCCGCACCTGGCCTTCCAGCCGGACTCGCTGTCGGCCCATCCGATCCTGCCGATCGAAGCCTGCGAAAGCGCGTACTACCTGCGCATCCAGGCCAAGGACCATCCGGGCGTGCTGGCCCAGGTGGCGAGCATCCTGTCGGAGCGCGGCATCAACATCGAATCGATCATGCAGAAGGAAGCCGAGGAACACGACGGCCTGGTGCCGATGATCCTGCTGACCCACCGCGTGCTGGAGCAGCGCATCAACGACGCGATCGCCGCCCTCGAAGCCCTGGCGGGCGTGGTCGGCCCGGTCGTGCGGATCCGCGTCGAATCCCTGAATTAACAGCAGCGGCAAGCGGCAAGCGGCAAGCGGCAAGACAAAAGCAGTCCGGCTTTTCCTTGCTGCCTGCAGCTTGAAACTTGCGGCGCAAACCGAAGGTTTGAAAACATGCGTTATATAAGTACCCGCGGCCAGGCACCGGCCCTGAATTTCGAAGACGTCCTGCTGGCCGGCCTCGCCACCGACGGCGGCCTGTACGTCCCGGAAAACCTGCCACGCTTCACCCAGGAGGAAATCGCTTCCTGGGCCGGCCTGCCGTACCACGAACTGGCTTTGCGCGTGATGCGCCCGTTCGTCACCGGCAGCATCGCCGACGCTGATTTCAAGAAGATCCTCGAGGAAACCTACGGTGCCTTCGCCCACAGCGCCGTCGCGCCGCTGCGTCAGCTGAACGGCAACGAATGGGTGATGGAGCTGTTCCACGGCCCGACCCTGGCCTTCAAGGACTTCGCCCTGCAACTGCTCGGCCGCCTGCTCGATCACGTGCTGCAAAAGCGCGGCGAGCGCGTGGTGATCGTCGGCGCCACCTCCGGCGACACCGGCTCGGCCGCCATCGAAGGCTGCAAGCGCTGCGAGAACGTCGACATCTTCATCCTGCACCCGCACAACCGCGTGTCCGAGGTGCAGCGCCGGCAGATGACCACGATCCTGGGCGACAACATCCACAACATCGCCATCGAAGGCAACTTCGACGACTGCCAGGAAATGGTCAAGGCCAGCTTCGCCGACCAGGGCTTCCTCAAGGGCACGCGCCTGGTGGCGGTGAACTCGATCAACTGGGCGCGGATCATGGCCCAGATCGTCTACTACTTCCACGCGGCCCTGCAGTTGGGCGGGCCAGCGCGTTCGGTGTCGTTCTCGGTGCCGACCGGCAACTTCGGCGACATCTTCGCCGGCTACCTGGCGCGCAACATGGGCCTGCCGATCAACCAGCTGATCGTCGCCACCAACCGCAACGACATCCTGCACCGCTTCATGAGCGGCAACCAGTACGTCAAGGAAACCCTGCACGCCACGCTGTCGCCGTCGATGGACATCATGGTGTCGTCGAACTTCGAACGCCTGCTGTTCGACCTGCACGGGCGCAACGGCGCCGCGATCGCCGGCCTGATGGACACGTTCAAGCAGGGCGGCGGCTTCAGCGTCGAGCAGGAGCGCTGGACCGAGGCGCGCAAACTGTTCGATTCGCTGGCGGTGGACGATGCGCAGACCTGCGAGACCATCGCGCAAGTGTTCGAGCAGACCGGCGAAGTGCTGGATCCGCACACCGCCATCGGCGTCAAGGCCGCGCGGGAATGCCGCCGCAGCCTGGACATTCCGATGGTGATCCTGGGCACGGCGCACCCGGTCAAGTTCCCGGATGCGGTGGAAAAAGCCGGTGTAGGAAAAACTCTCGAACTGCCTGCACATCTTTCTGATTTGTTTGAAAGAGAAGAACGCTGCACCGTCCTGCCGAACGAGCTGAAATCCGTGCAGGCCTTTGTCAGCCAGCATGGCAACCGCGGCAAGCCGCTGTAAGCCCGAAAAGCTGTCACATTTTGAAGCCCGTCCGATGACGGGCTTTTTCATTCCTGCGTGCCACACTGCCCGGGTTTTCGCCCCAGCAAAGGACGGGTGAGTCGATCACGAAGGAAGTGGCAATGCTGTTCTACAGAAAAATGAAGTCGGCGCTCGGCGGCCTGTGCCTGGCGGCGTTGCTGGCGGGGGCCCCGGAAGGGAAGGCGGCGCAGCTGGCCACGCACGAAGGGGGCGCACCGCCGCCCGCCGCCCTTGAGCTGGACGCCGCCGAGCGCCAGTGGATCCGCGACCATCCCGAGGTGGCGGTCGCATCGGTGCAGTACCCGCTGTACCTGTTCCAGGACGAGCACGGTCACTGGAGCGGGTTGAACAACGACGTGCTCCAGCGCATCGGCGCGATGACCGGACTGGCGTTTGTCCATCGCGAATCGTTCTCCACCGAGCAGATGCTTGAGCGGCTGGAAAGCGGCGCGGCGGACATCAGCACGACACTGGCGATGAACGACGAGCGCAAGGCGTTCCTGGATTTCAGCCACGCATTCGGCGGGGCGGGCTGGGTGTTCGTCGGAAGGGCCGGCGCGCCGCTGCTCACGTCGCTGGAGCAGTTGGCCGGCCGGGTGCTGGTGTTGCCCGCCCGGCATGCCCTGGAGGAAGCGATCCGCCGCGAGTACCCGGCCATCCGGGTGCGCTCGGTCAAGACCTATGCCGAAGCCCGGGCGCTGGTGGAGAGCGGGGAGGCGCACGCCACCATCGAGAACGAGATCGGCGCCCAACTGTACCCGTCGGGGCTGCTCAAGGTGGGCGGCGTCGTCGAGGGCCGCTGGGAGGCGGATCACCTGGCATTGCGCAAAGGCCAGCCCGAGCTGCTGGGGATTCTCAACAAGGCCCTGGAGGCCTTTCCCGCCGAGGAGCTGCGGGCCATCCGCCTGAGGTGGCTGGGCGGCATCGCGCCGCCGCCCAAGTCCGGCTTCTGCTACCCGCTCAGTTGGTGGGGATGCTGGCTCATGTTCTTCGTGGGCGTGTTCGGCGTGCTTTCGATGCTCTGGAACCGCCGGCTGAGCGCCGTGATCCGGCAGCGCCTGGACGTCGAACGGCATCTGGGCGACCAACTCGCCTTTCAGCGGGCCTTGATCGATGCCATGCCCGATCCGGTGTTCGTGCGGGATCCGGAAGGGCGCCTGGTCATGTGCAACAAAAGCTACGAGGAGAGCCTGTCGACCCGGTTCGACCGGGTGCAGGGGCGTCGGTTGATCGACGTGGACACCCTGCCGGAATCGACCGCGCGGATGCTGCACGACGAGTTCATGGCGCAGATGGGATCGCGCAAGACCCGCTTCAGCAAACGCCGGCTGCTGTTCAAGGGCGGGCTGAAGGATATCTATCAGTGGACCGTGCCCTTCTACGGCGTCGATGGCCAGTTGCGTGGCCTGGTGGGCGGCTGGACAGACATCAACCAGCGCAAGGCAGAGGGCGGGGCGGAATGCCCGCGAAAAAACTAGGAAACGTCCTATAAAGCGCGACCACTTTTCTGATGGGCGTCTGAAGGGGGGCTGCCCTAGAGTGGACGGCACATGCGGTGAGAGTCCGCGATTGTCGTCCCGGAGGCCGTCCATGCGCGCGCTCAAGATCCTGATACTTGAACACAACCCTTTCCGGCTGATGGCGCTGCACCAGATGCTCAACGCCGTCGGCATCTACGATGTGCTGACGGCGCCGTCGCTCGCTTCGGCGCTCCGTTCGCTCAAGTGCCGGGGCACGGTCGACATCGCCATCTGCGATCCCCAGCTCAAGGGCGGCGACGGCCTGGCGCTGATCCGCCACTTGGCGCTCGAGAAGCGGGCGCGGGGGCTGATTCAGCTGGGCAATGTCGCGCCGAGCCTGTCGGCGGATCTCGACGCGCTGTGCCAGGCCCATGAACTCGTCCTGTTGGGGCGGTTGCAGTCGCCGGTGTCGGCGGTGCTGATGCGGGGGCTGCTGGATCGTTACCTCCAGACCGCCAGGCAATCGGCGAGCGCCTGAGCGGGCGGTTATGTTCCTGTCATCTTCGCCGCGCATGCTCTGATGCATTGGCGATGCGCAGGTCCGGAGGTTCTGCCGGCAGAACTTTCTTCCCGGATCGCAGGTCATTCACGGTATACACGCCCAAGGCACTTCGCTGCCGGACGAACGAGTGGAGATCCAGATGGAAAGTATCAGTCTTTTGCTGGGCGAGGCGCTGAGCCCCTATCAGGTAACGGTGACGCCGAGCGGTCATAACGGCGATTGTCAGGTGACGCTGAAGAACCCCGAGGGCATCGTCGTGCTGAAGCGCGGATTCAACCGGGCCCAGTTGGGCGACAGGCGCCAGCTCACGGATGTCGTCGACGGCCTGCACCGCGACCTGCTGATCGCCGAAGGGCGGCTGGAGCCCTGCGTCATCGCAGCCTTGCGCAACGCCGGCGGGGTTCGTCCTCCGGCGCTCTGAGCGCGAAGGCAATTTTGTGGGAACCTTCCTGCGTTCCTGTCAGTCAGACCCATGTCAGCAGGATCAAGCATTGTGCTCCGGTGTTTGTCGCCTGCTGTCACGAGGCTTTGTTGAAGGCCACGTTTGACCCCGAGATGGCTCCCCACTTCTCGGGGTTTCTTTTTGCCCGCCGTTCAGGGCGCCGACTGCTGCCGGAAGAACAGCCGTGCCTGCTCGAGGTAGTCTTCGCGCATGTCGGGATCCAGCCAGTCGGCGTACAGCCGGTTCAGGTGCTCATGGGGGAGGGTGCGCAGCAATTGGTCGATCTCGGTGATCGCCTGCCGGCCCTGGGTGGTGTCGGTGCAGCCGACGTGGCTCGACAGGTACTTGTCCGCGCCGAGGATCGGAAAGAACAGCAGTTCCTCTTCGTCGATGTCGGCCTGGCGGGCCTGGTAGCGGATCTCCGGCCAGTAGCCCAGCACCACCTGCAACCGACCCAGGCGCTGCATGGACAGCAGGCTGCTCACGGCATCGTTGCCGTAGTGCGGGGTCAGGGCATTGGCCGGAGCCTGGCGCAGCAGGGTGTCGAGGTAATCGCCGTAGCTGCGTTCGGCCACCACGCCGACCTTTCTCTCGCCGCTGGCCAGCAGCGCCGTCAGGTCGACGGCGCCGTCGGCCAGGAACGGCGTCAGCACTTCGCGGTCCCGGCGCCGAACCACCAGGCCGTTGCTGACCGCCCGGACGGCCGGTATGGAAAAGGCGATCCACTGTGCCCGCTCCTTGTTCCAGAGCATCGAGGGGTCGCAAGCGAAGGGGTGCTCATGGAGCATTTGCAGGCCGCGGGCGCGGTTGACCCGCATCAGCGTGTGTTCGTACTGCGGCATGCCGGCGATCAGCATCGGCATGAGTTGATCGATCACGCCCTGGCCCTTTTTCGGGCCTTCGAAGATGGTCAGCGGCGGCAGGTCGCGCAACAGCCAGATCAGCGTGGGCTTGGCCTGGGCCCAGGCCGGGAGCGCCAGCAGGAAAAGCAGGCCGAACAACCGCCACGTCCACCAGTGACGGGCGCGGTTGTGCGTTCGGTTCATCCGGGGCTTCAGCTTAAATGGCTCCGTCTTCGCGCAGCCGGGCGATCCGTTCGTCGTCGTAGCCAAGACCCTTGAGCACCTGTGCGTTGTGTTCACCCAACTGCGGCCCGACCCATTCGGCGGTGCCGGGCGTTTCAGAGAGTTTCGGCACGATGCCCGGCATCTTGAAAGGCTTGCCGTCCGGCAGGCGGGCCTGCAGGAACATTTCCCGGGCCAGGTACTGCGGATCGCTGAACATGTCTTCGGCGCTGAAGATGCGGCTGGCGGGGACGTCGGCCTCGTTCAGCTTCTCCAGCACCTGGGCCAGCGGCAGTGAATTGACCCAGCGGTCGATGACTCCGTACAGCTCGTCACGGCGGCCGTCGCGCCCGTCGTTGCCGGCCAGCGTCGGGTCGTCGGCCAGGTCGTCGCGGCCGATGGTTTGCATGAAACGCTTGAAGATCGCATCGCCGTTGGCGCCGATCTGCACGTGCTTGCCGTCGGCGCTGGTGTGGATCGACGACGGGGTGATGCCGGGCATGATGTTGCCGGTGCGCTCGCGGATGAAACCGAACACGTCGAACTCCGGCACCATGCTTTCCATCATGGCGAAGATCGCCTCGTACAGCGCCACATCGACCACCTGGCCGAGGCCGCCGTTGACCTCGCGGTGACGCAGGGCCATCAGGGCGCCGATCACCCCCCACAACGCCGCGATCGAGTCACCGATGGAGATGCCGGTGCGCACCGGCGGCCGGTCCTCGAAGCCTGTGATGTAGCGCAGGCCGCCCATGGACTCGCCCACCGCGCCGAACCCCGGCTGGTCCTTCATGGGACCGGTCTGGCCGAAGCCGGACAGGCGCACCATCACCAGTTTGGGGTTGAGCGCGTGCAGGGTGTCCCAGCCCAGGCCGAGTTTCTCCAGGACGCCCGGGCGGAAGTTCTCGATCAGGATGTCGGCCTCGCCCAGCAGCTGCTTGAGGATCGCCAGGCCGTCCGGGTGCTTGAGGTTCAGGGTCAGGGACTTCTTGTTGCGGGCCTGGACGAACCACCACAGCGACGTGCCTTCATACAGCTTGCGCCACTTGCGCAGCGGATCGCCGCCGTCCGGCGATTCGACCTTGATCACGTCGGCGCCGAACTCGCCGCAGATGCGCGAGGCAAAGGGGCCGGCAATCAATGTACCCAACTCGATGACTTTCAGACCGCTGAGCGGTTTGCTGGAGAACGGCATGCTGAATCCTGTAGGACAAGGCGTGGCGGATACAGCGTTTTAACATAGCCGGCCGTCAGACGCGCAAGGTTGATCGCCATCAATTCGTGGATTGCCTGCGGCATCGGTTAGACTGGCCGACTTTCCACGTCTCAAGAAGCCCGTCCATGGCCCAGCCGTCCACCACCTACAAATTCGAACTGAACCTCACCGACCTCGACCGCAACGTCTACGAGAGCGTGAAGCAGACCATCGCCCGTCACCCTTCGGAAACCGAGGAACGCATGGCCGTTCGGCTGCTGGCCTACGCCCTCTGGTACAACGAGAACCTGTCGTTCGGCCGTGGTCTGTCGGACGTGGATGAAGCCGCGCTGTGGGAAAAGAGCCTGGACGACCGCATCCTGCACTGGATCGAAGTCGGCCAGCCGGACGCCGAGCGCCTGACCTGGTGCTCGCGCCGCACCGAACGCACCAGCCTGCTGGCCTACGGCAGCCTGCGCGTGTGGGAAGGCAAGGTGGTGCCGGCGGTCAAGACGCTGAAGAACGTCAACATCGCCGCCGTGCCGCAGGAGGCGCTGGAAGCGCTGGCCACCGACATGCCGCGCGCGATCAAGTGGGACGTGATGATCAGCGAGGGCACGGTGTTCGTGACCGACGACCGCGGTCAGCATGAAGTCCAGCTGACCTGGCTGCTGGGCGACCGCGGCTGAGGCCGTACCGCTCACGGATTCCCACTCATTCAAGAGAATTGCCTGTCGTCCCATGCGTATCGAACCTCGCCCGTTGCCTGAAACCCTGCCTTTCCTCGGCGATTTGCCGCCGCTGCTGACCCGCCTGTACGCGGCGCGGGGCGTGCAGTCCGAGGCGGAACTGGACAAGAGCCTGGCGCGGCTGATTCCGTTCCAGCAGCTCAAGGGCATCGAAGCGGCGGTGGATCTGCTGGTGACGGCGCTGGACCTTCGGCAGCGGATCCTGATCGTCGGCGACTTCGACGCCGACGGCGCGACCGCCAGCACCGTGGGCGTGCTGGGCCTGCGTCTGTTGGGGGCGGCCCATGTGGATTACCTGGTGCCGAACCGTTTCGACTACGGCTACGGCCTGACCCCGGAAATCGTCGAGGTGGCCAAGACCCGCGAGCCGCACCTGCTGATCACGGTGGACAACGGCATCTCCAGCGTCGACGGCGTGGCGGCGGCGAAGCAGGCCGGGTTCAAGGTGCTGATCACCGATCACCACTTGCCCGGCGACGAGCTGCCGCAGGCCGACGCGCTGGTCAACCCGAACCAGCCCGGCTGCGAATTCCCGAGCAAGGCGCTGGCCGGGGTCGGGGTGATTTTCTATGTGCTGATGGCCTTGCGCGCGCGCCTGCGCAGCCTCGGCCGCTACGACAGCCAGCCGCAGCCGAACATCGGCGAACTGCTGGACCTGGTGGCCCTGGGCAGCGTCGCCGACGTGGTGCCGCTGGACGCCAACAACCGGATCCTGGTGCATCAGGGGCTGGAGCGGATCCGCGCCGGGCGCGCTCGCCCGGGGATCAAGGCGATCCTGGAGGTGGCCAAGCGCGACGCGTCGCGCATCACCTCCACCGATCTTGGCTTCATCGTCGGCCCGCGCCTCAACGCGGCCGGCCGGCTGGACGACATGAGCCTGGGCATCGAGTGTCTGTTGACCCAGGATGCCGCACTGGCCCGGGAAATGGCCGCGCAGCTGGATGGCATGAACCAGGACCGCAAGTCCATCGAGCAAGGCATGCAGCGTGAGGCCATGGCCCAGCTCAAGGACCTGCCGGTGGAGTCGATGCCGTTCGGCCTGTGCCTGTTCGACCCGGAATGGCACCAAGGGGTGATCGGCATCCTCGCCTCGCGGATGAAGGAGCGCTATCACCGCCCGACCATCGCCTTCGCCGATGCCGGCGACGGCTTGCTCAAGGGCTCGGGCCGTTCGGTGCAGGGCTTCCACATCCGTGATGCCCTGAGCGTGGTGGCGGCACAGCATCCGCACCTGATCACCAAGTACGGCGGCCACGCGATGGCGGCGGGCCTGACCTTGGCGCAGGAGCATTTTCCGCTGTTCGCCGAGGCGTTCGACGCGGAAGTGCGTCGTCAGCTCCGTGAGGAGGACCTCACCGGGCGCCTGCTGTCGGACGGTACGCTGGCGGTCGAGGAGTTCCACCTGGAACTGGCCCGTGCCTTGCGCCATGCCGGTCCCTGGGGGCAGCATTTCCCGGAGCCGCTGTTCCATGGCGTGTTCCAGTTGGTCGAGCAGCGGGTGGTCGGCGAGCGGCACCTCAAAGTGGTGCTCAAGAGCGAATGCGGTTCGGTGAAGCTGGACGGCATCGCGTTCGGCATCGACCGCGACATCTGGCCGAACCCGACCATCAAGTGGGTGGAACTGGCCTACAAGCTCGACCTCAACGAGTTCCGGGGCAATGAGACCGTGCAACTGATGATCGCCCACATCGAGCCGCGCTAGCGCCAAGGGCTTTGTGGCGAGGGCGCTTGCTCCCGCCCGGCGGCGCCGCCGTCGTCAACTGTTGCCCGCGGATTGGGGCGGCTTCGCCGCCCGGCGGGAACACGCTCCCTCTCCACAGGGCAGCGAAAGCTTGCGGGACGCCGCCATCCTCCCCGGATGTCGTCTAGGCTCTAAACACTGCTTGATTGGCCTTGTGACGTCTTGTCGAGTTTTTTGCCCGCGGGGGCGGGCGCTGCATCCTTTCCTGTCACTCGTCGACTTTTCAAACAGAACCCTGGAGCCTGCCCACTGAATTGAGAGGTGCCCCATGAGTCTGCTGCTTGAGCCCTTTACCCTTCGCCAACTGACCCTGCCCAACCGCATCGCCGTGTCACCGATGTGCCAGTACTCCAGCGTCGACGGCCTGGCCAACGACTGGCATCTGGTGCACCTCGGCAGCCGCGCGGTGGGCGGCGCCGGCCTGGTGTTCACCGAAGCCACGGCCGTCACCGCTGACGGCCGGATCACCGCGCAGGACCTCGGCCTGTGGAACGACGAGCAGATCGAACCCCTGCAACGCATCACCCGGTTCATCACCGCCCAGGGCGCCGTGGCCGGCATTCAGCTGGCCCATGCCGGGCGCAAGGCCAGCACCTTCCGCCCGTGGCTGGGCAAGCACGGCAGCGTCAAGCCGGCGGACGGCGGCTGGACGCCGGTGGGGCCGTCGCCGATCGCCTTCGACCCGCAGCACACCCAGCCCCGGCAGCTTGATGAAGGGCAGATCGCCGAGGTCGTCCAGGCCTTCGTCGCGGCAGCCAGGCGAGCGCTGGCGGCGGGGTTCAAGGTGGCCGAGGTGCATGCCGCCCATGGCTATCTGCTGCATCAGTTCCTGTCGCCGTTGAGCAACCAGCGCCGGGACCAGTACGGCGGCTCGTTCGAGAACCGCATCCGCCTGGTGCTGCAAGTCACCGAGGCGGTGCGGGCGGTGTGGCCGCAGGAGTTGCCGGTGTTCGTCCGGGTGTCGGCCACCGACTGGGTGGAGGACGGCTGGAACCCGGACGAAACCGTGGAGCTGGCGCGGCGCCTGAAGGCCCTGGGCGCCGATCTGGTCGATGTGTCGTCGGGCGGCACCGCCGCGAACGCCGAGATCCCCGTGGGGCCCGGCTACCAGACCCGGTTCGCCGAGCGGGTGCGCAAGGAGTCGGGGATTTCCACCGGCACCGTGGGCATGATCACCGAGCCGGCCCAGGCCGAGCACATCCTGCGCACCTGTCAGGCCGACATCATCTTCCTTGCCCGCGAACTGCTGCGCGACCCTTACTGGCCGCTGCACGCCGACGACGACCTGGGCGGGCGCAAGGCGACCTGGCCGGCGCAGTACCAGCGCGCAACCCACCGCGACCAGCCGATCCACGAGTCTGACCTGCGGGATTGATCGCAGGCCCGCTGCGGCCTATAAAGACCCGCCGCAGGTACGGCGGGTTTTTTCTGGCCCGCCGAAACGTGAACGCAAAGGAATGAGCCCCGCATGCTGACCGAACGCGCCCTGACCGAAGGTGATCTGCCGCTGTTGGCGCTGATCGACCGCACCGAACTGATCGAACAGTGCTATCGCCTGGAGAACGGTGAACTGGTGCTGTACCCGGTGCACTACGACATGCGCGGATGGCCGGAAGGCGAGGCCCGGCGCGATGCGCTGACGCTGGCGGAGTGCTTGCGGCGCGGCGGCTGGTTCCACGGGGTGTTCGACGGGGAGGCGCTGGTGGCGGCGGCGGTTGTGGATAACCGGGTCCTGCGCAACGGGAACCTGCGCATGCGCCAGTTGAAGTTCTTGCACATCAGCCATGGCTGGCGGGGGCGCGGGCTGGGCTCGCGGCTGTTTGCCCTGGCCTGCGGGCAGGGACGGGAAACGGGGGCGCAGGCGCTGTACGTGTCGGCCACCGAGTCGCGCAATACCGTGGAGTTCTATCTGCGCCAGGGGTGCCGGTTGGTGGAGCGGCCTGATCCCGAACTGTTCGAGCTTGAGCCGCTGGACATTCACCTGTATTGCCCGCTGGACTGAGCCGGCTGCCGGCGACGATGTCGGACGCAGGGCCCCTTCGCCGGCAGGCTGGCTCCCACAAGGAACCGGGGTGAATGCGGAGTCTGCGGTCACCGCAAACCCTGTGGGCGCCAGCCTGCTGGCGATGGCGCCGGTCAGGGCGCCGCAAAGCCTCAGGTGTACTTGCGCTTGTCCGGCGCCGGCGGGAAGTACTGGTACAGCCAGGTCTCGCTCAGCGTGCGGTCGTTGGTGCGGATGAACAGGCGCAGTTCCACCGGATCCACGCTGTCGTTGGTCGGGTACCAGTCGAACAGGATCCGGTAGCCCTTGATGTCGTCCAGCGCCAGCACGCTGAAGTCCTGCACCTTGCCGTTGGAGCAGGTCACCACCGGTTCGATTCCGGTGCCCTGGGGCAGGCGCTCCAGGCCGCCGCCGGTGAAGTCCACGGCAAAGCGGCGGGCCCAGACCTCAGGGTAGTGCTCGCCCGGCGCCCAGCCCTCGGTGAAGCCGCCCATGCCGGAGCGGGTTGCATGCACCCGTGCCAGCGGCGTGCCGACCGGCGGCAGGGCGCTCCAGTAGAGCTTGTAGCCGTAGTTCAGCGAGTCGCCGGCGGCCACCGGTTTCTTCGGCGTCCAGAAGGCCACGATGTTGTCCATGGTCTCGCCGGTGGTCGGGATCTCCAGCAGGTCGACCGAACCTTCGCCCCAAGGGGTCGTCGGCTCGACCCACAGGCTCGGGCGACGGCTGTACCAGTCCACGGTGTCCTGGTAGTTGGCGAACTCGTGGTCGGTCTGCACCAGGCCGAAGCCTTTCGGATCCTTGTCGGAAAACGCGTTGAACTGCAGGGTCGCCGGGTTGTTCAGCGGACGGCAGATCCACTCGCCGTTGCCGCGCCACATGGCCAGGCGGTCCGAGTCGTGGATCTGCGGGTGGATGGTGTCGCACATGCGCCGTTCGTGGGTGCCGCAGCTGAACATGCTGGTCATCGGCGCGATGCCCAGCTGGTCGATGGCGGTGCGGGCGTTGACGTGGGCGTCGACCTCCATCACCACGCGCTCGGCCTGGCAATCGATGTCGAAGCGGTAGGCGCCGGTGGCGCTCGGCGAGTCGAGCAGGGCGTAGACCACGAAGCGGGTGGCGTTCTGCTCAGGGGTCTCGAACCAGAACTTGGTGAAGTCAGGGAATTCTTCGCGCTTCTTGGCGTAGGTGTCGATGGCCAGGCCCCGGGCCGACAGGCCGTATTGGCCGGTGGCGTCCACCGCGCGGAAGTAGCTGGCGCCGAGGAACGACACCACGTCGTGGCGATCCAGCTCCGGCGCCTTGAACAGCTTGAAGCCGGCGAAGCCCAGGTCGCCCTTGAGCTGCTGGGTGTCGACCGAGGTGTTTTCGTAGTTGAACAGCGACGGCCGGAAGTGCACCTCGCGGGCCATGCGGGTCTTGGCATCGACGCTGTACATGCGCACCGGCTGGCGAAAGCCCATGCCGACGTGGAAGAACTGCACGTCGAGCTGGCCCTTGTTGTCCTTCCACAACGAATGCTCGCCGTCGTAGCGGATGGCGTTGAAGTTCTGCGGGGTCATGGTCGCCAGGGTCGGCGGCAGCACTTGCTTGGTGTCCTGGTAGCCGCTGCTGGCCAGTTGCTTGGCCTGACGCTTGAGCGTCTCGAAATCGAAGGCCTGGGCTTCGCCGTCGGCGGCGCCGCTGCCGTTGGCGGCCCAGGCGCGGGCAGCCAGCAGGCCGCTGGCGGAAAGGCCGGTGTAGGCCGCAATGGCCATGGACGCTTTGAGCAAATTCCTGCGGTGCATAAGTACAACCTGTCGTGGGCAATCCCGCGCCTTTCCTGGCACGTGCTGGATCAGAGATGAGGGTTCGGACAAGCCTTCGGCCAAACGCTGCGGACTATAAACAGATGCGCGCTAGCTTAAACCGTTCGCTTGAATTGCAAAATTCGTTGATAGCACGGCGCTAGCGTCTCAATGAAACAAGACGTTACGGTTAATTTGTCCGACAGGGTTTTCTGATTTAGAGGGCATTTCTGCTTTTTTCGATTAATTACTCTAAAAACCGCTTTCCAGCGCCGATTAAATTTCTATCCTAGGGGCATGGCCGGCCACGGTCCGTCGGGCCGGCGGGGGCTCAGATCGCTCCTGAAGGGAGCAGGGCGATGCGGTTTTCAGGAAATTCTTTGACGTATTGGAGAAGGACATCGTCCATGGCAAAAGCACAAGGCATCACCGAAATGTTGGGCATCTTTCCCTGCCTGGGCAGCCGGCGAAGACGCAGGCTCAGCTCCGAGGAACTGAAACTGGTGGAGCGCTACCGCGAGCTGTCGGAAAGCGACCGGATCGCGATGCGTTACCTGGTGGACGCGATGCGCAGCGTTTCGCGATTCTGAGCTGCAAGGCAACCCGCCGCGCCCGGCGCGGCGGGTTCACCAATCCTGTGGGCGTTCTGTGCGTTGGTGCAGAATGCGCAGCACCTGTACCTGGCCTTGCACCAACCGGTAAGGCGCTACGAAGGGATACCGGCTCACCACCCGTTCGCGGATATCAGGCATGACGGAGTGGTGCCAGCGTCAACCGGGGAGCGTGCGACGGCTGACGAAACTGTAGCGGCCGTTGCCGTCTCAGCGCGCCTGATTGTGTTGCGAAAAATGAGTCGTCCCGAAAGACCGCCCCGCAGCCTCCACCGCTGCGGGGCGATTGACTTCAGCGTCCCACCTTCCACGCATCCCCGGCCGGCGCCTTGCCGTGGTCGTACGGCTTGCCGATCCACATGTACAGCAGCCCCAGCCCCACCACGACCGCGGTGCTGAGCACCATCGCGTAGTTGATGTACCACGCCGCGTCCGGCGTGCGCGGCCAGGCCATGTTGACGATGGCCCCGACGCCGTAGACCAGCGCGCCGATGTTCACCGGCCAGCCCCAGGCGCCGAGGGTGAACTTGCCGCCAGGCCTCCAGCCTTTGCTCCGTGCGTACAGCGCCGCCAGCACGATCATCTGGAACGCCAGGTAGATGCCGATGGCGGCGAAGCTGACGATGGTGGCCACGGCGTCTTGCAGGAAGAAGCCCAAGGCGATGATCAGGCCGGGCAGGACGCCGGACACGAACAGCGCCGCCACCGGAACCTGGGTCGTGGGAGAAATCCGTTTCAGCAGTCGGCTGCCGATCACCATCTCGTCACGGGCGTAGGAGTACAGCAGACGGCTCGCCGCCGCTTGCAGGCTGATGACGCAGGAGATGAAGGAAATCATCACCACGCCCATCACCACTTTCGAGCCCACCGGGCCGAAGGCGTTGTTGAGGATGGTGGTGACAGGGTCTTTGTCGGTGCCGTTGATCACCGCCTGCATGTCCGGCACGGCGAGGATCAGCGCAAGGCAGGCGAACATCGCCGCGATGCCGCCGATGTAGATGGTCATGCGCATGGCCACCGGGATCCGCTTGCTCGGGTTCGGGGTCTCTTCGGCGACGTCGCCGCAGGCCTCGAAGCCGTAGTAGAGGAACATCCCCGCCAGCGAGGCGGTGAGGAAGGCCGGCAGGTAGGAGCCGTCGACGCGGATGTCGAACGTGTCGAACAGCACGCCGAGCGACTGGTGGCGTTCGAAGATCAGCAGGTACACGCCGACGATCACCGCGCCGACCAGTTCGCAGAGGAAGCCGAACATGGCGATGCGCGCCAGGGTCTTGGTGCCGCTGAGGTTGACCAGCGTGGCGAACAGCGTGAGCGCCAGGGCGATGACGATGTTGGTGTTGTTGCTCGGCTCGAAGCCCATCATGGCCGCCAGGTAAGGGCCGGCGCCCACCGCCACCGCCGCGATGGTCACGCACAGGGCGATGGAGTAGATCCAGCCGACCATCCATGCCCATTTCTTGCCCACCAGGCGCCGGGCCCACGGGTAGACGCCGCCGGAGATCGGGAACTGCGAGACCACTTCGCCGAAGATCAGACACACCAGCAACTGGCCGCAGCCCACCAGCAGGTAGGCCCAGAACATCGGCGGCCCGCCGGCCGCCAGGCACAGGCCGAACAGGGTGTACACGCCGACGACCGGCGACAGGTAGGTGAAGCCCAGGGCGAAGTTTTCCCACAGGCTCATGCTGCGTTTGAAGTTGGAGGTGTAGCCCAACTGACGCAGCTGTTCGGCATCGCTGTCGGCGACGGCGGCTGAGAGATCGGGTGACGCGCTCATGTGTGTTTGCTCCGTGAAACCGGCAGATTCCGGATGGCCGAAACCGTGGCGGGGCTTGGTGAGCGCCGCCCGGATCGGTAGTTATTGTTTTGAATGCCTGGTGGTGCGTAATGCCGGTTTCCTTCCTGAAACCGAGGTGACTCCATCGCTGGCAAGTCGAATCGTCGCACCGCAGCTCCCACAAGAGCTGCACTGAACCTTGTGGGAGCTGGCTTGCCAGCGATGCTTTTAGTGCTTGAACATCACATGCCGAACCGTGGTGTAGTCCTCCAGCCCGTACATGGACATGTCCTTGCCGTAGCCGGACAGTTTCTGACCGCCGTGGGGCATTTCGCTGACGAGCATGAAGTGGGTATTCACCCAGGTGCAGCCGTACTGCAAACGGGCGGACAGGCGATGGGCGCGTCCTACATCCGCCGTCCATACAGAGGACGCCAGGCCGTAGTCCGAATCGTTGGCCCATTCCAGCGCCTGGGCCTCGTCGGTGAACCTGGTCACCGACACCACCGGGCCGAACACCTCGCGGCGCACGATTTCGTCGTCCTGCTGCACGTCGGCCAGCACCGTCGGCTCGAAGAAGAAGCCGTTGCCCTCGACCTTCTTGCCGCCGGTGACCAGCCGGATGTGCGGCTGCGCCACCGCACGCTCGACGAACCCGGCCACGCGGTCGCGGTGCTGGGCGGTGATCAGCGGGCCCAGTTCGGTGGAAGGATCGCTCTGCAAGCCATGCTTGATGGTGCTGACCGCGGCGCCGAGCTTCTCGACGAACTTGTCGTAGATGCCTTGCTGCGCGTAGATGCGGCACGCGGCGGTGCAGTCCTGGCCGGCGTTGTAGAAGCCGAAGGTGCGGATGCCTTCGACGGCGGCGTCGATGTCGGCGTCGTCGAAGATGATCACCGGGGCCTTGCCGCCCAGCTCCATGTGCATGCGTTTAACGCTCTCGGCGGTGTCGCTGATGATGTGGGCGCCGGTGGCGATGGAGCCGGTCAGCGACACCATGCGCACTTTCGGGTGAGTGACCAGCGGCTGGCCGACGCTCGGCCCGCGGCCGAACACCAGGTTGAGCACGCCGGCCGGGAAGATGTCCGACGCCAGCTGGGCCAGGCGCAGCGCGGTCAGCGGGGTCTGCTCCGACGGCTTGAGCACCACGGTGTTGCCGGCGGCGAGGGCCGGGGCGATCTTCCAGGCGACCATCATCAGCGGGTAGTTCCATGGCGCGATGGAGGCGATCACGCCCACCGGGTCGCGGCGGATCATCGAGGTGTGGCCGGGCAGGTATTCGCCGCCGGCCGAGCCGCTCAGGCAACGGCTGGCGCCGGCGAAGAAGCGGAACACGTCGGCGATCGCCGGGATCTCGTCGTTCAGGGCGGCGCTGTAGGGCTTGCCGCAGTTGTCCGATTCCAGCTTCGCCAGTTCCTCGCCGTGGGCTTCGATGGCGTCGGCGAGTTTGAGCAGCAGCAGCGAACGGTCTTTCGGGGTGGTCTGCGACCACGCGGCGAAGGCGGCATCGGCGGCGCGCACGGCGGCATCGACCTGGGCCTCGGTGGCTTCGTTGATCTGCGCCAGCACGTCGCCTACGGCGGGGTTGAGCACCGGTTGCGCCGGGCCTTCGCCGGTGACGAGCTGGCCGTTGATCAGGAGTTGCGTTTGCATGGTCATGTCCTCTCTAGCACTTTTGTTGTTCTGCTCAATCCCAGTGATCCCTTGTGGATTGGGGCGCGTCTGTCGGGTGTTCATTTGCCGCCGCTGCCCGCCACGCTCTCGCCGCCCCGGGTCAGGTAGTAGGCGCCCAGGATCGGCAGCATGGTCACCAGCATCACCAGCATCGCCACGACGTTGGTCACCGGCACGTCCCGCGGGCGGCTGAGCTGGTTGAGCAGCCACAGGGGCAGGGTGCGTTCGTGGCCTGCGGTGAAGGTGGTGACGATGATTTCGTCGAACGACAGGGCGAACGCCAGCATGCCGCCGGCGAGCAGCGCCGAGCCCAGGTTGGGCAGGATGATGTAGCGGAAGGTCTGCCAGCCGTCGGCGCCCAGGTCCATCGACGCCTCGATCAGGCTGTGGGACGTGCGGCGCAGGCGGGCGATGACGTTGTTGTAGACGATCACCACGCAGAAGGTCGCGTGGCCGGTGACGATGGTGAACATCCCCGGCTCGATCCCCAGCGTCTTGAAGGTCGCCAGCAGCGCGATCCCGGTGATGATCCCCGGCAGTGCGATCGGCAGGATCAGCATCAGCGAAATGCCCTGCTTGCCGAAGAAGTCCCGGCGGTACAGCGCCGCCGACGCCAGGGTGCCGAGCACCAGCGCGATCAGCGTGGCAATGGCCGCGATCTGCAGCGACAGCTTGATCGCCTCCAGCACGTCGGGCCGCCCGAAGGCCACGCTGAACCAGTGCAGGGTGAAGCCCTTGGGCGGAAAGCTGAACGCTGCGTCTTCGGTGTTGAAGGCGTAGAGGAAGATGATCAGGATCGGGAAGTGCAGGAACGCCAACCCGCCCCAGGCGGCTGCGCGCAAACCCAGGGACGCTTTTTCAGAGTGCATCGAAGGCCCCCAGGCGTTTGACGATGGACAGGTAGACCGCGATCAGCACGATCGGCACCAGGGTGAACGCCGCGGCCATGGGCATGTTGCCGATGGCGCCTTGCTGGGCGTAGACCATGCTGCCGACGAAATAGCCCGGCGGGCCCACCAGCTGCGGCACGATGAAGTCGCCCAGGGTCAGGGAAAACGTGAAGATCGAGCCGGCGGCGATGCCCGGCACCGACAGCGGCAGGATCACCTGCATGAAGGTCTGGCGCGGCTTGGCGCCGAGGTCGGCGGAGGCCTGCAGCAGCGACGGCGGCAGGCGCTCCAGCGAGGCCTGGATCGGCAGGATCATGAACGGCAGCCAGATGTAGACGAACACCATGAACCGGCCCAGGTGCGAGGTGGACAACGTGCTGCCGCCCACGCCGGGAATCCCGAGGATCACCTGCAGCAGCGGTTCCAGGCCCAGGTGCTGGACGAACCACTGCGCCACGCCGCCCTTGGCCAGCAGCAGCGTCCAGGCGTAGGCCTTGACGATGTAGCTGGCCCACATCGGCATCATCACCGCGATGTAGAAGAACGCCTTGGTCTTGCCGGTGGTGTAGCGCGCCATGTAGTAGGCGATCGGGAACGCCACGACCGCGCTGGCCACCGACACGGCGATCGCCATGCTCAGGGTGCGCAGGATGATGTCGAAGTTCGACGGCTGGAACAGCGCCGCGAAGTTGGCCAGGGTCAGGTCGGGGGTGACCGCCATGGTGAAGTCGTCGAAGGTGTAGAAACCCTGCCACAGCAGCATCAGCAGCGAGCCCAGGTAGATCGCGCCGAACCACAGCAGCGGCGGCACCAGCAGCAGCGACAGGTACAGGTTGGGCTTGCGGTACAGCAGGTCGGACACCCTGCGCAGCGGCGCCGTCCGGGGCAGAACCATGGTGTTCATCTCACACCCCGCCCGCGACGGTGTCGTGCAGCGGGATCATCGCCTCCCGCGCCCAGCGTGCGCTGATGCGCTGGCCGGTGCGGTGCTGCGTGCCCAGGTCGGTCCACTGGCTGTTGGCCTGGCTGACGCTCAGGGTCTGGCCGTTGTCCAGTTTCAGTTCATAGCGGGTGGCGCTGCCCTGGTACTGGATGTCGTGGAGCAGGCCGCTGACTTCGATCTCGTGGCCGGCCAGCGGTCCTTCGGCGAAGCGTACGTGCTCCGGGCGGATCGAGAACGGCTGCGGATGGCCGCTGAGCTGGCGGGCCAGGTCGCCGCGGATCACGTTGGAGGTGCCGACGAATTCGGCGACGAAGGTGGTGGTCGGTTTCATGTACAGGTTGCGCGGGGTGTCGACCTGTTCGATCCGGCCCTTGTTGAACACGGCCACGCGGTCGGACATCGACAGCGCTTCGGTCTGGTCGTGGGTGACGAAGATGAAGGTGATGCCGAGCTGGCGCTGCAGCTTTTTCAGCTCGCTCTGCATCTGCTCGCGCAGCTTGAGGTCGAGGGCGCCCAAGGGCTCGTCGAGCAGCAGCACCCGGGGACGGTTGACCAGGGCGCGGGCGAGGGCGACGCGCTGGCGCTGGCCGCCGGACAGCTGCACCGGCTTGCGCTCGCCGTAGCCGCCGAGGGCGACCATCTCCAGGGCCTCTTCGGCGCGCTGGTGGCGTTCGGTCTTGCCCACGCCCTTGACCTTCAGGCCGTAGGCGACGTTGTCCCGCACGTTCATGTGCGGAAACAGCGCGTAATCCTGGAACACGGTGTTGACGTCGCGCTGGTACGGCGGCAGCCCGGCGGCTTCGGCGCCGTGGATGCGGATCGAACCGGCGCTCGGCTGCTCGAACCCGGCGATCAGGCGCAGGCAGGTGGTCTTGCCTGAGCCGGAAGGGCCGAGCATGGAAAAGAACTCGCCGTCCTGGATATCGATGGAGACCCGGTCAACGGCCTTCACGTCGCCGAAGGTGCGGGAAACGTTGGTGAACTGGACTGCAAGCGTCATGGTGCGGTACTCCGGGAAGGCGAGGGCCGTCACAGCGGCCCGGCCTGGACTTCTGAAAATCTGCACGGTTTGCGATCAGGCAACGGCATCGGCGGCGAGGGCGCTTGCTCCCGCCGGGGAAACGGGATTCACGACGGCCGCGCCGCCGGACGGGAGCGGGCCCCCTCGCCACGAGGTTCCCTGGCGGGCCGGGCGCCCGCCAGGGAGACGGGGCTCAGCGGCCGCCCATGATCGCGATGTAGTCCTGGGTCCAGCGGCTGTACGGCACGAACTTGCCGCCCTCGGCCTGCGGGGTCTTCCAGAAGGCGATCTTGTCGAACTGGTCGAAGCCGTTGGTCTTGCAGCCTTCGGCGCCGAGCAGTTCGCTTTCCTTGCACGCCGCCGGCACCGCCGGCAACGAGCCGAACCAGGCGGCCACGTCGCCCTGGACCTTCGGTTGCAGCGACCAGTCCATCCACTTATAGGCGCAGTTGGGGTGCTTGGCCTCGCTGTGCAGCATGGTGGTGTCGGCCCAGCCGGTGGCGCCTTCCTTCGGAATGGTCGAGGCGATCGGCTGCTTGTCGGTCGTCAGCCCGTTGACCTGGTACGGCCAGGAACTGGACGCCGCCACGCCTTCGTTCTTGAAGTCGCTCATCTGCACGGTCGCGTCGTGCCAGTAGCGGTGGATCAGCTTCTGCTGGGCGCGCAGCAACTCAAGCACGGCCTTGTACTGGTCTTCGGTGAGCTGGTACGGATCCTTGATGCCCAGTTCGGGCTTGGCGGTCTTGAGGTACAGCGCCGCGTCGGCGATGTAGATCGGGCCGTCGTAGGCCTGCACGCGGCCCTTGTTCGGCTTGCCGTCGGGCAGGTCCTGTTCGGCGAACACCACGTTCCAGCTGGTCGGCGCGGTCTTGAACACGTTGGTGTTGTACATCAGCACGTTCGGGCCCCACTGGTACGGGGTGCCGAAGGTCTGTTTGTTGACCACGTACCAAGGGGCGTCCTTGAGGCGCGGGTCGAGGTTCTTCCAGTTCGGGATCAGCGCGGTGTTGATCGGCTGCACACGCTTGCCGACGATCAGCCGCAGGGAGGCGTCGCCGGACGCGGTCACCAGGTCGTAGCCGCCCTTGGCCATCAGGCTGACCATCTCGTCGGAGGTGGCGGCGGTCTTCACGTTGACCTTGCAGCCGGTTTCCTTCTCGAAGCCGGTCACCCAGTCGTAGGCCTTGTCGCTTTCGCCGCGCTCGATGTAGCCCGGCCAGGCGACGATGTCGAGCTGGCCTTCGCCGGCGCCGACGGCCTTCAGCGGTTCGGCGGCCTGCACACCGGCGCTGGCCAGCAGGGCCGTGGTGATTGCACTGAGCAGTGCGGTCTTGTGCACGAACATGGAAAACCTCTCTTTATGTTTGTTGGTATGGGTTGAGAGTAGCTGCAAGCCTGGAGCTGCAAGCGGCAAGTGACAGCGATCCGCTTCGGGCTTGCGGCTTGTGGCTCACCGCTTGTCGCTTGCCGCTTGCCGCTTGCCGCTTGCCGCTTATCGCTTATCGCTTATCGCTTGCGGCTTGTCGCTTATCGCTCACCGCTTAAAGCTCCCGGCCATGCCGGGCCATAATGTGCCGCACCACGCTGTAGTCCTGCAGCGAGTCGCTGGACAGGTCTTTGCCGTAACCGGAGCGCTTGAGGCCGCCGTGGGGCATTTCGCTGACCAGCATGAAATGGCTGTTGATCCAGGTGCAGCCGTATTGCAGCCGTGCAGCGACCTGCATGGCCTTGTCCAGGTTCTGCGTCCACACCGACGAGGCCAGGCCGTATTCGGAGTCGTTGGCCCAGTCCACCGCCTGCGCCAGTTCGTCGAAGCGGGTGACGGTCACCACCGGGCCGAACACTTCGCGCTGGACGATCTCGTCGCTCTGCCGGCAGCCGGCCAGCAAGGTCGGCTGATAGAAGAAGCCGGGCCCGGAATGCACCGCCGCGCCGGTCACCCGCTCGATGTGCGGCTGGCCGAGGGCGCGTTCGACGAAGCTGGCCACCCGGTCGCGCTGGCGGGTGCTGATCAGCGGGCCGATCTCGTTGTCGGCGTCGCGCTTGCCGGCGAAGCGCAGGCTGCCGACGGCGGCGCCGAGTTCGGCCACCAGCCTGTCGTGGATGCCGGCCTGGGCGTAGATCCGGCAGGCGGCGGTGCAGTCCTGGCCGGCGTTGTAGTAGCCGTAGGTGCGCACGCCTTCGACCACGGCCTTGAGGTCGGCGTCGTCGCAGACGATCACCGGGGCCTTGCCGCCCAATTCAAGATGCGTGCGCTTGAGGGTCTTGGCGGCGGCCTGAAGGATTTTCTGCCCGGTGACGATGTCGCCGGTCAGCGACACCATGCGCACCTTCGGGTGGCCGACCAGATGGCTGCCGACCCCTTCGCCGCCGCCGCAGATGATGTTGATCACCCCGCGCGGCAGGATCTCGGCCAACGCCGGCGCCAGGGCCAGGATCGACAGCGGCGTGTGCTCGGACGGCTTGAACACCAGCGTGTTGCCGGCGGCCAGGGCCGGGGCGATCTTCCACGCGGCCATCATGATCGGGTAGTTCCACGGCGCAATCGATGCCACCACGCCGAGCGGGTCGCGGCGCACCATGCTGGTGTAGCCGGGCATGTACTCGCCGCTGAGCTGGCCGGTCTGGCAGCGCACCGCGCCGGCGAAGAAGCGGAACACATCGACGGTGGCGCTCAAGTCGTCCTGGCGGGCCAGGTGCAGCGGCTTGCCGCAGTTCAGGGCTTCGAGGCGGGCGAGGTGGTCGGCGTGCCTTTCGACGGCGTCGGCGATGGCCAGCAGCAGGCCGGAACGTTGCTGCGGGGTGGTGCGCGACCATTCGCCGAAGGCGCGGTGGGCGGCGAGGATGGCGGCTTCGACCTGCTCGGTGCTGGCCTCGGCGATCCGGGTCAGGACTTCACCGGTGGCCGGGTTGAGGATCGGTTCGACGAAACCCTGGCCTGCGACCAGTTCGCCGTCGATCAGCAACGCGGTACACATCGGGGTCTGCGCGCCAGCCATTTTCCGTGATCTCTTTTTTTGTGGGTTCATGGCACTCCCTGTGACCGGGAGCCGAACGTCTTATGGATGCGGCAAGACTAGTGCGCGGCTCCGGGGTCGACAAATTCTAAATACTGAAGGTGGCATTCGATTAAATAGATGGCTTGCGGCCGCCGTGGGGTTGCTCGCGGGCCACGGTCAGGAACGGATCGACCAACGCCGGGCGGGCGGTGCCGCGCCGCCAGGCCAGGCCGACGTCGAGGGTCTGGCTGAGGTCGGCGACGGGCCGCGCTTCGATGATGTCGCCCTCCAGCGACCACGGGCGGTAGGTCATGTCCGGCTGGATCGACACGCCGAGCCCTGCCGCCACCAGGCTGCGCACCGCCTCGGTCGAGGCGGTCCTGAGGGTGACTTTGGGTTGCAGCCCGGCGCCCCGCCACAGGCGCTGGGCGTTGCGGTCCATCTCGTCGACGTTCAGCTGGATCAGCGGCTCGCGGGCCACGTCGGCCAGGTTGATGCTGTCGTGCTCCAGCAAAGGGTGCTGGGCCGGCAGCCAGAGGCGGTGGGGCGAGTGGGTCAGCACTTCGGTCTGCAAGGCGTGGCGGTCTTCCAGGTTGGACAGGATCAGCACGCCCACATCGATTTCGCCGCTGACCAGCAAGTGCTCGATGTACGGCCGCTCGTCCTCCATCACCCGGATCTCGACATTGGGGCAGGCGCGCTGGAAGCGGGTGAGCAGGTCCGCCAGGTAGTAGCCGGCCACCAGGCTGGTCACGCCGACGGTCAGTTGCCCGGCCACCTGGTCGGTGCTCTGCTGCAGGCTGCGCTTGGCGTTGTCCACCGTCGCCAGGATCAGGTGCGCCTGGCGCAGGAACTGGTGGCCCTGGTGAGTGAGCGTCATGCCCTTGGCGTGGCGGTTGAACAGGCTGACGCCGATTTCTTCCTCCAGTTGCTGGATGGCCAGGGTCAGGGTCGACTGGGAAATGAATGCGGTCTGCGCGGCGGCGGAGATCGAGCCGGTCTCGGCCACGGCGATGAAATGGCGGATCTGACGCAGGGTCATCATGAAGGCCTACCCGGTGGGCTGTTTTTATCGATTGCCCCGAGTGTATATCGGTTTTCGCGAAGGGAGGCTGCCCGGCGCGCAACATCCGGAAGCACTCTCGGGGGCCGGCGCCGGGCACTTTCGAACTAGGCTCAAGGCCTTACCGATCTGGAAAGTCCCTGTTTTGGAGGCGGAACATGAACACCCGTGGATTGCTCGATCAACTGCTCAAGTCCGGCCAGGCGCTGCTGCAGGACAAAGCCGGCGCAGGGCAGGGCAAAGCGGCGGCCGGCGGACTCGGCGGCTTGCTGTCCGGCGCGGGCGGCGGCGCGCTGGCCGCCGGGGCGATGGGCCTTTTGCTGGGGAGCAAAAAGGCGCGCAAGGTCGGCGGCAAGGTCGCGCTCTACGGTGGCCTCGCCGCGCTCGGCGTGATCGCCTACAAGGCCTACGGCAACTGGAACGCCCAGCAGGGCCGGGCGCCGGAAACCGAACCGCAGACCCTCGACCGCCTGCCGCCGGCCCAGGCCGAACAGCACAGCCAGGCCATCCTCAAGGCGCTGGTCGCCGCCGCCAAGGCCGACGGCCATGTCGATGAGCGCGAACGTCAACTGATCGAGGGCGAATTCGCCAGGCTCGACAACGACCAGACCCTGCGCCACTGGCTGCACGCCGAACTCAACAAACCCCTCGACCCCGCCGACGTCGCCCGCGCCGCCGGCACGCCGGAGATGGCGGCGCAGATGTACATCGCCAGCGTGATGATGGTGGATGAGGAGAACTTCATGGAGAAGGCGTACCTGGACGAGCTCGCACGGCAGTTGGGGCTTGAGCCGGGGTTGAAGCTGGAGCTTGAGAGGCAGGTCGGGGCGGCGTAAGGGGCCGAAGGCGACGGGCGACAGGCGAATGGGCGCGGTCGCCCGATGCGCGAGGCGGCTATTTGTCTGCGTCCCCGTTGGGGCCGCTGGCGATCAGGCTGGCGCCGCATTCGGTCTTCATGCCGTGCAGGGCCACAGGCACGCCGTCGACATCCAGCGTGGCGCTTCCCTCGGTGATCGGGAACTTGCCTTTGCACTTGGGGCAATCGACTTTGTGCCCCACGCCGGCCATGGGTTTGCCGTTCAGGTCGGTATGGCCGAAGGCTTCGATCACTGTGCCGCCATGGCTTGTGGAGTCGCCGAGTCGAATGATGTCCATATCGGTTGCCTGGTTGGTTTGCGTGAATGGATGCGCGGATTGGCGGCTTCTCTGAGCGGGCGCCCTACCAGTAGTGGATCTCTGCGCCCAGCATCAGCAAGACCAATGCCAGCCCTGTCTTGCCGAACAGCAGCGGTGCGACGGTGACGGCGAATTGGGCCGCGACGCCGATCTTCAAGGCCCCGCGCAGTCCGTGGCGTTTCCAGTACAGCGCATGCACCGCCATCGTCAGCGCGTTGGCCACCCAGACGGCGCCGATGGCCATGACGTACTCCTGCTGGGCGATGCGCAGCAGCATGAGCAGCAGGCCGAAGAAAACGATGAGAAACGAGGTGACCAGGAGGCCGGATCGCCCGTTCTGTTCAGGGAGTGCAGCGTGTTGTGGCATCGGATGTCCGTCCATGTCCGTGTCTGAGTGTGCGGCCGGCCCGGATTCCCGACAGCCCCTAAAGCTTGTCCATCCAGTCCTGGGTCGGCGGCACGCCGGTAAGAAACTCCTCGAGCACATAATCGCCGCCGCCTGGCTTGCTGACAACCGTGGAGACGACCGGATCCGGAGCGACAGGCGCTCCGCCCGGCGGCGGTGGGGTAAGGGCCGACGGGCGTAGGCGCACGCTCTCGACGATGGCGTCCCAGACTTCGAAGAACTCGGTTTCGGTCGGGCCGTCCGGGGCGTCGGCCCGTTCGGGAAAATCCCCCAGTGCCGGTGGCTGCCGTGTTGTCCGAAAGCTTGTGCCCATGCCCAGATTGATGCCGGGCAGCGGCGACGGCGCTGCGTGCCCGCCGAAGTCCCATTCGCCGCCGATGTTGGTTTTGAAGACCTGGGGTTCGACTCCTTCTGTGCCGC
Organism: Pseudomonas ekonensis; assembly: GCF_019145435.1. Classification (NCBI taxonomy): domain Bacteria; kingdom Pseudomonadati; phylum Pseudomonadota; class Gammaproteobacteria; order Pseudomonadales; family Pseudomonadaceae; genus Pseudomonas; species Pseudomonas ekonensis. Next base: position 1,365,319 of record NZ_JAHSTS010000002.1, on the reverse strand, counting down.
CCATGACGTATTCCTCGCCTGTCAGCTCACCGACCCTGCGCTCTTCGGCCCGGTATTCCTTGCGCCCGGCGACGACGCCGGGCTCGGCCAGGATCCGGGCGATCAGGCCTGCGCTTTCCTTGTCCGCCTCGCGGCGCCGTTGGAGCATGGACGGCCCCGGTTCCCACACGGTGGCGTGCCTCACCACCAGCCCCAGGTTGCGGGGCAGGGCAAAGCCCCAGCTCACCTCTTCCTGCTCCCCTCTGGCCGGATCGAAATAGCCGTCCACAAAGGCATTGCTCAAGCAGAGGCCGGGACGGGTCGGCACGTCGTCCCCGGCCCGGGCATGCAGCCTCGGAAACAGCCGGGCGATGGCGTTCTTTGCATTGAGCGCCGGTGCGACCTTGAACAGCGTGCCGTCGCGCCACAGGTAGCCTTCCGCCTGGTGGAAGAGTTTCTGCACGACGGTCTCGTCGTCCTCGGCCAAGCCCTCCACGCGCTCGAACCCGTAGACGAAGAGGGTGCCTCCCTCGGCTGTCGAAAGCCGTTCGGGTGCCTGCTGCCAGGGCCTGCCGTTGTCGTCGGCCTTGACGGCCTGCACCGCTTGCCAGCGCTGCTCGATCAGTTCGTCGTAGCGGGCCTGGCTGACGTCCGTTTCCACGACAAGCGTCAGGTCGCCCAGCCGGGCGCTGCTGGCGGTGGCGTTCCAGGTCGTTCCCTCCGGCAGGTCGATCAGCAGGCGGCCGACGCAGTGGGTCTGCACGTTCCGGGTCAACTCGGTCATCACAGGGCTCCGGTCTGTCTGGGACGGGCGCCAATGGCTCCAGCCAAAGGAAGCGCCCCCCAGTATTGAAACGAAAAGGATGGTGTTCGCCAGGTGGCGGCGGGCGGTCATGCCGGCAGCTTCCTGGCGGTGGCGCCTATGCGCAGAACCGAGTACAGCGTGAGGTTCTGCACGTTGCGGTTCTTGTAGGAACCCTGGTGGTCGTAGCCGGTCATGCGCGCCGCGAACACGGCTTTTTCCGCGGCGTCTTCAGCCGCGTGCGCAGGGACGGTGCCGTCGCCGGCCTGGTCCTGATCCTGGATGTCGGCACGGTAGCCGTCGCCCCGGCTGTCATGGATGACTGCGCTGCCTTGCCGGTTGATCCAGGACTTTTCCCCGACGTCGTTGACCATCCATGCGCGGCCCTCATGGGTGTCTCCGGTCAGGCGCAGGGCGATTGCCTGTTCGCGGGAAGGGGCCGGCAGCAGGGTGGGCGGTACGCCTGGGCGTCCGGACGGGATGAAGCCGGGCGTCACCGCCCAGGTGACACGGTGGAACGCCTGGTGGCCGGGGTCGGAGCCGTAGTGGACAAAACTGTTCGGATGGTAGTAATCGCCCAGCGAGGCGTGAAAGGCCTTGGCGTGTCCCAGCATCCGTTCGTAGTTGCTCCAGGCGCTGACGAGGGTGGCCTGGGTCGTGTTGCCGGTGGGGTTGATCCAGGCGGCGTTCATCAGCCGCCACCAGGCATTCTGCTTCAGGTAGATCTGGGTGTACGGATCCGTGCCGTTGGGCATCCGGAACAGCTCTTTGCCGTCGCACGTCGCCCTCAGCCAGCCTTCTCCGTAGCGCTGGTTCGGCAGCAGTTCCAACGGCCCGGCGGCGTTGGCGAAAATGGGCATGATTTTCTTGCCCGTTCCGCCGAGTCCGACGGCGCCTTTGAAGTCCTCCCATCCGGCGCGCACGCGCCGGTAGGCGGTCGCCGCACCGATGGCGGGCTGGACGCCGTGCACCACCCCCTGGATCAGCTCGGGATTGCGCTTGGCGCACATGCGTGCGACGAGTCCGCCCATCGAATGGGTGACCAGGATCACGCCGTGCTCGCATTTGACGTTCAGTTCCTTGCGGCAGCGCTCAAGGGTCGCCCGGATCTTGCCGGCCAGGTAATCCGCCGCCTGAGCGTTGGAGTTGAGCCAGTTGTAGCCCACCGCGTACACGGGATAGCGGAATTCCGCCGCTGCCTTCAGGGCTTCGGGTTTCAGGGGACTGTAGCCTTTGAGGTCGCCCCAGATCGATGCGGAGTGCGGTACGGCGGCCATCACGCCGGGGTAGGGCTTGCCTTCCGGCGTCTGGATGAAGCGCAGCTGGGCTTCCAGGAAGTTCAGGATCGGCCCGTAGGAGTCGAGGGACACTGAACCCCACCCGCGGTTCCTGGCTTCCTGGACGGGCAGGGTATTGACGAATTTGGCCAGCGTTTCCCGGTCGGCGTCCTCCGGGGCCGAAAACGCCCGGGTCTGCTGGGGATCGAGCAACTGTTTGCGCTCGAGCGGCGTCAGGCTGTTGTAGCTCTTCCATCGGGTGAGTCCGGCGATCCAGCCCTTCGGATCGTCGGGAAACCAGGCCCAACGGTTGTCTTCGCCCAGAAGCGTGGCGGCGGGGCCCGTCGACATCAGCGGGCTGCCCATGATCCCGGGCACGAAGATGACGGGAATCGCATGGTCGGGCGGTGCGTTGAGTTCCGCGCGCACGGTGTTGGCGCTGGGGCTCATGGTCACGCGGGCGGTCACGTTGCCGTCGGGCCCGATCTGGGTGGGCACCGGCCTTGTCGGTTCGCTCATTCAGGCTCTCCCTGCCTAGGCATCTGTTCGTTTGCGGTAAGGGGCACCGTCACCGGGTGAAGGGAACGCTCGCGCCTGATCATTCGGCAGGCCCGAGCAGATGGAACTCATAGCCCTCGGTCGTCAGCCCCTGCTGCAGGGCGGCCCAGCCGTCGCCGTCCGTCACCCCTTCGATCCTGGCGCCGTCCGCCCGCGTCATCGCGTAGCGGTAGTTGGGCAACGGGTTGCCGTTGCGCACGACGCGCACCCGTTCATTGAACGGCGTCTGCTCCCAGGTGTTGAAGGTGGTGGAGGCATGGGCCGGGCCGACCAGGCTGTGCTTGGCGGCCTTGACGGTGAAGTTGCCGGGCATGCCCAGCTCGATGTTGCCGCCCTTGAGCGTGAGGTAGGCGCCGGCGCAGGTCAGCGTGATGTGCTCTTTGGCGCTGACGACCACATGCTGGTTGCTGGCGCTGATCTCGACGCTCTGGTCGGCCTCCACGCGGATGGTGTCCTGCTGGGCCTGCAGCAGCATCGGCCCTTGATGGGTGATGTGGCGCATTTCGCCGCTTTGCGCGAACAGCCCCAGGTCCGCCCCGGCGTTGATCACGAACTTCTGCCCTGAGGTGAACTGCTGGTTCTGTTGCGCGACCGCATCGATGTGCCCGCCGGCGGCCAGGGTCAGGTTGGCGGGGGAGGCGGCCGCGATGCCCGCCTGACCGCTCAGGGCGAGCGCCGGGTTGCCGCCGTTGGCCTTGCCCGACTCGTCGTTGGCGCCGTGCCCCAGGTCGCGCACCGCTTCGCTGAGGGTCTTCTGCTGCCCGGTGTCATGGTTCACCCCTTGATGCTCCTGGGCGTAGTCGCCCAGTTCCTTCGCCAGTTGCAGCGCCGCCTCCAGCACCTGGACGGCCGTCGCCCGGTGCAGGTGCCCGCCGTTGGCGTTCAGCTGCTCTTCGGTGCTCAGCAGCAAGCCCTTGGCGGCGCGCAGGGCACCGTGCTCGTCGGTGCGCAGTTCGAAGCCTTCCCCGCGGGGCTCTCCGCCGTTCGGACGCGGATGGGTCAGGTAGCCCAGGTGCAACGCGGTGCTGCCGTGATCGCTCATCAAGGCGGCGCTGATCTGCTTGGTGGTGTCGTCGATCCGCAGTTCGTTCGCGCGGTTGCCCTTGTATTCCTTGCTCTTGATGGTGCTGAGGATCTTGTGGTCGGGCAGCCGGTAGGGCGGCGCGTTGGTCGCACGGTAGGTTCGCCCGGTCACGATCGGTTGATCGCAGTCACCGTCGAGGTAGTCGACGATCACTTCCTGTCCGATGCGCGGAATCGCCATGTGGCCCCAATCGGCGCCGGCCCAGTTCTGCGAGACCCTGATCCAGCAGGTGCTGAACTCATCGTTCTCGCCTTCCCGGTCCCAGGGGAACTGGACTTTCACCCGTCCCCATTCGTCGCAATGGATTTCCTCTCCCTCAGGGCCGACCACGTTCGCGACCTGCGGGCCGTCGATCCGGGGTTTGGGCATCGGCTCGGGTCGCCACTCCGTTTCTTCCCGGACGATCTCGGCGGTGTAGTCATAGCTGACGCCCATTGGCGCATCGGCCGACTCTTCCTGCTGGCTGGCGTGCTGCACGCCTTTGTGGGTGACCCTGACCGTCCGCCACCAGCGGTTGAACTGTGCGCCGGGATGTTCGGCGAGTTCGAAGGAAAAGCCTGGCAGCAGACGCGGGTCGTCGCCTTCCACGACGGCGAGGTGGGCGTCGCGGCGATGGCCGCGAAGGCGGGTTTCGGTAAAGGCCTTGCCGACGGAGCTGACCTTGTAGCGCCCCGGATAGTCGTAGCGCTCATAGCCTTGATCCGTGCGCTGCAGCCCGTCGCCGACGAGATTGTGCTCCTGGTCGTACACCGGACGTTTGAAGGTGTAGTCCCGTTGGGTCTGTTCGGTCGTGCGGACGCTTTCGGTATAGGTGAAGGTGTAGATGCCCGGGTGTTCGGCGTCCGCGACCGGCTGCGGCGAGTAGCGCACCGGCCCGCCCGGGATGCGCTCCTGGACATACAGCTTGTCGGCGTGGGTGAGGGTGTGTGTGCTTTCGTCGAACTTGAAGTAGTAGAAGAGGCCTTCCTCGGCCGAGAGCCGGTCGAAGAAGTAGAGATCCGTGTCGCCGGCCTGAACGCAGTATTCGCGGGGCAAGTGCTCTACGTTGATGTTTTGCTCATGGTTCATGATCCCGTGCTCGGTCAGCACGGACTTGAGGATCTCTGGCACGGTCTTTTGCTGGTAGATCCGCCAGTCGGAGTTCAGCGCCAGGCGGGCCAGTTGCGGTTCGATGACCGCCCGGTAGCGGGTGCGGCGAAAACCGGTCTTGCCCTGGGTGAAGCTCGAGACCAGGCCATGTACGTAACGCACCGGCGTGGCGCCTTGCCAGATCGTGAGCAACGCCGGGTGATCGAGCACCTGGCCGAAGTCGATGGCGCTGTTGTAGCTGGCGAGTTCCACCGTCAGACAGAAGGGTTCGCAGAGGGCCTCCTCCAGCGTGAACTCGACAACCTCGAACTCCAGTTGGCCGGACAGCACCGAGAAGGTGAACCGCAAATCCCTTTGACGCATTCGACTGCTCCCTGATTGAAAACGTGGCGGCGCCCGCGTTCGACGATGCAGATCCATGCGCCGGTCGGGCCGATCCCTGCGAAATCCCTTCAGTCTGGCACGCCCCGGCCCCAAGGCAGGGGCGCATTGACGGTCAGCCGTCCTCAGACGACCGGAGCGCGCCAGTCATCGGAGCCGGAAGTGCCGGACACTTCGTGGGTCCAGGTGATCTTGCGGTAGGTCATCTCGATGTCTTCCAGGTGGGTGAAGCACGCGGTGGCCGGATCCTGGCAGTTGTGCATGTAGTCCTTGGCGGACACGAGGATCGCGTCTTCCAGAACGGTGGTGTAGTAGTGCTCCTGAGTGCCTTGGGCCGAGGTGCGGAACCATTTGATTTCGACTTTGCTCAGGCGCTCGCCGGACGTCAGGGCCGCTTGCAGCAGGGGCGAGGCCTTGTCGAACACCTTGGTGATTTTCACCGGCTTGTGAACGCGCTGGCCGGTCGGCTGGCCGGACTGCGGGTCGCGCGGGATGATCACGTCGTGGTGGAACGCCTGCACCATCACTTCGTCTTCGTGGCCTTCCTGGAAGGTGTTGCCCACGGAGTCGGAGGTGAATGCGCCAGCGGTGATCAGGCCTTGCTTTTCGCCGGTGATGGACATGTACGCGGGGGTTGCCATGGGGTAGCTCTCCTTGCTTGAAAAGGCAAAACCGGACGGCGTGATTGCCGGACGGCGCGTCGGTGCAGGCATCAACTTCCATGCCAGCCGATATAAAACCGCCGGTAATCAAAACCTTATGTAATACAAGCAGGATCCTTGCGTCGTTGCGCCTGCCGGTTCTTGCGCAAAGTGCGCAAATAGTTGCGCAGTGGTGCGCAAGAAGTTGCGCACTTGGCCGTAGCGTGCGGTGGGCGGGGGCTGCGGCGACGTCGGCAGGCAATTTCCCGGTTTGACTGCGCAAAAAGTTGCGCAGCAAGGCCGTTAGCCATCATCGGGTGAGCCATGCATGACGGAAATGGCCGATCCATCGCCCCTTTTTGCCACTCCGCCACTGGTGCGTCTTCCCCCGCTTGCCGGAAAGTCCCTCCCGATGCCTGTACCGATTCAGCACCGGCAGGCCTGAGCGCGGCAAAGCGTCTTATAAATGAGACACCGCCCTCAGCTATACTCCCCCGCATTTCGACCTAGGCACGAGGAATCACTGTGAAGAACTGGACGTTGCGCCAACGCATTTTGGCGAGCTTTGCGGTGATTATCGCCATCATGCTGCTCATGGTGGTCGTCTCGTACTCACGTCTGCTGAAGATCGAGGCCAGCGAAAACAGCGTGCGCGACGACGCGATTCCCGGCGTCTACTACAGCTCGATGATTCGCGGCGCCTGGGTCGACAGTTACCTGCAGACCCAGGAACTGCTGGGCCTGAAAGAGGGCGAGGGCGTCAGCGCCGAAGACGCGGCGGACTACAAGTCGTTCGAGGCCCGCCTGCAGGAGCAGATGGCCAACTACCGCAATACCGTGACCACCGACGAAGACCGGATCGAGTTCACCGCCTTCGAGAAGGATCACGACAACTACATGAAGATCCAGGATGCCGTGCTGGACCTGCACAAGCGCAACCTCGAGGCCGAGGCGATCAAGCTGTTCAACGAGAAGCTGACCCCGGCGTGGGTCGGCGGGCGCATGAAGCTCAACGACATCATCAGCGAGAACAAGAAAGTCGCCGACCAGGCCATGAACAACATCGACGACGCGGTGGCGGCGGCCAAGGTCAGCATGTTCGTCTCGCTGCTGGTGGCGGTGCTGGCCGCCGGCCTTTGCGGCCTGTTGCTGATGCGCGCGATCATGGCGCCGATGAACCGCATCGTGGACATCCTCGAGATCATGCGCACCGGTGACCTCAGCACCCGTCTGAACCTGGACCGCAAGGACGAGTTCGGCGCGGTGGAGACCGGCTTCAACGACATGATGACCGAGCTCACCGCGCTGGTGTCCCAGGCCCAGCGTTCGTCGGTGCAGGTCACCACCTCGGTGACCGAGATCGCGGCCACCTCCAAGCAGCAGCAGGCCACCGCCACCGAAACCGCCGCCACCACCACCGAGATCGGCGCGACCTCGCGGGAGATCGCCGCCACCTCGCGTGACCTGGTGCGCACCATGACCGAGGTCTCCACCGCCGCCGACCAGGCCTCGGTGCTGGCCGGCTCCGGCCAGCAGGGCCTGGCGCGCATGGAAGACACCATGCACTCGGTGATGGGCGCCGCGGACCTGGTCAACGCCAAGCTGGCGATCCTCAACGAGAAGGCCGGCAACATCAACCAGGTGGTGGTGACCATCGTCAAGGTCGCCGACCAGACCAATCTGCTGTCCCTCAACGCGGCCATCGAGGCCGAGAAGGCCGGCGAATACGGCCGCGGCTTCTCGGTGGTCGCCACCGAAGTGCGGCGCCTGGCCGACCAGACCGCCGTCGCCACCTACGACATCGAACAGATGGTGCGCGAGATCCAGTCGGCGGTGTCCGCCGGGGTGATGGGCATGGACAAGTTCTCTGAGGAAGTGCGCCGGGGCATGGCCGAGGTGCAGCAGGTCGGCGAGCAGCTGTCGCAGATCATCCATCAGGTGCAGGCGCTGGCGCCTCGGGTGCTGATGGTCAACGAAGGCATGCAGGCCCAGGCCACCGGCGCCGAACAGATCAACCACGCGCTGGTGCAGTTGGGCGACGCCAGCAGCCAGACCGTCGAGTCGTTGCGTCAGGCCAGTTTCGCCATCGACGAACTGAGCCAGGTGGCCGTGGGCCTGCGCGGCGGCGTGTCGCGATTCAAAGTCTGATGAGCGAAGTCACCGCCAAACGCAGCGTCGCGCCGGTGACGAGGCAGGCGCTGTTCCTGCTGTTCCGCATCGGCGAGGAGCGCTATGCCCTGCGCGCCACCGAAGTGGCGGAGGTGCTGCCGCGCCTGCCGCTGAAGCCGATTGCCCGTGCGCCGCACTGGGTGGCCGGGGTTTTCGCCTACCGCGGCGTTGTGGTGCCGGTGATCGACCTCAGCGCCCTCACGTTCGGCCGCACCGCCGAGGCCCGCACCAGCACGCGGCTGGTGCTGGTGCATTACCGCCCGGACGAGGCCCAGCCGGCGCGCAAGCTCGGGCTGATCCTGGAACAGGCCACCGACACCCTGCGCTGCAACGCGGACGAGTTCCAGCCGTACGGCCTCGACAACCGCCAGGCGCCCTACCTGGGCCCGGTGCGTGAGGATGCCCGGGGCCTGGTGCAATGGGTGCGGGTGGCCGACCTGCTGGACGACAGCGTCCGTGCGTTGCTGTTTCCGACGCCGCCGCTGGATCCGGCGCGGTTAGAGGAGGCCCCATGAGCGGCGATCAACGGTTCTTCGGTTTCCTCAAGGAACGCATCGGCCTGGACGTGGCGTCGGTGGGCCCGGCCATCATCGAGCGGGCCGTGCGCCAGCGCATCACCCTGTCGCAGTCGGCGACCGCCGAGGAGTACTGGCAGACCCTGCAAGGCTCGCGGGACGAGCAGCAGGCGCTGATCGAAGCGGTGATCGTGCCCGAGACGTGGTTCTTCCGTTACCCGGAATCCTTCGCCACCCTGGGCAAGCTGGCGCGCAAGCGCCTGGCCGACCTCAACGGCATGCGTGCGCTGCGCATCCTCAGCCTGCCCTGTTCGACGGGGGAGGAACCCTATTCGATCGCCATGGCCTTGCTCGACGCGGGGCTCAAGCCCCATCAGTTCAAGGTCGACGGCATGGACGTCAGCCCGATGTCGGTGGACAAGGCCCGGCGGGCGCTGTACGGCAAGAATTCCTTCCGTGGCCAGGACCTGGCGTTCCGCGACCGCCATTTCAGCCCGGAGCATGAGGGTTACCGGGTCAATGACCTGGTGCGCGAACAGGTGCGCTGGCAGACGGGCAACGTGCTCGACCCGGCGTTGCTGGCCGGCGAGCCGCCGTTCGATTTCGTGTTCTGCCGCAACCTGCTGATCTACTTCGATCAACCGACCCAGCGGCTGGTGTTCGAAGTGCTCAAGCGCCTGACCCATGTCGACGGCGTGCTGTTCATCGGCCCGGCCGAGGGCAGCCTGCTGGGGCGGTTGGGCATGCGCTCGATCGGCATCCCGCAGTCGTTCGCCTTCAGCCGTCAGGACGACCCGCAGCCCGAACCGTTGCCGGCCACCTGGATCCACCCGTTGCCGGCGCCGACGCCGGTGCGCCAGCCGGCCCGCAGCGCGCCTGCCGCGCCGGCGCGCCCGCGGCCGTTCGCCCCGGTGACGCCGTTGCCGGTGGCCGGCAAACACACCACGTCCGATGCATCGGCCTTGCTGGCGGACATCGCCGGCCTGGCCAACGAAGGCAAGAGCGCCGAGGCCCGCGCCGCGTGCGAGCGCTACTTGCGCACCCATGAGCCCGTGGCCCAGGTGTTCTACTGGCTCGGCCTGCTCAGCGATGTCGCCGGCAACGCCCTCGAAGCCCAGGGCCATTACCGCAAGGCGCTGTACCTCGAACCGCAGCACCCCGAAGCCCTGATGCACCTGGCCGCCCTGTTGCAGGCCCAGGGCGACGGCGCAGGCGCCAGACGATTGCAGGAGCGCGCGGCCCGCAGCGCCGGCTCCGCCGACAGTGAGCGTAAACGATGATCCCGTCCGACACCTTGAACGTCACCCATGAAGACGCCCGGGCCATCGACGATTGCTGGAACCGCATCGGCATCCATGGCGACAAGTCCTGCCCGCTGCTGGACGAACACATCCATTGCCGCAACTGCACGGTGTATTCCGACGCCGCCACGCGCCTGCTCGACCGCTACGCGTTGCAGCAGGACGAGCGCGACCCGGTGGCGACCGCCGTCGAATCCGAACTCAAGACCCGTTCGCTGCTGATGTTCCGCCTCGGCGAAGAATGGCTGGGCCTGGCCACCCGCAGCCTGGTGGAGGTGGCGCCGCTGCAGGCGATCCACTCCCTGCCGCACCAGCGCTCCCGGGCCTTGCTCGGGGTGGCCAACGTGCGCGGGGCGCTGGTGGCATGCCTGTCGCTGGTGGAGCTGCTCGACCTCGAGGCCGGCACCGCCCCGGCCACCGGCGCACGGGTCATGCCGCGCATGCTGATCATCGCCGCCCAGGGGGGACCTGTGGTGGTGCCGGTGGACGAAGTGGACGGGATCCATGCCATCGACGAACGCCTGCTCGAGGCCGCGTCCCGCTCCGGCGCCCAGGCCGGCGCCAAGTACACCCGGGGCGTGTTGCCCTTCAAGGGCCGCAGCCTGCGTTGGCTGGATGAAGAACAGTTGCTGTCCGCCGTGACCCGGAGCCTCACATGACCCCCGAGCAAATGCGCGACGCCTCCCTGCTGGAGCTGTTCAGCCTCGAAGCCGAGGCCCAGACCCAGGTGCTCAGCGCCGGGCTGCTGGCGCTGGAGCGCAATCCGACCCAGGCCGACCAGTTGGAGTCGTGCATGCGCGCGGCCCACTCGCTCAAGGGCGCGGCGCGGATCGTCGGCATCGACAGCGGCGTCAGCGTCGCCCATGTGATGGAGGATTGCCTGGTCAGCGCCCAGGAAGGGCGGCTGTTCCTGCGCCCGGAACACATCGATGCGCTGCTGCAGGGCACCGACCTGCTGATGCGCATCGCCCACCCGGCCAACGCCCCGCAACCCGCCGACATCGACGCCTATGTGGCCTTGATGGGGCGCCTGATCGACCCCGCCGGCGCGCCGGTGGTTTCAGCCCCGCCGCCCATGGCCGAACGGCTGCTTGAGCCGCCGCCCGTGGCGCCGGCGATATCTGCACCGGTTCCGCAGCCCCAGCCCGAACCGGTGGAGCCCGAGTCGGCCCCGATCCCGGCCCCGCGCAAGGGCAAGCGCACGGCCGAGGGCGGCGAGCGAGTGCTGCGGGTCACCGCCGAACGCCTGAACAGCCTGCTGGACCTGTCGAGCAAGTCCCTGGTGGAGACCCAGCGCCTGAAACCGCACCTGGCCACCATGCAGCGCCTCAAACGCATGCAGAACAACGGTTTGCGGGCGTTGGAAAGCCTCAACGCGCACCTCAAGGAACATGCGCTGAGCCTGGAGGCCCAGGAAGCGCTGGAAGATGCGCGGCGCCTGCTGGCCGAGTCCCAGCAGTTGCTGGCGGAGAAAAACGCCGAGCTTGACGAGTTCGCCTGGCAGGCCAGCCAGCGCGCCCAGGTCTTGTACGACACGGCACTGGCCTGCCGCATGCGGCCGTTCGCCGATGTGCTGTCCGGTCAGGTGCGGATGGTGCGTGACCTGGGCCGCAGCCTCGGCAAGCAGGTGCGGCTGGAGGTCGAGGGCGAGAAGACCCAGGTCGACCGCGACGTGCTGGAAAAGCTCGAAGCGCCGCTGACCCACCTGCTGCGCAACGCCGTCGACCACGGCATCGAAACCCCGGCGCAGCGCCTGTTGGCGGGCAAGCCGGAAGAAGGCCTGATCCGTCTGCGCGCCTCGCACCAGGCCGGGCTGCTGGTGCTGGAACTGAGCGACGACGGCAACGGCGTGGACCTGGACAAGGTGCGCCGCAGCATCGTCGAACGCCAGCTGTCGCCGGCCGAGACCGCCGCCCAGTTGAGCGAAGAGGAGCTGCTGACGTTCCTGTTCCTGCCGGGGTTCAGCCTGCGGGACAAGGTCACCGAGGTCTCCGGCCGCGGCGTCGGCCTCGACGCGGTGCAGCACATGGTGCGCCAGTTGCGCGGCGCCGTGGTGCTGGAGCAGGTGGCGGGCGAGGGCAGCCGCTTCCATCTGGAGGTGCCGCTGACCCTGTCGGTGGTGCGCAGCCTGGTGGTGGAAGTCGGCGACGAGGCCTATGCCTTTCCGCTGGCGCACATCGAGCGCATGTGCGATCTGGCGCCGGAAGACATCGTGCAGGTCGAAGGGCGCCAGCACTTCTGGCACGAAGGCCGCCATGTCGGCCTGGTCGCCGCCAGCCAGCTGCTGCAGCGTCCGGCCAGCCAGAACAGCGGCGACACCCTCAAGGTCGTGGTGATCCGCGAGCGCGACACCATCTACGGCGTGGCGGTGGAACGCTTCATCGGCGAGCGCACGCTGGTGGTGCTGCCGCTGGACGAACGTCTGGGCAAGGTGCAGGACATCTCGTCCGGGGCCTTGCTCGACGACGGTTCGGTGGTGCTGATCGTCGATGTCGAGGACATGCTGCGGTCGGTGGACAAGCTGCTCAACACCGGGCGCCTGGAGCGCATCGCCCGCCACGGCGGCCAGGCGGCGGAAGCGGCGCGCAAGCGCATCCTGGTGGTCGACGACTCGCTGACGGTGCGCGAACTGCAGCGCAAGCTGCTGCTCAACCGCGGCTACGACGTGGCGGTGGCGGTCGACGGCATGGACGGCTGGAACGCCCTGCGCTCCGAAGACTTCGATCTGCTGATCACCGACATCGACATGCCGCGCATGGACGGCATCGAACTGGTCACCCTGCTGCGGCGCGACAACCGTCTGCAATCGCTGCCGGTGATGGTGGTGTCCTACAAGGATCGCGAAGAGGACCGTCGCCGCGGGCTGGACGCCGGGGCCGACTATTATCTGGCCAAGGCCAGTTTTCATGACGACGCCCTGCTCGATGCAGTGGTCGAACTCATCGGAGGGGCACGGGCATGAGGATCGCAATCGTCAATGACATGCCCCTGGCGGTGGAGGCCCTGCGCCGGGCGCTGGCGTTCGAGCCGGCGCACCAGGTGCTGTGGGTCGCCGGCAACGGCGCCGAGGCGGTGCGGCTGTGCGCGGAGAACACCCCGGACCTGATCCTGATGGACCTGATCATGCCGGTGATGGACGGCGTCGAGGCCACCCGGCGGATCATGGCCGAAACCCCGTGCGCCATCGTCATCGTCACGGTCGACCGCCAGCAGAACGTGCACCGGGTGTTCGAGGCCATGGGCCACGGCGCGCTGGATGTGGTCGACACCCCGGCCCTGGGCGCCGGCAACGCCCAGGAAGCGGCGGCGCCGCTGCTGCGCAAGATCCTCAACATCGGCTGGCTGATCGGTGAGCGCACGGCCCGCTCGCGCCCGGCGCAGACGCCCCAGCGCAGTTCGGCGTCGCGCAACCGGCTGGTGGCCATCGGCTCGTCCGCGGGCGGGCCGGCGGCGCTGGAAGTCTTGCTCAAGGGCCTGCCGCGCACCTTTTCCGCCGCCATCGTGCTGGTGCAGCATGTCGACCAGGTGTTCGCCGCCGGCATGGCCGAATGGCTGGCCAGCGCCAGCGGCCTGGACGTGCGCCTGGCCCGCGAGGGCGAGCCGCCGCAGGCCGGCGCGGTGCTGCTGGCGGGCACCAATCACCATATCCGCCTGCTGAAGAACGGCACCCTGGCCTACACCGCAGAGCCGGTCAACGAGATCTACCGGCCCTCGATCGACGTGTTCTTCGAGAGCGTGGCCAACTTCTGGAACGGTGACGCCGTCGGGGTTTTATTGACCGGAATGGGACGCGACGGGGCCCAAGGGCTTAAGCTCATGCGTCAGCAGGGTTATTTGACCATCGCCCAGGATCAGCAAAGCAGTGCGGTGTACGGGATGCCCAAGGCCGCGGCGGCGATCGACGCGGCCGTGGAAATCCGTCCGCTGGAAAAGATAGCGCCACGGTTGCTGGAGGTTTTCCCCAAATGAATCCATGTTTCAGCAATCCCGGCTCCCGCAGTATTCAGGTGACCGCCCATGAATGACTTACAGATCGATGACATCAAGACCGACGAGAACGCCGCCATGGTGTTGTTGGTGGACGATCAGGCGATGATCGGCGAAGCCGTGCGCCGCGGGCTGTCGAACGAAGAGAACATCGACTTCCACTTCTGCTCCGACCCGCACCTGGCGGTGGCCCATGCGGTGCGGATCAAGCCGACGGTGATCCTCCAGGACCTGGTGATGCCCGGCCTCGACGGCCTGACCCTGGTGCGCGAGTACCGCAACCACCCGGCGACCAAGGACATCCCGATCATCGTCCTGTCGACCAAGGAAGACCCGCTGATCAAGAGCGCGGCGTTCTCGGCCGGGGCCAACGACTATCTGGTGAAGCTGCCGGACAACATCGAGCTGGTGGCGCGCATCCGCTACCATTCGCGCTCCTACATGACCCTGCTGCAGCGGGACGCGGCCTACCGCGCCCTGCGGGTCAGCCAGCAGCAGCTGCTCGACACCAACCTGGTGCTGCAGCGGCTGATGAACTCCGACGGCCTGACCGGGCTGTCCAACCGCCGGCACTTCGACGAATACCTGGAGCTGGAATGGCGCCGCTGCCTGCGTGACCAGAGCCAGCTGTCGCTGTTGATGATCGACGTCGATTACTTCAAGTCCTACAACGATACCTTCGGTCACGTCGAAGGCGACGAAGCCCTGCGCAAGGTCGCCACGGCGATCCGCGAGGCCAGCGCGCGGCCGTCGTACCTGCCGGCGCGCTACGGCGGCGAGGAATTCGCCCTGGTGCTGCCCAACACCTCGCCGGGCGGTGCGCGGCTGGTGGCGGAAAAGCTGCGCCAGACCGTCGCGGCCCTGAAGATCCCGCACATCGCACCGACCGAAGGCTCGAGCCTGACCATCAGCATCGGCCTGGCGACGATGGTGCCGGAGGCGGGCAGCGACTGCCGGCTGCTGATCTCGGCGGCGGACCGGGGGCTTTACCAGGCCAAGAACAACGGGCGCAACCAGGTGGGCATCGAATAACCCGCGCCAGCCCGCATCGCCAGCCGGCCGGCGCCCGCCGGAACATTGTCGGGCGGGACATGTGTGCCTGTCGCAGACCCTGTGGGAGCGGGCTTGCCCGTGAAAGCGTCGGATCGGCATGAACCTGGCACACTGCTTTGGCGGGCAAGCCGAAACGCCGCCGACGGTGGCCCGGGCGGTCTTTTCAGCCAGGCGGGCTGCCGCGCCAGCCCGATTACGTTATACTCGCCGGCTTTCAAAAGTTCGCCAACGAGTGCTGCCTGTCATGGAAATCAACCCGATCCTGAACACTATCAAGGACCTGTCCGAGCGCTCCGAAACCATTCGGGGGTATCTTTGACTACGATCAAAAGCATGAGCGTCTGACCGAGGTCAACCGCGAGCTTGAAGATCCGAGCGTCTGGAACAAACCCGAATACGCCCAGGAGCTGGGCCGCGAGCGCGCCGCCCTGGCGCAGATCGTCGAGACCCTGGACGGCCTGTCCGGCGGCCTGGCCGATTGCCGCGACCTGCTGGACATGGCCGTCGAAGAGAACGACGAAGGCGCCGTAGGTGACGTGGTCACCGAACTGGCCCGCCTCGAAGACTCCCTGGCCAAGCTGGAATTCCGCCGCATGTTCAGCGGCGAAATGGACATGAACAACGCCTACCTGGACATCCAGGCCGGTTCCGGCGGCACCGAGGCCCAGGACTGGGCCAACATCCTGCTGCGCATGTACCTGCGCTGGGCCGACAAGCGCGGCTTCGACGCGACCATCATGGAACTGTCCGCCGGCGAAGTCGCCGGGATCAAGGGCGCCACCGTGCACATCAAGGGCGAATACGCCTTCGGCTGGCTGCGCACCGAGATCGGCGTGCACCGTCTGGTGCGCAAGAGCCCGTTCGACTCCGGCAACCGTCGCCACACCTCGTTCTCGGCCGTGTTCGTCTCGCCCGAGATCGACGACAAGGTCGAGATCGAGATCAACCCGGCCGACCTGCGGATCGACACCTACCGTTCCTCCGGCGCCGGCGGCCAGCACGTGAACACCACCGACTCGGCGGTGCGGATCACCCACGTGCCGACCAACACCGTGGTCAGCTGCCAGAACGAACGTTCCCAGCACGCCAACAAGGACACCGCCATGAAAATGCTGCGGGCCAAGCTGTACGAGCAGGAAATGCAGAAGCGCAACGCCGCTTCCCAGGCCCTGGAAGACAGCAAGTCCGACATCGGCTGGGGTCACCAGATCCGTTCGTACGTGCTCGATGCCTCGCGGATCAAGGATCTGCGCACCAACATCGAACGCAGCGACTGCGACAAGGTGCTCGACGGCGACATCGACGAATACCTGGAAGCGAGCCTGAAGTCCGGGCTGTAAGAGACGTAACACAGGGGGCGGCTGATCCGGCCCGATCCCTGTGGGAGCCAGCCCTGCTGGCGATCCCCGGGCCGCAAGGCCCGGGGGCAACGAACCTGTGATGGAAAATTTGAAGACATGAGCGACCAACAACCCGATTCGCAAGCCCTGCAACAGGAAGAGAACTCCCTGATCGCCCTGCGCAAGGAAAAGCTTGCCGCCGAGCGCGCCAAGGGCAACGCCTTCCCGAACGACTTCCGCCGCGAGAACTACTGCGATGCCTTGCAGAAACAGTACGCGGACAAGACCAAGGAAGAGCTGGCAGAGGCTGCAATCCCGGTCAAGGTCGCCGGTCGCATCATGCTCAACCGTGGCTCGTTCATGGTGATCCAGGACATGACCGGCCGCATCCAGGTCTACGTCAACCGCAAGACCCTGTCGGAAGACACCCTGGCCGCGGTCAAGACCTGGGACATGGGCGACATCATCGCCGCCGAAGGCACCCTGGCCCGTTCCGGCAAGGGCGACCTGTACGTCGAGATGACCGATGTGCGCCTGCTGACCAAGTCCCTGCGCCCGCTGCCGGACAAGCACCACGGCCTGACCGACACCGAGCAGCGCTACCGTCAGCGCTACGTCGACCTGATCGTCAACGAAGACGTGCGCCAGACCTTCCGCGTGCGCTCGCAGGTCATCGCCCACATCCGCAGCTTCCTGATGAAGCGCGACTTCCTCGAAGTCGAGACGCCGATGCTGCAGACCATCCCGGGCGGCGCCGCGGCCAAGCCGTTCGAAACCCACCACAACGCGCTGGACATGGAAATGTTCCTGCGCATCGCGCCTGAGCTGTACCTCAAGCGCCTGGTGGTCGGCGGTTTCGAGAAGGTGTTCGAGATCAACCGCAACTTCCGCAACGAAGGCGTCTCGACCCGTCACAACCCGGAATTCACCATGTTGGAGTTCTACCAGGCCTACGCCGACTACGAAGACAACATGGACCTGACCGAAGAACTGTTCCGCGAACTGGCGCAACTGGTCCTGGGCAGCACCGACGTGCCGTACGGCGACAAGGTGTTCCACTTCGGCGAGCCGTTCGCCCGCCTGTCGGTGTTCGACTCGATCCTCAAGTACAACCCTGAGCTGACCGCCGATGACCTGAACGACATCGACAAGGCCCGCGACATCGCCAAGAAGGCCGGCGCCAAGGTGCTGGGCTTCGAAGGCCTGGGCAAGCTGCAGGTGATGATTTTCGAAGAGCTGGTCGAGCACAAGCTGGAGCAGCCGCACTTCATCACCCAGTACCCGTTCGAAGTGTCGCCGCTGGCGCGCCGCAACGACGAGAACCCGAACGTCACCGACCGCTTCGAGCTGTTCATCGGCGGCCGTGAGATCGCCAACGCCTACTCCGAGCTCAACGACGCGGAAGACCAGGCCGAGCGCTTCATGGCCCAGGTGGCCGACAAGGACGCCGGCGACGACGAAGCCATGCACTACGACGCCGACTTCGTCCGCGCGCTGGAGTACGGCATGCCGCCGACGGCCGGTGAAGGCATCGGCATCGACCGCCTGGTGATGCTGCTGACCAACTCGCCGTCGATCCGCGACGTGATCCTGTTCCCGCACATGCGGCCGCAAGCGTAAACGTTTCACTTAAAAAACCGCCTCGAACAGGCGGTTTTTTATTGCCTGTCTGGTACAAACGTATCAAATGGTTACTTTTGAAAAGAACAACAGAGGAATACCTGCCGTGATCGGTGCAATGGCTCAAGAGGGTGCAGCGGGAATCGCCGTTGCGGTCGCTGAAAGTGTTCAGTACCAGGGTCGCAAGGCCAGCCGACAGGGCAGCGAGCAGCGGCGGCAGGACATTCTCGACGCGGCGATGCGCATCGTCGTGCGTGACGGCGTGCGCGCCGTGCGCCACCGGGCGGTGGCGGCCGAGGCCGGCGTGCCGCTGTCGGCCACCACGTATTACTTCAAGGACATCGATGACCTGCTCACCGATACCTTCGCCCAATACGTCGAGCGCAGCGCCGCCTACATGGCCAAGCTGTGGATCAACAACGAAGGCCTGCTGCGCGAGATGGTGGTCAGCGGCGACGGCAGCCCCGAGTCGCGCTCGCAACTGGCCGACGACATCGCCCGGCTGATGGCCGACTACGTGCACCGCCAACTGGTCAACCGCCGCGAACACCTGATGGCCGAGCAGGCGTTCCGCCAGGAGGCGCTGCTCAACCCGCGCCTGGCGGAATTGGTGCGCTCCCACCAGCAGATCCTGCTGCAGGGCACCTGCCAGCTGTTCCAGGTGCTGGGCTCCCGGGAGCCGCAGCAGGATGCCAAAGTGTTGACGGCGATTATCGGACGGATGGAATATCAGGGCCTGCTCAACGGTGTCGAGCCTTTGGCCGAAGAGGACATGCTCGGCATCCTGACGCGGTACATGCATCTGGTGCTGGCGTCGGTGTAACGCAATCCCTTTGCAGGAGCGAGCCTGCTCGCGATGACGGTGTACAGGCAGCAGTGATGTTGAATGTAACGGCGCATTCGCGGGCAAGCCCGCTCCCGCAGACGTTTTCTACAGGAGTTTCGGGTGGACGATTACCAGCAGACGATACGCACGCTGTCCGATCGCATTGTGCTGGCGCAGACACCGATCCGCGTCCTCGACGCGGTCAAGTGGGACGAGAACGTGCGCAAGGGCTTCCTCAAGGCCAAGGGCAAGGAAATGCCGGCGGTGGACCGGGACTACTACCTCAACCGGCCGCTGACCTTCGATTCGAGCAAGGTCAAGCTCGAGTTCCAGAACATCGAGCGCGACATCACCCGCCAGCTCGGCCAGTTCAGCCCGGTGGGGCAGATCATGCGCCGCATGTGCAAGGAGTACCGCATGGTGGTGCGCATGCTCGAAGCGCGCGGCACCGAGGACTTCGGCCTGATTTCCCAGGAACTGTACGGCGCCGCCTCCGATGCGTTCCACGCCGGCGACCCGACCCTGGCCGACCTCGGCCTGATGATGTCCGACTACCTGAACAATATCGACGGCCGCGGCGACCTGAAGGACGAACCCAAGACCCTCACCGCCAAGGACGCCGTGCACCTGCTGCAGACGCGCCTGAACAAGGTGTTCGGCGAGGCCGAGGAGACCATCCGGGTGTTCGAGTCCGACGGCATCGTCGCCGACGCGGCGGCGGGGGCCGACTACATCAAGATCCGCACCGACGCGATGTTCAACGGCCGCGACGTCCGGGCCCTGGAAGTGCATGAAGGCCTGGTGCACGTGGGCACCACGCTCAACGGCCTGAACCAGCCGATCTGCACCTTCCTGGCCAAGGGGCCGCCCTCCTCGACGGTGACCCAGGAAGGCCTGGCGATCCTGATGGAGATCATCACCTTCGCCTCCTACCCCAGCCGCCTGCGCAAGCTCACCAACCGCACCCGCGCCATCCACATGGTGGAGGAGGGCGCGGACTTTCTGCAGGTCTTCGAGTTCTTCCGCGAGCAGGGCTTCGAGATGGCGGAAAGCTACGGCAACGCGAGCCGGGTCTTCCGGGGTTCGGTGCCGACCGGCCTGCCATTCACCAAAGACTTGTCCTACCTCAAGGGCTTCATCATGGTTTACAACTACATTCAGTTGGCCGTGCGCAAGGGCAAGCTCGAGCAGATCCCGCTGCTGTTCTGCGGCAAGACCACGCTGGAGGACATGCGCACCCTGCGCCAACTGGTGGACGAAGGCCTGGTGGTGCCGCCCAAGTACCTGCCGGAGCAGTTCCGTGACCTGAACGCGCTGTCGGCGTGGATGTGCTTCTCCAACTTCCTCAACCATTTGAGCCTGGACCGG
Organism: Pseudomonas ekonensis; assembly: GCF_019145435.1. Lineage (NCBI taxonomy): Bacteria > Pseudomonadati > Pseudomonadota > Gammaproteobacteria > Pseudomonadales > Pseudomonadaceae > Pseudomonas > Pseudomonas ekonensis. Next base: position 1,345,329 of record NZ_JAHSTS010000002.1, on the reverse strand, counting down.
ATCGAGGCGGACTACTCCAATATCCTTTAGGCCAGGAACACCCCCCTGTGGGAGCGGCACCCTTTCCATGTTTCCGCGAGGTTTCACCGGATGAGAATCCTCGGCATCGTCTGCCTGCTCCTGACCCTCGGCGGGTGCAGTTCGCTGCTGTTCTACCCCGAGCGCGGCCAGTTGTTCACCCCGCAGAAGGCCGGGCTCGACTACCGCGACGTGACCCTGACCACCGCCGACGGCCTGCGCCTGCACGCCTGGTGGCTGCCGGCCAAGGCCGGGGTCGAGGTCAAGGGCACGGTGCTGCACCTGCACGGCAACGGCGGCAACCTGCCGATGCACCTGGGCGGCAGTTGGTGGCTGCCCAAGAACGGTTATCAGGTGCTGCTGGTGGACTACCGCGGCTATGGCCTGTCCGAGGGCGAGCCGTCGCTGCCGGCGATCTACCAGGACATCGACGCCGCCTTCGCCTGGCTGGACCGCGCGCCCGAGGTCAAGGGCAAGCCGCTGGTCGTGCTGGGGCAAAGCCTGGGCGGTGCGATGGCGGTGCACTGGCTCGTGCGGCATCCGGAGCGACAAAAGCAGCTCAAGGCCTTGGTGCTCGACGGCGTGCCCGCCAGTTACCGCAGCGTCGGCCAGTATGCATTGAGCACCTCGTGGATGACCTGGCCGCTCCAGGTGCCGCTGTCATGGCTGGTGCCGGACGGCGACAGCGCCATCCATTCGATGGAGAAGCTCGACGGCGTGCCGAAACTGATCTACCACAGCATCGACGATCCCCTCGTGCCCCTTTCCAACGGCATCCGTCTGTATCAAGCTGCGCCGCCGCCCCGGGTGCTGCAGTTGACCCGCGGCGGCCACGTGCAGACCTTCGGCGACCCGGTCTGGCGCCAGGTGATGCTGCGTTACCTGGACGACCCCGAACACTTCAACGGCCTGCGCCGCCTCGGCGAGATCCCCAACTATCCGCCGCCCCCGAAAACCGAAGACGAACCACCAGAGAGTCCGCAATGAGTGAAGAACGTAACGCCATCCCGCTGATCATCACCGGCATCTGCAGCATCCTGGGCACCGTCGGTGCCCTGTGGTACTACGGTTACCTGCACTTCGCCAAACCCGAGGATGCGCTGTTGCTCAACGACTTCACCATGCTCAAGACCATCCCCGGCGAGGATTACCGGGTGTCCCTGGAGCCGGCGCCGCAAGTGGCGCAATGCATCGACGGCGTGCTGGTGCTGTTCGACACCGAACAGAAAGGCCTGACCGGCGTGCTGGTCAACAACAAGAAGAAAGCGGTGCGCTGCATGGGCCAGGAAACCCCGCAGCAACTGCAGCAATAAGCCGCTGTCGGCCCTCGCCACAGGGCTTTTCGTTTCAGCGTGCGACGGTCAGTTCGCGCTCACCGCCGAACGCGGCAGCACCGGTTGGTTGTCGTTGGAGATGGTGACCTCCACCCGACGGTTCATCGCCCGGCCCGAGACGCTGCCGTTGTCGGCCACCGGGTATTCCTTGCCGTAGCCCTGGGTCACGATGCGCGACGGATCGACGCCCATCTTGATCAGCGCCACCTGCACCGAGGTCGCCCGGCGTTCGGACAGCGACTGGTTGTAGCCCGCCGTGCCGGTGCTGTCGGTGTAGCCCTCGACGATCACCTTACGGTCCGGGTTCTCCTGGAGGAACTGCGCCAGCTTGTTGATGTTCATCAGGCCGCTGGACTTGAGGTCGGCCTTGTTGGTGGCGAACAGCACGTCGCCGAAGGTCACCAGGGTGCCGCGGTCGGTCTGCTTGGCGTTGAGGCTGTCCTGAAGCTGTCTGATCTGCTGGTCGCGGGCGTCCAGACGCGCCTGGGCGCGTTGGGCGGCGGCGTTCTTCAGGTTGGCTTCGGCGGTGCGCAGGGCGATGGTCTGCTTGGCCACTTCCACGCGCTGGTTGGTGAGGTAGGCCAGTTGGTCGACCTTGGCCGCGTTTTCCTTGTCCAGGTAGGCCTTGTCGGCCTTGTCCAGGTAATCGCTGGCCTCTTTGGTCTCCAGGGCGGCGACCTTGCTGGCTTGCGGGTTGGCCTGCAGGCCTTCGTAGTTGGTGCGCGCCTGTTCCAGGTTCGGGTTGGGCGGGGTGGAGCACGCCGCCAGGGCAACGCTTGCGGCCAGCAGAGCAGGGATCATCAGTTGATTACGCATGTTCGTTCATCCTTCTGTCGATAAGAGATTCAGCCTTGCGGTCGGGATGCGCGCTTATTGCACGGTGCGCTGGCTTTCCTGACGCAGTTCCTGAACGCCTTTCTGGGAATCCTTCACGGCTTGTTCGGCCTTCATCGCCTGGGCCTTGCGCTCGGCGACGCGGGCGTCCCATTCGGCCTGTTCGGCCAGGGTGCGGGCCTGGTCGTACTTCTTGTCGTGCATGGCGATTTCAGCTTGCTTGAGCTTGTCCTGGGCCTGCTTCATTTCCACGGCGGCGAACTCGGTGCCGCCGGCGCTGACCGCGCTGTTGACCGCCGATTGAGTGACGGCGTACTGCTCGGTCGGCGGATTGCCGGCGCAACCGGCCAGCACGACGCCGGCGCCGAGGGCCAGGGCGACCAGTTTCAGGTTGCGCAGGGGGGTGGACGAGGTTTGGGTCTTCATGGTCTTCAACTCCATTGTTCAACTCCTTGGATACCGCTAAATCCATCCTGGGCGAGGAGTCGCATGCGTCGTGTCGGAGCGCGTTTTGAAACGCTCGTTCCAGGCGTGGTTACCTGTTCCGACCGGGCGCATTTTTTAAAAGTTCAGAAAAGATGGCCCATCGCCAAAAAAATTTTGACCGAACGGGCAGGGCTCTAAAACGGGAACTTTGGCGGTGTCCGGCGGTATGGACGGGCCGATTGCCGTCTGAAAAGCGAGAGCGGGCTTGCTCGCGAATGCGCTGTGTCAGCCACGGCTGAAGGTGCCTGAGAGGACGCTTTCGCGGGCAAGCCCGCTCCCGCAGGATGAGCCGTGCGGGTCAGTGCTTGGGCTTGCCGGCGGCGGACAGATCCTGTAGATGCCGGCGCGACAAGGCGAGGAAGCGCGGCGTCGGGCCGACGTCTTCGTACAGCGGATCGCCTTCCTCGTCGGTGGCGACCACCGTCGAGCCCTTCACGTACGGCAGGCTCGCCTCGAACTCTTCGAGGGCGGCGCCGATCAGTTCGCCGAGCAGTTCCTCGGGGGTGCGTTTGGGGTACATCTCGGCGATGGCGGCCAGCCGGGCGGCGGCCTCCACGTCCAGGCGGATGGCGTAGCCGGTGTCGGTCAGGCGACCTTTGGCGGTTTCTTCCCAATGCTGGGCAAGTTCTCGGATTTTCATGATGACCTCATGGCGCACCCGCTCGTGGCAGGTTCTGGTGAGTGTCCGGCGGGGCCGGCGGCAAGCCGTTGTGGGGCCTGTTGTTGAGGTTAGCTGGCGGGCGCGGGGTTGCGTGGCCCTTCGTCGTCTGCTTGTAAGTCGCGCCGCAGAGCGGCACTCTCTGACCATCCGCTCGCTTTTTAGCCGCCTGGACGACTGCTGGAGAACTGCCGATGACCGATATCGATGCACGCTTGCGCGAAGATGTTCACCTGCTCGGAGAGCTGTTGGGCAACACCATCCGTGACCAGTACGGCGAGGGTTTCCTCGACAAGATCGAGCAGATCCGCAAGGGCGCCAAGGCCGACCGGCGCGGTTCGATGGACGCCGAGCTCAGCGCCAGCCTCGATCAGCTGAGCGAAGCCGAACTGTTGCCGGTGGCGCGGGCGTTCAACCAGTTCCTCAACCTGGCCAACATCGCCGAGCAGTACCAGTTGATCCATCGCCGCGAGGAGTCGCAGGCCGCGCCGTTCGAGTCGCGGGTGCTGCCGGAGCTGCTGGCCCGCCTGCGCAGCGAAGGCCACAGCGCCGAGGCCCTGGCCCGCCAACTGGCGCGCCTGGAGATCGAACTGGTGCTCACGGCCCACCCGACCGAAGTGGCGCGGCGCACGCTGATCCAGAAGTACGACGCGATTGCCGCCCAGTTGGCCGCCCAGGATCACCGCGACTTGACCGGCGCCGAGCGCACCCGGATCCACGACACCCTGCAACGCCTGATCGCCGAAGCCTGGCACACCGAAGAAATCCGCCGCACCCGGCCTACGCCGGTGGACGAAGCCAAGTGGGGTTTTGCGGTGATCGAGCATTCGCTGTGGCAGGCGATCCCCAACCACATGCGCAAGGCCGACCAGGCGCTGCACGCCGCCACCGGCCTGCGCCTGCCGCTGGAGGCGGCGCCGATCCGCTTCGCCTCATGGATGGGCGGCGACCGCGACGGCAATCCCAACGTCACCGCCGCCGTCACCCGTGAGGTGCTGTTGCTGGCGCGCTGGATGGCGGCCGACCTGTACCTGCGCGACGTCGACCGCTTGGCCGCCGAGCTGTCGATGCAGCAGGCCAGCGACGAACTCAAGGCCCGCGCCGGCGACAGCGCCGAGCCCTACCGCGCCGTGCTCAAGCAACTGCGCGAACGCCTGCGCGCCACGCGCAACTGGGCCCATGCGGCGCTGACCGCCGCCACCCCGGCGCCGGCAGACGTGCTGCACGGCAACCGCGAGCTGCTCGATCCGCTGGAGCTGTGCTACCGCTCGCTGCACGAGTGCGGCATGGGCGTGATCGCCGACGGGCCGCTGCTCGATTGCCTGCGCCGGGCGGTGACGTTCGGCCTGTTCCTGGTGCGCCTCGACGTGCGCCAGGACTCGTCGCGGCACAGCGCGGCGATGACCGAAATCACCGATTACCTGGGCCTGGGCCGATACGAGGAGTGGGGCGAGGAACAGCGCATCGAGTTCCTGACCCGTGAACTGAACAACCGCCGGCCATTGCTGCCTGCCCACTTCAAGCCTTCGGCGGACACCGCCGAAGTGCTCGCCACCTGCAAGGAGATCGCCGCCGCGCCGGGCGCTTCGCTGGGTTCTTATGTCATCTCCATGGCCGGCGCGGCGTCCGACGTGCTTGCGGTGCAGTTGCTGCTCAAGGAAGCCGGTGTGCTGCGGCCGATGCGCGTGGTGCCGCTGTTCGAGACCCTGGCCGACCTCGACAACGCCGGTCCCGTGATCGAGCGGCTGCTGCGACTGCCGGGTTACCGCGCACGGTTGCAGGGGCCGCAGGAAGTGATGATCGGCTATTCCGACTCGGCCAAGGACGCCGGCACCACCGCCGCCGCATGGGCCCAGTACCGCGCCCAGGAGCGGCTGGTGGAGATCTGCCGGGAGCAGCAGGTCGAACTGCTGCTGTTCCATGGCCGCGGCGGCACCGTCGGCCGCGGCGGCGGCCCGGCCCACGCGGCGATCCTGTCGCAGCCGCCGGGATCGGTGGCGGGGCGGTTCCGCACCACCGAGCAGGGCGAAATGATCCGTTTCAAATTCGGCCTGCCGGACATCGCCGAACAGAACCTCAACCTGTACCTGGCGGCGGTGCTCGAAGCGACCCTGCTGCCGCCGCCGCCACCGACCCCCGAGTGGCGGCACCTGATGGACGAGTTGGCCGCCGACGGCGTCAAGGCCTACCGCGCCGTGGTGCGGGAGAATCCGCAGTTCGTCGAGTACTTCCGCCAGTCCACGCCGGAGCAGGAACTGGGGCGCCTGCCGCTGGGCAGTCGCCCGGCCAAGCGCCGGGCCGGCGGCATCGAGAGCCTGCGGGCGATCCCGTGGATCTTCGGCTGGACCCAGACGCGGCTGATGCTGCCGGCGTGGCTCGGCTGGGAGACTGCGCTCAACAACGCCCTGGCCCGTGGCGAAGGGGGCCTGCTGGCGCAGATGCGCGAACAATGGCCGTTCTTCCGCACCCGCATCGACATGCTGGAGATGGTGCTGGCCAAGGCGGACGCCGACATCGCGCTGTCCTATGACCAGCGGCTGGTCGAGCCGTCGCTGCTGCCGCTGGGTGCGCACTTGCGCGACCTATTGTCGCAGGCGTGCGCCGTCGTGCTCGGGCTGACCGGTCAGTCGCAGTTGCTGGCGCACAGCCCCGACACCCTGGAATTCATCCGCCTGCGCAACACTTACCTCGATCCGCTGCATCTATTGCAGGCCGAACTGCTGGCCCGGTCCCGGCGCCAGGAAGTGGTGCAGGGCAGCCCCGTGGAACAGGCGCTGCTGGTGTCTGTGGCGGGGATCGCCGCCGGTCTGCGAAATACCGGCTAAGGTTCTGTGCGTGGGGCGCAGGCTCCCGCAGCGGTTGGCGGGGGCCTGGCGGGGCATGTCGGAAAGGTGCGGTCAGGCGACAGTTAATGACGGGGTTGCGACGTGGGACACTGCGGCGCAACGTCGCGGCAGGGGCCGGTTTCTCCGACTTTTGGTGTCTTGTGTGGGCGCAGCCTGCTGTGTATCTTGATCAGCCTTTGGCCGTTTGGGCGGCCGCGACCCTATTTTCAAGATTGGCCCCACGAGGCGAATCCGTTGTTTTTTATATAAAAAATTGAGGAGCACATCGATGCGCGTCATTCTGCTGGGAGCTCCCGGGGCCGGTAAAGGTACTCAGGCTAAGTTCATCACCGAGAAATTCGGCATTCCGCAAATCTCCACCGGCGACATGCTGCGTGCGGCGGTCAAGGCCGGCACCGAGCTGGGCCTCAAGGCCAAGGGCATCATGGATGCCGGCGGCCTGGTGTCGGATGACCTGATCATCGCGCTGGTCAAGGACCGCATCGCTCAGCCTGACTGCGCCAACGGCTTCCTGTTCGACGGCTTCCCGCGCACCATTCCTCAGGCCGAAGCCCTGGTCACCGCCGGCGTCGAGCTGGACGCCGTGGTCGAGATCGCGGTCGAAGACGAAGAGATCGTGCAGCGCATCGCCGGCCGTCGCGTCCACGAGGCCAGCGGCCGCGTGTACCACATCGTCTACAACCCGCCGAAGGTCGAAGGCAAGGACGACGTCACCGGCGAAGAACTGGTGCAGCGCAAGGACGACACCGAAGAGACCGTGCGCCATCGCCTGTCGGTCTACCATTCGCAGACCAAGCCGCTGGTGGACTTCTACCAGAAGCTGTCCGCCGCCCAGGGCAAGCCGAAGTACAGCCACATCCCTGGCGTCGGTTCGGTCGAAGCCATCACCGCCAAGGTGCTGGCGGCCCTGAGCTGAAAAACCGGCTCAGCTGCATCATCCACGGCCCGCTTGCGGGCCGTAGTTGTTTATACTGGCGCACTTTTTCCCACCTGATTGACGGACACACCGATGAGCACCCTGCTGGCCCTGGACACCGCGACTGAAGCCTGCTCCGTCGCCTTGCTGCATGACGGCAAGGTCACGAGCCATTACGAGGTGATCCCACGCCTGCATGCGCAGAAACTGCTGCCGATGATCCAGCGGCTGCTGGCCGATGCCGGCACCACCCTGCAAGCGGTGGACGCCATCGCCTTCGGCCGCGGGCCTGGCGCCTTCACCGGCGTGCGGATCGCCATCGGTGTGGTGCAGGGGCTGGCGTTCGCCCTGGAGCGTCCGGTGCTGCCGGTCTCCAACCTGGCGGTGCTGGCGCAGCGGGCCTACCGCGAACACGGCGCAAGCCAGGTCGCGGCGGCCATCGATGCGCGCATGGACGAGGTGTACTGGGGCTGCTACCGCGAGACGGCAGGGGAGATGCGCCTGGTGGGCGCCGAAGCGGTCCTGCCGCCGGAAGCCGCAGCGCTGCCGGCCGATGCCGTGGGTGAATGGTTCGGCGCAGGCACCGGTTGGGGCTACGGCGAACGCATCGCGGTCAGCCTGAGCGGCTCCGACGCCGGCATGCTGCCCCACGCCGAGGACCTGCTGACCCTGGCCCGGTTCGCCTGGGAACGCGGCGAGGCCATCGCCCCGGACGACGCCCAGCCGGTCTACCTGCGCGACAAGGTCGCCACCCCCAAGGCCCGCTGAAACTTCCCTGTGGTGAGGGAGCTTGCTCCCGCTGGGCTGCAAAGCGGCCCTGTTGCACGGCCAAGCAGGAGCAAGCGCCCTCGCCACAGGATCACCGCTGCAATCAGGCACCAATCGTCAGTTTCCAACCCCGCGCTTTAAACCTTTTGTCTTTTATGTGTTCTAGTTATCACTCGGCGGTTTGCTAAGTCGGTCAGGTGCCGCTAAATTGCCATCATCGATACCGAGCATGACTTTATGCGTATAGACGGCGTTTCCTCTCATTCCTACCCCATCAAGCGCAAGCCCCGCAAAGGCAACGTGGCGCAGGATGAGTCCGTCGACGATATCGACGGCGAGCTGGAAATCCCTTCCGAGGCGCAACTGGCCGCCCGCGCCGCCAAGGCCTCCGCGCAACGCCTGAGCAATCTGCCCGCCCGTCAGCAAGACATGATCTACCACCGTGCGATGAAGAAGAGCGTGGCCATGGCCTTGGCCAGCTACCTGAGCACCGCCGGGTTTGTCGACTGGGAAGCGGACGTGCTGGGCCTCGACCTGTACATCTGATGGCGCTGCCCTATTACCTGGGTTGTCCGTCCTGGAGCGAAAGCGCCTGGCGCGATTACCTGTACCCGGCGGACGCGAAAACGGCTGACTTCCTTGGCCTCTATGCCCAAGTGTTCAACGCCGTGGAAGGCAACACGACCTTCTACGCCAGCCCGTCGCCGGCCACCGTGCAGCGTTGGGCCGAGGTGATGCCGGCGCACTTTCGGTTCACCGCCAAGTTCCCCGGCGACATCAGCCACGGCGGCGACCTGCGCGACCAGATCACCGCCGCCGAAACCTTCATCCAATTGCTCAGCCCCCTCGGCGACCGGGTCTCGCCGATGTGGCTGCAGTTGTCGAAAAGCTTCACCCCGCAGCGTTTGCCGGAGTTGGCGGCGTTCATCGACGCCGTGGACCGGCCGCTGGCGGTGGAAGTGCGCCATGACCAGTTCTTCGCCAAGGGCGAGAGCGAACGGTTGCTCAACCGCCTGTTGCTCGACCGTGGCGTCGAGCGCATTTGCCTCGACCCGCGTGCGCTGTTCAGTTGCCTGTCCACCGAGTCGTCGGTGATCCACGCCCAATCGAAAAAGCCCCGCGTGCCCACGCGCCCGGCGGCGTTCACCCAGCATCCGCAGGTGCGCTTCATCGGCCATCCGCAACTGGAGGCCAACGACCCGTTCCTGGTGCCGTGGGTGGCGAAAATCGCCGAGTGGATCGAAGAGGGGCGCACGCCGTACATCTTCCTGCACACGGCGGACAACCTGCTGGCGGCGAAGCTGGCGCAACGCTTTCACGCCCAATTGATGCAGCGCCTGCCTGGCCTGCCGGCCCTGCCTGAGCTATACAGAGAGCCCGCCGCGGAGCAATTGGGACTGCTCTGAGGCGCACTTCCTTCTTTGCCCGGGAGCCTGCCGATGGACGCGCAAATCCGTAAAGCCGATGCCTTCAGAGCCCTGCACGAACGCAGCGGGCTCTTTGTCATGCCCAATCCGTGGGACGCAGGCTCCGCGAAGATGCTCGCCGGCCTGGGCTACCCGGCGCTGGCGACCACCAGCGCCGGGTATGCGTTTTCCCAGGGCAAACCCGACGGCGGCCTGAGCCTTGAGGAGACCCTGGCCAATGTCCGGGCGATTGCCGCTGCGACGGAGCTGCCGGTGTCGGTAGACCTGGAGAACGGTTTCGCCGACGGGCCGGCCGAATCGGCGCAAAGCCTGATCCATGCCGCCAGGGCAGGTGCGGTGGGCGGTTCCATCGAGGATGCCACCGGCCGTGAAGACGGCCCGATCTACTGCTTCGAACATGCCGTGGCGCGGATCGAGGCGGCGGTGGCGGCGGTGCGTTCGTTGCCGTTTTCCTTCACGCTGACCGCCCGAGCGGAAAACTACCTGCACGGCCGGCCCGATCTCGACGACACCATTCGCCGCTTGCAGGCATTCGCCGAAGCCGGGGCGGACGTGCTCTACGCGCCGGGCCTGCGCAATGCCGAAGAGGTGCTGGCGGTGGTGCGCGCCGTGGCGCCCAAACCGGTGAATGTGCTGATGTCCGGCGGACTGAAGCTGACGTTGCAGGAACTGGAGGAGATGGGCGTGCGCCGGGTGAGCACGGGATCGGCGCTGGCGTTGGCGGCGTTCGGGGAGTTCTTCCGGGCGGCCGAGGAGATCCGGCAGTCGGGCACCTTCACCTTCACCTCGCGTTCGATGGCGTATGCCCGGGCCAATCAGTCGTTCAAGGGGTGAGGGCGCCGGGCGCTGAGGCTCAGGCGGCGATGCGCAGGTTCTGCTGAACGATCGGGCGCACCCAGCCGTTGTCGAAGTCCAGCGCACGCTGCTGCTCGACGATCTCTTCCGGGGGGAACGGCGGGAAGGGCTTTTGCATCAGGTCGAGGTCGAACTCGGCGATCGGCAGGTACAGCGGACGCTTCTGCGGTGCGGCGCCCGGCTCGGGAACCGGTTGGCCATGGGTGAGCACGATCGGGCGCACCCAGCCGCTCTCGAAGTCCTGCTGCTTCTGCTGGGCGTCGATCTCTTCCGGCGGGAATGGCGGGAACGGCTTGTCGAGCAGTTCTGTCTCGAATTCGGCGATCGGCAGGAACAGCGGCTCCGGCGGACGGATTTCGGTGTCGACCACATCGCATTCGCGCTGGCTGACGATGTGCGCGTGCAGGTCGCTGCCGACGGTCGGCTCGTCCGGGCTGTTCAGGTCCACCGGCGGGAACGTGCCGCAGGCCGGCACCACATCACTCGACTGTTCGGCCAGCGCCTGGGCAAAGAAATCCTGCCACAGGTGACTGACGCCGCTCAGTGCCTGAGTGTTCTGACGGCTGAAATCGCCATGGGGCGAGATGTAGCCAATCGATGTGGGAAGAATGCCTGACATTTTTTTCGGTCGACGCTCGGCTCTGGCAAAATGCGCGTTGATTGGGTTATCGGCGGACTTTGCCGATCCTTAACTTTTTGAGCGTGTTTTTCATGATTGAGCATCCAGCGGCCTGCCGCATCCATGTCGAGGCCCTCGACCCTGCCTTCGAGCCGCAGGCCCGGCAGTGGGCCGAGCGCCTGAGCCTGCCGTTGCAGGCGGGCGACGGCGAGTTCGCCTTGCAGGTCGGCGGGCAGGGCCTGCAACTGCAACAGCTGGGCCCTGATGCACCGGGGCCGGTGCGGGTGGACTTCGTCGAGGGCGGCGCGGCCCACCGCCGGCTGTACGGCGGCGGCAACGGCCAGATGATCGCCAAGGCCGTCGGCATCGCCCAGGGCGTGCGCCCGCGGGTGCTGGACGCCACGGCGGGGCTGGGCAAGGATGCGTTCGTGCTGGCGAGCCTGGGCTGCGAGATGAGCCTGATCGAGCGTCAGCCGCTGATCGGTGCGTTGCTTGAGGACGGCCTGGCCCGGGCGGCCGAGGATTTCGACGTGGCGCCGATCGTGGCGCGGATGACGCTGCTCAAGGGCAACTCCATCGAGGTGATGCGCAACTGGGAAGGCGAGCCGCCGCAGGTGATCTACCTCGACCCGATGTTTCCCCACCGCGAGAAGACCGCGCTGGTGAAGAAGGAGATGCGCCTGTTCCGGCCGTTGGTGGGCGATGACCTGGACGCGCCGGCGTTGCTGGAGGCGGCCCTGGCCCTGGCCAGCCACCGGGTGGTGGTCAAGCGCCCGCGCAAGGCACCGTGCATCGAAGGGCCGAAGCCGAGCCATGCGCTGGACGGCAAGTCCAGCCGCTACGACATCTACCCGAAGAAAGCGCTCAAGGCCTGAGGCCCAGGCGCCGTCACCGAAGGCAGGCCGGCTCCCGCCAGGGATGTCTGAACATCAGGCATCCGGTGCGGGAGCCGGTCGGCGCGGCGGCGCCATCAGGGCCGGTAGGCCCGCATGAACAACCCCACTACCTCCTCCACATGGCTCTGCGCCGCCTCTTCGGTCAGCGGCTCGCCGCAACCGTACAGCAGGCGGAAATTGCCCGCGCCCTTGATCAGGCAGAAGAAATGCTCGGCGGCGTTGCGCGGCAGGTCGATGCTCAGCTCGCCGGTCTCGTTGACCCGGGTCAGCAGCCGCTCCATGCCCTGCACCATGCGCTGGGGTCCGGCCTCGAAGAAGATCAGCGACAGCTTTGGGTCCTGACTGCCCAGCGCCATGATGAGCCGGTGCAGGTTCACCGACTCTTCGCTGTTGATCAGTTGGTGAAAGCCGCGGGCAATGTTCAGCAACACATTTTCCACGGGGATGCCGTCCGGCAGTTCGAAGACCATCGACGGCAGCTGCGCTTCGCATTTGGCCGCCACGGCGGCGGAAAACAGCGTCTCCTTGTCGTTGAAGTGGCTGTAGACGGTCAGTTTTGAAACGCCCGCCTCGGCGGCCACCGCGTCCATGCTGGTGTTGGCGTAGCCGTGGCTCAGGAACAGGGTTTTCGCCGCTTCGAGGATCGCCTGGCGCTTGGCCGGATCCTTGGGGCGACCCGGGCCGTTCGGGGCTGGGGGATTGTTTGGCATTCTTCGCTTTTAATACTGGACTGGTGAGTTTGCTATTAATAACATACCCGCCAGTATAATTATTCCAGGCCCCCTTAGCGAAAGGTCCGTCACCATGTTCCGCTATGCGCTGTCCATTGCAATGCCAGTCAGTCTGGCTTTTTTATTGTCGGCATGCGGTCACGAGGAGGCGACTCCCGTCGCCGTCCGGCCGGCCATGGTGGTTCAGCCAGAGCCTTCGGCGCAGGCGATGGAGAGTTATCCCGGTGAGGTGAGGGCCCGTTACGAGCCGGACCTGGCGTTCCGCATCGGCGGCAAGGTCAGCCGACGACTGGTCGAAGAGGGCCAGCGGGTGAAGGCCGACCAACCCCTGGCCGAGCTCGATCCGCAGGACGTGCGCCTGCAATTGGAGGCCACCCGGGCCCAGGTCGCCGCCGCCGAAGCCAACCTGAATCTGGTGCGGGCCGAGCGCGACCGCTACAAGACCCTGATGGATCGGCAGATGGTCAGCCGTTCCCAGTACGACAACGCGGAAAACCTCTACCGCTCCGGCGAAGCCCGCCTCAAGCAGATCAAGGCCGAATTCAACGTCTCGACCAACCAGGCCAGCTACGCGGTGCTGCGCGCGCCGCAGGACGGCGTGGTGTCCCGGCGTTCGCTGGAGGTCGGCCAGGTGGTCGCCGCCGGGCAGACCGTGTTCACCCTCGCCACCGACGGCGAGCGCGAAGTGTCGATCAGCCTGCCGGAGCAGAGTTTCGGCCGCTTCAAGGTCGGCCAGCCGGTTTCGGTGGAGTTGTGGACGCAGCCGGATCAGCGCTTCGCCGGGCGCATCCGTGAGCTGTCGCCGGCCGCCGACCCGAAATCCCGCACCTTTGCCGCCCGCATCGCCTTCGCCTCCGGCAAGGTGCCGGCCGAGCTCGGCCAGAGCGCCCGGGTGTACGTGCAGACCGCCGAATCCGTGCCGCTGGCGGTGCCGCTGTCTGCGCTGACCGCCGAAAACGGCACGACCTACGTCTGGGTCGTCAGCGCCAACAACACCCTGAAGAAGACCCCGGTGCGCATCGGCCCCTTCGGCGAGAAGAGCGTGCCGGTGCTCGAAGGCCTGAACGCCAGCGACTGGGTGGTCGCCGCCGGTGTGCATGTGCTTCTGGAGGGGCAGCAGGTGCGCCCCGTGGACCGTTCCAACCGGGTGGTCAATCTGGCGGGCAAGGAGTAATCCCCGATGGGTTTCAATCTTTCCGCCTGGGCGCTGCGCAATCGCCAGATCGTACTGTTCCTGATGCTTTTGCTGGCGATTGTCGGCGCGTTGTCCTACACCAAGCTCGGCCAGAGCGAAGACCCGCCGTTCACCTTCAAGGCCATGGTGATCCAGACCCGCTGGCCCGGCGCCACGGCCCAGGAGGTCTCGCGCCAGGTCACCGAGCGCATCGAAAAGAAACTGATGGAGACCGGCGAATACGATCGCATCGTGTCGTTCTCCCGCCCCGGTGAATCCCAGGTGACGTTCATTGCCCGGGACTCCATGCACTCGGCCGAGATCCCGGACCTGTGGTATCAGGTGCGCAAGAAGGTCAGCGACATCCGCCAGACCTTGCCGCCGGGCATCCAGGGCCCGTTCTTCAACGATGAGTTCGGCACCACCTTCGGCAACATCTACGCCCTGACCGGCGACGGCTTCGACTACGCGGTGCTCAAGGATTACGCCGACCGCGTGCAGATCCAGCTGCAGCGGGTCAAGGACGTGGGCAAGGTGGATCTGCTCGGCCTGCAGGACGAGAAGATCTGGGTCGAGCTGTCCAACGTCAAGCTGGCCACCCTCGGCCTGCCGCTGGCGGCCGTGCAGCAGGCGCTGGAGGAGCAGAACGCGGTGTCCACCGCCGGGTTCTTCGAGACCGGCAGCGAGCGCCTGCAACTGCGGGTTTCGGGGAATTTCCAGACGGTCGACGAAATCCGCAACTTCCCGATCCGGGTCGGCGACCGCACGTTCCGCATCGCCGATGTCGCCGACGTGCGCCGCGGCTTCAACGACCCGCCCGCGCCGCGCATGCGCTTCATGGGCGAGGACGCCATCGGCCTGGCCGTGGCGATGAAGGACGGCGGCGACATCCTGGTGCTGGGCAAGGCGCTGGAACTTGAGTTCGCCCGCATCCAGAAGAACCTCCCGGCCGGCATGCAACTGCGCAAGGTCTCCGACCAGCCGGCGGCGGTGAAGACCGGCGTCGGCGAGTTCGTCCAGGTGCTGGTCGAGGCGCTGGCCATCGTGCTGCTGGTGAGTTTCTTCTCCCTCGGCGTGCGCACCGGGATGGTGGTGGCGCTGACCATTCCGCTGGTGCTGGCGATGACGTTCGCCTGCATGTACTACCTGGGGATCGGCCTGCACAAGATTTCCCTCGGTGCGCTGGTGCTGGCCCTCGGGCTGCTGGTGGACGACGCGATCATCGCAGTGGAGATGATGGCGATCAAAATGGAGCAGGGCTTCGACCGGATCAAGGCTGCCAGTTTCGCCTGGACCAGCACCGCGTTCCCGATGCTCACCGGCACGCTGATCACCGCGGCCGGGTTCTTGCCGATTGCCACGGCGCAGTCGGGCACCGGCGAGTACACCCGCTCGATCTTTCAGGTGGTGACCATCGCGCTGCTGGCCTCGTGGGTGGCGGCGGTGGTGTTCGTGCCGTACCTGGGCGAGAAACTGCTGCCGGACCTGGCAAAAATTCACGCGGCCAAGCACGGCCCGGACCAGCCGGACCCTTACGGCACACCGTTCTACCAGCGGGTGCGCCGTCTGGTGGAATGGTGCGTGCGCCGGCGCAAGACCGTGATCGTGCTGACCATCGGCCTGTTCGTCGCGTCGGTGATGCTGTTCCGCTTCGTGCCCCAGCAGTTCTTCCCGGCCTCCGGGCGGCTGGAGCTGATGGTCGACCTGAAGCTGGCCGAAGGCGCCTCGCTGGCTAACACCGCCGCCGAGGTCAAGCGCCTGGAGGCGCTGCTCAAGGACCGCGCCGGCATCGACAACTACGTGGCCTATGTCGGCACCGGTTCGCCGCGCTTCTACCTGCCGCTGGACCAGCAATTGCCGGCCGCCAGCTTCGCCCAGTTCGTGGTGCTGGCCAAGACCATCGAGGAGCGCGAGGCCCTGCGCACCTGGCTGATCGACACCCTCAACGAACAGTTCCCGGCCCTGCGCTCGCGGGTCACGCGGCTGGAGAACGGACCGCCGGTCGGCTACCCGGTGCAGTTCCGCGTCACCGGCGAGCACATCGAGGAAGTCCGCGCGCTGGCCCGCAAGGT
Source organism: Pseudomonas ekonensis (assembly GCF_019145435.1). NCBI lineage: Bacteria > Pseudomonadati > Pseudomonadota > Gammaproteobacteria > Pseudomonadales > Pseudomonadaceae > Pseudomonas > Pseudomonas ekonensis. The sequence continues at coordinate 1,329,695 of NZ_JAHSTS010000002.1, read as the reverse complement.
CGCGGCCAAGGTGCGCGAGAACCCGCACGTGGTCAATGTGCACCTGGACTGGGAGGAGCCGAGCAAGGTCGTGTACCTGAACATCGACCAGGACCGCGCCCGGGCCCTGGGCGTGAGCACCGCCAACCTGGCGAAGTTCCTGCAGAGCTCGCTGACCGGTTCCAGCGTCAGCCAGTACCGCGAGGACAACGAACTGATCGAGATCCTGCTGCGCGGCACCGTGCATGAACGCACCGAGCTGTCGCTGCTGCCGAGCCTGGCGGTGCCCACCGACAACGGCCGCAGCGTGGCGCTGTCGCAGATCGCCACGCTGGAGTACGGCTTCGAGGAAGGCATCATCTGGCACCGCAACCGCCTGCCGAACGTGACCGTGCGCGCCGATATCTACGGCAAGGAACAGCCGGCCACCCTGGTGCAGCAGATCATGCCGACCCTCGACCCGATCCGCGCCGAGCTGCCGGACGGCTACCTGCTGGACGTCGGCGGCACCGTGGAAGACTCCGAGCGCGGGCAGAAGTCGGTCAACGCCGGCGTGCCGATGTTCATCGTCGTGGTGCTGACCTTGCTGATGGTGCAGCTGCGCAGCTTCTCGCGCACCGCGATGGTGTTCCTGACGGCGCCGCTGGGCCTGATCGGCGTGACCCTGTTCCTGCTGGTGTTCCGTCAGCCGTTCGGCTTCGTGGCGATGCTCGGCACCATTGCGCTGTCGGGGATGATCATGCGCAACTCGGTGATCCTGGTGGATCAGATCGAGCAGGACATCGCCGCGGGACTCAAGCCGTGGCAGGCGATCATCGAGGCCACCGTGCGCCGGTTCCGGCCCATCGTGCTGACCGCCCTGGCGGCGGTGCTGGCGATGATCCCGCTGTCGCGCAGCGTGTTCTTCGGCCCGATGGCGGTGGCGATCATGGGCGGGCTGATCGTGGCGACGGCGCTGACGCTGCTGTTCCTGCCGGCGCTGTATGCGGCGTGGTTCCGGGTACGCCGGGACGCTTGAGGCCGACGAATCGGCTGGCTCCCACAATTCCTTGTGGGAGCCACCCTGTTGGCGATGGCCGTGGATCAGGCGACAGGGATGTTGGCAGTGCTGGCCTCATCGCTTGCAGGCAAGCTCCCACAGGTTTGTGGAGGCCGAAAATCCCGCCTATATCCGCAGTCCCCTGTGGGAGCCAGCCTGCTGGCGATGGCGATGGCGATGGCGTCAGTCGAGTCGCCGCAGGTTCGGATCAATACCTTGGCCCTTGGACATCCTCAATGAAAAAGCCCGCTGAGCCGGAGACGGTCAGCGGGCTTTTGTTTGCGCATCCAGACCCTAGAGGGTGCCGAACACCTTCTTCGCCAGGCCGGTCGCTGCGGCGGCCGGGTTCTTGCGGATGGTTTCTTCCTGCTTGCCGATCATCTCGAACAGGCCGTCGAGCGCCTGTTCGGTCACGTAGCTTTCGATGTTCGCGCTCTTGGCGTCCACCACGCCGAAGGTCGCGGCCTGACCGGCGAACGCGTTGTATTTCTGCGCCACGCCGACCTTGTCGGTGGCCTGCTTGACGATCGGCAGGAACTTGGCGCGGATCTGTTCGCGGCTGGTCTTGTTCAGGTACTGGGTGGCCGAGTCGTTGCCGCCGCTGAGGATGCCTTTGGCGTCTTCCACAGTCATTTTCTTCACGGCGTCGACGAGGATCGGCTGGGCCTGCACCACGGCGGTCTCGGCGGCCTTGTTCATGCTGGTCTCCAGTTGGTCGACCTGGTCGCCCATGCCGAACGCCTTCATTTTGCTGGCGACCTTGCCGAGCTTGCCCGGCAGTTCGATCCGCACGTCCGGGTTGCCGCTGAAGCCGCCCGGCGTGCCCAGCTGTTTGACGGCCAGTTGCGCGCCCTGGGTCAGGGCGTCCTTGAGGCCGCCGGTGGCGTCGGACTGCGACAGGTCGCTCAAGGACAGCGCAGACGCGCCGGCGGAGATCATCAGGCCTGCGCACAGGCCGGCGAAGCGAAGGGTAGGGCGGAGCATGGCGGCTTCCTTGTTCCTGAAAGTGAATTAGCGGACGGCGTCGACGCGGACCTTGAACGGCTGCGGATCGTTGCCGTCGAGCTGCACGGCGTGATTTTCGGTGGTGATGAACATCAGTTCACCGTTGACCTCGATGCGCGCGCTGACCGAATAGCGGTGGCCGGGTTTGACCTGGGCCGGATCGTAGCTCAAACGGAACGGCAGCGGCACCTGGCCTTTGACCGGGCCGGTCTGTTCGTCGAGCACCACGGCCGGGGCGTCGGCCAGGGACACGTCCTGCAGGCTCACGCTCAGGGTGGCGCTCGGCGGCAGGGCGATGCGTTGCAGGTAGAACACTTCGCCGTCGAGGTTGACCTTGCCGGCCGGTGTGGTGGATTGGCAGGCGCTCAACAGCGTGGCGGCGGCGAGCAGGGACAGTCTTTTCATGGAAACCTCTGGGACAGGAGCGCCGGAAGAATCCCGACGCCCCGGAAATCTAGCGGAATTTGGCGGTGACGTCAGTGAACAAACGTAATGGCGCCGCGAGCCGGCGGATGATCGACGGCCATTCGACTGAACGTGCCGCACTCGCGGGCGGCACCAGTTCCGCCAGGCCGGGATAGACCGCGATGCGTTGGTGATAGCGGTTCTCGATGCCGCTCAACGCATACTGCCTGCCGGGAACCAGTTGCCGCGGATCGTAGCGAAGGTAGAACGAACGGGCGCTCTGTTCGTCCTGGGTGACACGAACCAGTTCGACGTCCGGGCTGCCGGGCTCATGCAGGCTGATGGTCACGGCTTCTTGCGGCGCAACGGCTTCGGGCTCCTGGACGTTGACATGCAGGTAGCCGACCGGGCTCAGGTGCACGGTCTGGCGATGGGGGGCGCGGTTGACGATGACAATGTGATCCTGCTTCACCAGCAAAGGCTGTCGGTCACGGAACAACTGGACGTTGATCCGGTATCTGACACCGATGCCGGCAAGGCGGTGTTCAAAGGCAAAGTCCCACTGGCCATCGGTGATGGCAGGGAATCTCCACTCTTTGATTCTGATCGGCGCATCGCCGTTGTCCGCATGGACTTCGACGACGGTTTCGTTTTCCCCGTCGGCAGGGGCCTTGAATGTTTCGGGAAGGCTGAAGGTCAGCTTGATGATGGGTGCAACTTCGTTCAATGGGTCCATTTCGATGTCCGTATCGATCAAAAGAGCCCATTAGTTCATGAATCGACTAACCGGAAAATGCTGGCACCTTCCGGTTAGTTGTCCGCACGTTTCAACTTTCAGCTATCGGCTGAAGGGGGGGCGGCCGCTTCGGCGGCATCTTCGCTGCGGTGCAGCGCCACCTGACGGATCGACAGGCGGATCTCCGCCGGCAGCACCCGCTTGGCCGCGCCTTCGGCCAGTTCGCCGAGCAGTTCGTGGTAGCTCAACTTGCCGGCCTCGTCGCGGCGCAGCACATCCAGGTCGAGCATCGTCTGGATGAAGTGGCGGAACAGGCTCTTGTCGAAGAACTCCGGGGCATTGAGGCCGTGCAGGATCGACAGGCGCTGGGCCATGACCGTGCACAGGTCTTCCAGCTCTTCGGCGCTGAGGCTGTTCTGGCCGCTGTTGAGCAGCAGCGAGACGGTCATGTAGAAGCGCTGCAGGGTCTGGGCGATGCTGCGCGACAGCAGGGTCAGCAGCACGAAATGCCGTGAGCTCGGGGCCGGGCGCAGGTACACGTCCTTCTCGAAGCGCAGCAGGCCCTGTTCGACGAACGCCTCCAGCCACTGATCGATCACCGCGTCGAGCTCGTCCAGCGTCCAGCGGATGAACAGCTCCGCCTGCAGGTACGGATATAGCGCACGGGTGTAGCGCAGGATCTGCTCGCGGCTCATGCGCGAGCTGCTCTGGAAGAAGCTCGCCAGCAGCGCCGGCAGGGCGAAGATGTGCAGCACGTTGTTGCGGTAGTAGGTCATCAGGACGGCGTTCTGCTCGTCCAGGTAGAGGATCTTGCCCAGCGCGTCGTTCTGCTCGGACAACAGGTCCATGTCCTTCACATGCTTGATCAGCGCCTGGCCGTCGCCTTGCGGCAAGGTGGTGTGCGGCGAGTACGGCACTTTGCGCAGCAGCGCCAGGTACAGGTCCAGCACCCGCGCCATGGCGCGGTCGTCCAGGGCCAGGCGGCCGGTGGACAGCAGCGCCAGCGCCACCAGGTTCACCGGGTTGACCGCCGCCGCTTCGTTCAGGTGCTGCGCGACCTTCTCGCCCAGGCGGTTGGTGGTTTCGTTGAGCCATGCCGGCTTGAACTGCGGGCCGAGGTCTTGCTGGCGCCAGCCCGGCTGTTCGCCGTCGAGGAACTCCGCCAGCTTGATCGGCTCGCCGAAGTTCACCGCCACCTGGCCGAAGCGCTGCTTGAGCGCGCCGATGACCTTGAAGATGTCGAAGATCGACTCTTTCTTCTTGCTCGCCCCGCGCAGTTCGCCGAGGTAGGTCCGGCCCTCCAGCACGCGCTCGTAGCCGATGTACACCGGCACGAACACGATCGGCGTGCGCGAGGAGCGCAGGAAGCTGCGCATCGTGATCGCCAGCATGCCGGTCTTTGGTTGCAGCATGCGCCCGGTGCGCGAACGGCCGCCCTCGACGAAGTACTCCACCGGGAAGCCCTTGGTGAACAGGGTGTGCAGGTATTCGTTGAACACCGAGGTGTACAGCGGGTTGCCCTTGAACGTGCGGCGCATGAAGAACGCGCCGCCGCGGCGCAGCAGGCCGCCGATCACCGGCATGTTCAGGTTGATCCCGGCGGCGATGTGCGGCGGGGTCAGGCCGTTGCGAAACAGCAGGTAGGACAGCAGCAGGTAGTCGATGTGGCTGCGGTGGCAGGGCACGTAGATGACTTCATGGCCCGGCGCGATCTTCTGCACGCCTTCGATGTGGTTGACCTTGATCCCGTCGTAGATCTTGTTCCAGAACCAGCTCAGCACCACTTCCAGGAAACGGATGGCGGTGTAGGTGTAGTCCGAGGCGATCTCGTTGCCGTAGCGCAGGGCCTGGGCCTTGGCCTTTTCCGCCGAGATGTTTTCCCGCTCGGCCTCGTCGAGGATCGCCTGGCGCACCAGCGGTTGGTTGATCAGACCCTTGACCAGGTTGCGCCGGTGGGAGATGTCCGGGCCGATCACCGCCGCCTTGAGGTTGCGAAAATGCACCCGCAGGATCCGCTGGGTCATGCGCACGGTGCGCTCGTGGCCCTTGTTGTGGTCGATCAGTTCGCGCAGGTGGATCGGCGCGGAGAACTGCACGCGGGTCTTGCGCCCCAGGATCATGATGCTCAGCAGGCGGCGCAGGCGGCCGGTGACCGCCCAGCTGTCGGCGAACAGCAGTTTCCACGGGCTCGACTCGCTGTCCGGCGACTGGCCCCAGAACACGCTCACCGGAATGACCTGCGCGTCTTCGGCGGCGTTCTGGCTCAGGGCGCTGACCAGCCGGGTCAGGGTCGGCGGCGCGCCGCGCTTGTCGTGGCGGCCGAGCCAGTCCGGATCCGGCGTCAGGTAGAAGAACGCCGCCGGCTCGATCAGCGACCCGACCGACACCGGCAGCACCGGGCGCGGCAGGCCGGCCTTGGTGCACTCGGTGTCGAGCACGGCCAGGTCGGTCAGCGAAGGGGTCTGCAGGACGTAGAACACCGGACGGCTGCGGTCGAGGTCGAGGGTGAACGACGACTGGTTGATCGTCTCCGAGCGGACCCAGAGGTACAACAGCCGGCGCAAGGTGCCGAACACAAGACGGCGGAACGGGGAACGGGTCATACGGATTCTTCGTCATTGAATAAAACCGAGCGTTTGCTCGGGAAGGGCGACAGTGTGCCGGATTCGCTGAAAATCGGCAAAAAAGCGGCCAAGTAAACTCTTGTTGAGAGTATCGGCACCTGACATATACTCGGCGGTCTGTCGCCGGGGCCCTTGTATGGACGTCGGACGCAGGCTGACGTTCCTCAAAGGCTTTCCTGCGAAAAGCCCGCTCAATAATAAAAAAGGGAGTATGAACAAATGGCAACACGCGAAACCGGCAGCGTGAAGTGGTTCAACGATGCCAAGGGTTACGGCTTCATCCAGCGCGAAGACGGGGTGGACGTGTTCGTGCACTACCGCGCGATCCGCGGCGAAGGGCACCGTTCGCTGACCGAAGGGCAGCAGGTGGAATATGCGGTGGTGCAGGGACAGAAGGGGTTGCAGGCTGAGGATGTGGTAGGTCTGTAGTTAGCAGCTGCAAGCTGCAAGTTACAAGCTACAAGCTACAAGCTACAAGCTACAAGCTACAAGCGGTTCGGCTTGCAGCTTGTGGCTTGTAGCTCATAACTGCTCTTATGCGGTTTTCCAGGTGATCTCTTCCTCGCCGTCGGCGCTGATGCGGATCCAGCGGTCCGCCGTTTCCTCGCCTTCTTCCTCGACCCAGCTGCCCGGTGCGCAGCGCACTTCGACGTTCAGCGCAGCGAACGCGGCGCGGGCGCAGGCGATGTCGTCGTCCCACGGGGTCTGGTCGCTTTCCAGGTACAGGCTGTTCCATTTGCCTACGGCCTTGGGCAGCCAGGTCACGGGGATGCTCCCGGCCAGGCATTTGAAGGTCTGGCCTTTCTGCTTCCATTCGCTGCACGGGCCCAGGGCGGCGCCGAGCCATTCGGCGATCTGCTTGTGGTCGACGTCGGCGTCTTTCAGGTAAATCTCGATGTCCGGTTGGCGCATGGATGTCCTCACTGCGGGTCTGAAAAATCCATTCGCGGATTTAGCCGGCCCCGGGCATTGGCCCGAGTCCAAAAGTTATTGAAGAACGAAATAATCGTAGCGCATCGACACGGTGGTCACGAAGGGCTCGGCCTGGCCGATCACCGCGGCGCGGCGCTCGGCGCTGGCGCGCCAGCCGTGGGGCGTCATGGCCAGCAGGTTGGCGCGGTCTTCGGGCTTGTCCAGCGTCAGCCTGAACTCCAGGGTTTCGCTGTGGGCCAGCGCCATGCCTTGCGGCACCAGGGCCAGGTGCTTGTCGTCGGTGTATTCGCGCACTTCGTCGTACAGGCGCTCGCGCAGTTCCATCAGGTGGCCGCTGGTCGGCCCGACCTTCATCAGGCCGCCGCCGACGCTGAGCAGGCGCTTGGCCTCTTCCCAGTCCAGCGGGCTGAACACGCTGGCCAGGAACTGGCAACTGCCCGGCGCCAGCGGCACGCGGGCCATGCTGGCGATCAACCAGGTCACGGCAGGGTTGCGCTTGCAGGCGCGCTTGACCGCTTCCCTGGAGATGTCCAGCGCATAACCGTCGGCGCCCGGCAGGGCCTCGGCGATCTGCGCGGTGTAGTAGCCCTCGCCGCAGCCGATGTCGACCCAGCGCTGCGGCGCGTAGCCGGCCGCCAGCTCCGCCAGGCGCCTGGCCACCGGCGCATAGTGCCCGGCGTTGAGGAAGTCGCGGCGGGCCTCGACCATCGCCTGGTTGTCGCCGGGGTCGCGGCTGTTCTTGTGCTGCACCGGCAGCAGGTTCAGGTAACCCTGGCGTGCGCGGTCGAAGCGGTGCCCGGCGGGGCAGGCCACGCCGTTGTCCACGGCGTTGAGCGGTTCGTTGCAGATCGGGCAGGCGAGCATCAGGCGAGCAACTTGATCAGGGTCTGGTAGTAGATTTCGGTCAGGACGTCGAGGTCGGCCGCCAGCACGCGTTCGTTGACCTGGTGGATGGTCGCGTTGACCGGGCCCAGCTCGACCACCTGGGTACCCATGGTGGCGATGAAGCGGCCGTCGGAGGTGCCGCCGCTGGTGGAGGCCTTGGTTTCGCGGCCGGTGATCTGCTTGATGCTCGACGACACCGCGTCGAGCAGCGCGCCCGGCTCGGTGAGGAACGGCAGGCCGGACAGCGCCCAGTCGATGTGCCAGTCCAGGCCGTGCTTGTCGAGGATGTCGGCGACGCGCTTCTGCAGGCCTTCGACGGTGGATTCGGTGGAGAAGCGGAAGTTGAACAGCGCCACCAGGTCGCCGGGGATCACGTTGGTCGCGCCGGTGCCGGAATTGACGTTGGAGATCTGGAAACTGGTCGGCGGGAAGAAATCGTTGCCGTGGTCCCAGTGCTCGGCGGCCAGCTCGGCCAGGGCCGGGGCGGCGAGGTGGATCGGGTTCTTCGCCAGGTGCGGGTAGGCCACGTGGCCCTGCACGCCGCGCACGGTGAGTTTGGCGCCGAGGGAGCCGCGACGGCCGTTCTTCACCACGTCACCCACCAGGGCGGTGCTCGACGGTTCGCCGACGATGCACCAGTCAAGGCGCTCCTTGCGCGCCGCCAGACGCTCGACCACGGCCTTGGTGCCGTGGTGCGCCGGGCCTTCTTCGTCGCTGGTGATCAGGAACGCGACCTTGCCCTTGTGGTCCGGGTAGTCGGCGACGAAGCGCTCGGCGGCCACGGTCATCGACGCCAGGCTGCCTTTCATGTCCGCCGCGCCGCGGCCGCAGAGCATGCCGTGTTCGTCGATCACCGCGTTGAACGGGTCGATCTGCCACGCGGTCACGGGGCCGGTCGGCACCACGTCGGTGTGGCCGGCGAAGCACAGCACCGGGCCGTCGCCCTTGCCGTGGGTGGCCCAGAAGTTGTCCACGTCCTCGATGCGCATCGGCTCCAGGGTGAAGCCGGCGGCGCCCAGGCGCTGCATCATCTGTTTCTGGCAATCGGCGTCGACCGGCGTCACGGACGGACGACGGATCAGGTCGATGGCCAGCTGGAGGGTCGGCGAAAGGTCGGCGTGGGCCGTCATGGGAAACTCCGGAATCATGAATGTGGGCAAGAGCCAATGCGGGAGCGGGCCTGCTCGCCGAAGCGGTGCGTCAGTCAACATAAACGGTGATTGTTACAACGCCTTCGCGAGCAGGCTCGCTCCTACAGGGGATTGAGCTCGGTCAGTCAGACTGCCTATCACGCCAAGCCCTGCAAAATGGCGGTCATCTTAAAGCAAAACGGCGGCCATAGGCCGCCGTTTAGTGCATCGTCGAACAATTAGACCGCCGGTGCCGGCTCAGGCGCCGGGGCGGGTCTCGGCAGCGACGAAAGGAACGCCATGATCAGCGCCGCGACGTACGGCAGCGACTGCACCAGCAGCATGGTCACCCAGAAGCGCATGTCGCTGCTCGGCAGGCCCTGCACGAGGAAAATCCCCAGCGCCGCGCCCCACAGCAGCAACATGATGAACAGCTCTTCCCGGGCCTCGGAAATGGCCACCCAGAACCCGTGGCTGTCGGCGTTCTTCGGCGTGCGGAAGAACGGGATGCTGCTGGTGAAGAACCCGTACAGCACCGCCTTGGCGATGGTGTGCGACAGCGCAAGCCCCGCCAGCGCCGCGCAGAACGCGTCCTTGAGGTTCACCCCCACCGCGCGGCGGTACAGGAAGATGATCTTGCCGACCTTGAAGGCGAACAGCGCCAGCGGCGGGATCGCGAAGATCAGCAGCGGCGGGTCGACCCGTTGCGGCACGATGATCATCGCCGCGGACCACAGCAGCGCGCCGACGGTGAAGAAGATGTTCATGCCGTCCGCCACCCACGGCAGCCAGCCCGCGAGGAAGTGGTAGCGCTGGCCGCGGGTCAGCTCGGTGTCCTTGCCGCGCAGCAGGCTGCGGGTGTGGCGCTTGATGATCTGGATCGCGCCGTAGGCCCAGCGGAAACGCTGCTTCTTGAAGTCGATGAAGGTGTCCGGCATCAGGCCCTTGCCGTAGCTGTCGTGGTAGTACGCCGCCGACAAGCCTTTCTCGAACACCCGCAGGCCCAGCTCGGCGTCTTCGCAGATGCACCAGTCGGCCCAGCCCAGCTCCTCCAGGACCGAACGGCGGGTCATGGTCATGGTGCCGTGCTGGATGATCGCGTCGCGGTCGTTGCGGGTGACCATGCCGATGTGGAAGAAGCCCTTGTATTCGGCGTAGCACAGCTTCTTGAAGGTGCTTTCGTTCTGGTCGCGGTAGTCCTGCGGCGACTGCACCACGGCGATCTTCGGATCGGCGAAGTGCGGCACCATGTGCTTGAGCCAGTTGGGGTGCACGCAGTAGTCGGAGTCGATCACCGCGATCACTTCGGCATCCTTGGCGGTGTGCGGGATCAGGTAGTTCAGCGCGCCGCCCTTGAAGCCGGCCAGCGGCGAGACGTGGAAGAACCTGAAGCGGGGGCCGAGGGTCTGGCAGTAGTCGCGCACCGGTTCCCAGACCGCCGGATCCTTGGTGTTGTTGTCGATGATCAGGACTTCGAAGTCCGGATAGTCGAGGTTGGCCAGGGCGTCGAGGGTCTGTTTGACCATCTCCGGCGGCTCGTTGTAGCAGGGCACGTGGATCGACACCTTCGGCCGGTAGCCCGAGTCGCCGACCACGGGCAGGAATTCGCGCCGGCGCTTGTGCACCCACACGGCCTCGGCCAGTTCATGGGCCTCGGTGAGCAGCACGATGAACACCCCGAGCGCGCCGAGCGCCAGCAAGAAGCCCACGGTCAGGCTGAACCAGGTGCTGTACTGCTGGCTGTAGTCGTAGCCGATCCATACCAGCACCGAACCGCACAGGAACGCGATGAAGGTCAGGAAGGTGCGGCCGCGCTGGCGCAGGGCCGAGCCGTCGATCATCAGCAGGGTCAGCGACAGCAGCGCCAGCACCCCGGAGCCCACCGCCAGCACCCGCCACTGCGGGATCGCCACCACCGGGCCTTCGAAGTTGAATTTCTGCTGGCGCGCGGCGTTGAACACGCCCCAGTAGGCACCGACCGACCCTTCGTCGCTGGCCTTCCACGGCTGGTCGAAGGCTTCGATCACGAAGTAGTTGAAGCCCTGGCGGTTGAGCTTGTTGACCAGGGTGCGCAGGTAGATCGCCTGGTCCGCCGGCGACGCATCGGCGCCGCCGCGCATGCGGCCGTTGCTCGGCCAGCCGACTTCGGACAGCAGCAACGGTTTTTTCGGGAACATCTTCTTCAGGTCGCGGGCGCGGTCGAAGACGAACTGCCCGGCCTTGTCCATCGGGATGAATTCCCAGTAGGGCAGGATGTGCGCGGCGATCAGGTCGACGTGCTTGGCCAGTTCCGGGTGCTCTTCCCAGACGTGCCACTGCTCGGACGTGGTGACCGGCACCTTCACCGCTGCGCGCACGCGGTCGAGCAGCACGCTCAACTCTTGGGCGGTGATCTCTTTGCGAAACAGCGCTTCGTTGCCGACCACCACGCGTACGACGCTGCGCGAGGTGTTGGCCAGTTCGATGGCACGGGCGATTTCCCGTTCGTTGCGCTCCTTGTCCGGGCTGATCCAGATCCCGAGCGTCACCCGCAGGCCGAACTCTTCGGCCAGTTTCGGGATGTCCTGCAGGCTGCCGTCGACCGAGTAGATGCGGATGTTGTCCGTCAGCTTGCTCATGATTTCCAGGTCACGGCGCATTTCGTCGTCGGACGGGTACTGCTCTTTCTGCGGGAATTGTCCCTGCTGGAACGGTGAGTAGGAGAAGCCGGAGATCTGCTCCGGCCAGTTCGGCGCGGAGACCGGGCGGTTGATCAGCGCCCAGAAACCGGTGAACAGGGCGGCGATTGCCAGAACCACCACCAGGTTGAGTCCAAATTTACGCGATGACATAGCTGTTTCGGGTTCCAAAGGCTGTGGAACGAAGGTTCGGCGAGGTCGTGCCAAAGGGCGCGAATCCTACACCGGCAGTTCACCAGTCGCACGTCGGACGGGGAAATGCCCGACATTGGGCAACCCGCTTTGACTTAAGTTCTTACACTTGTAGCTGGAAGCTTAAAAGTTGTCGCGCGGTCGTCCATAATGCGCGCCGGTTTTTGGGGTAACGGTCATGAGCACAGAAGATCCACGGTTTGCAGGCATCGCCCGCTTGTACGGCATTGAAGGTTTGGCGCGCCTGCGGGCGGCCCATGTGGCGATCGTCGGCATCGGCGGCGTCGGTTCCTGGGCGGCGGAAGCCATCGCCCGCTGCGGGGTGGGCGAGATCTCGCTGTTCGACCTGGACGACGTCTGCGTGAGCAACGCCAACCGCCAGTTGCACGCACTGGACAGCACCGTCGGCAAACCCAAGGTCGACGTGATGGCCGAGCGCGTGCGCGGCATCAACCCGGCCTGCACGGTGCACCCGGTGGCCGACTTCGTCACCCGCGACACCATGGCCGACTACATCACGCCGGACATCGACTGCGTGATCGACTGCATCGACAGCGTCAACGCCAAGGCTGCGCTGATCGCCTGGTGCAAGCGCCGCAAGATCCAGATCATCACCACCGGCGGCGCGGGCGGGCAGATCGACCCGACCCAGATCCAGGTCGTGGACCTCAACCGCACCTACAACGACCCGCTGGCCTCGAAGGTGCGCTCCACGTTGCGCCGCGACTACGGCTTTTCCCGCACGCCGAACCGCCATTACAGCGTACCGTGCGTGTATTCCACCGAGCAGCTGCGCTACCCGAAGCCGGACGGCAGCATTTGCCTGCAGAAGCGCTTTGTCGGCGACGGCGTGAAGCTGGACTGCGCCGGCGGGTTCGGGGCGGTGATGATGGTGACGGCCACGTTCGGCATGGTCGCGGCGACCAAGGCAGTGGACAAGTTGGTGGCGGGAGTGCGGCGCCCTTCCGAGCGGGCGAAGTCTCAGGTTTGATCGGTGAGGCTGATGGCCTCATCGCGAGCAGGCTCGCTCTTACAGGGGAACGCATTCCAAATTGTAGGAGTGAGCCTGCTCGCGATGGCTGCAAAGCAGCCGCTTTTTATTCAGCCAGCTCATTCATCCGCTGGAGCACGGCATTGAGGCCATTGCTGCGTGAAGGCGACAGCTGGCGCGAAAGCCCCAGCTGATCGAACCAGTCCGGCAGGTCAACCTGGCGCAGTTCAGCCGCCGTCAGCCCGTTCACCCGCACCAGCAGCAGCGCCACCAGCCCGCGGATCAGCCGTGCATCGCTGGCGGCCGCGAATTGCCAGCGCCCGTCGTGAAGTTCACCCACCAGCCACATTTGGCTTTCGCAGCCGTGCACCCGGTTGGCGTCGCATTTGTCGGCGTCATTCAGGGGGGCGAGGCGGTCGCCGAACTGCATCAGCAGGCGCGCCCGCTGCTCCCAGCCGGCGGCGCCCTGGAAGGTGCGCAGGGCTTCGGCGGCTTCGGTCGGCAGGCTCACCGCAACAGCTCCAGCGCCTGATCCAGCGCTTCGAAGAAGCGTTCCAGATCCTCCGAATCGTTGTAAAGCGCCAGCGACACGCGGATCGCCCCGGCCAGTTCGAAGCTTTTGAGCAGCGGCATCGCGCAGTGATGGCCGGCGCGCACGGCAATGCCTTGCTCGGTCAGCAGATGCGCCAGGTCAGCGTTGTGCACGCCGTCGACCACAAAACTCGCCAGCGCCAGTTGCGGTTTGCCCAGCAGGCGGATGCCGTTGCGCGCCGCAAGGCCACGCAGAAGATAGTCATGCAGGGCCGACTCGTGGGCGGATACCGCGTCCTGATCCAGACCGGTCAGGTAATCAAGGGTCGCGCCGAGACCGATCACGCTGGCAATCGGTGGCGTTCCCGCTTCGAAGCCCAACGGTGCCGGACGGAAACGCGCGTCGTGATAATTGGCGTCCAGCACCATTTCACCGCCGAACTGCCACGGGCGCAGTTGCTCAAGCGCCTGGTTGCGCCCGAACACCACGCCGAGTCCATCCGGGCCGTACAGCTTGTGGCTGGAAAAAACGTAAAAGTCGCAGCCGAGCGCCTGCACGTCATGACGCTCGTGCACCACACCTTGGGCGCCATCAACCACTGTGAGCGCGTTCTGCGTCTTGGCCATCGCCAGCAGAGCCGACAGCGGTTGCCACGCGCCCAGCACGTTGGATAACTGACTGACTGCCAGCAAACGGGTACGCGGGCCGATCAGGCTTACGGCTTCGGTGAGGTCGATCAAACCATCGGCGTCCAGCGGCAGAATTACCAGTTTCAGCTCGCGACGATGCGCCAGTTGCTGCCACGGCAGCAGGTTGGCGTGATGCTCCAGGGCGCTGACGACGATTTCGTCGCCCGGCGCGAAAAGATGTTCCAGGCCATAGGCCAGGAGATTCAGCGCACTGGTGGCGCCGTGGGTGAAGATGATCTGCCCGCTGTCGCCGGCGTTGAGCCATTGCGCCACCTTCAGGCGGGTGTCTTCGAAGGCCTGTGTGGCATGGGCGCCGGGCAGGTGTTGCGCACGGTGCACGTTGGCCGCGCCGTTGGCGTAGTAATGCGCCAGCGCGTCGAGCAGGGCCTGGGGCTTTTGCGTGGTGGCGGCACTGTCCAGATAAGTCTGGCCTTGCCGTTGCAGCGCGGCGATGGCCGGAAAGTCGGCCCGCCAGGGGGAGGGAATCATCATGTCGTTCGGCTCGTACGCCAGCCCCCCTGTAGGGGCGAGCCTGCTCGCGATGGCGATGTATCAGTTAAAAATATGCTGGCTGACACGACGCTATCGCGAGCAGGCTCGCTCCTACAATGAGTAGTGCATGGCGGCTTAGTTGTGAGCGTGCAGCGCTTCGTTCAGTTCGATGGCCGATTTGTGGGTCTTGCACTCCACGGCACCGGTTTCCGAATTGCGGCGGAACAGCAGGTCGGTCTGGCCGGCCAGGTCACGGGCCTTGACCACCTTGACCAACTGGTTGTTCTCGTCCAGCAGCGCGACCTTGGTGCCGGCTGTCACGTACAGGCCCGACTCGACGGTGTTGCGGTCGCCCAGCGGGATGCCGATGCCGGCGTTGGCGCCGATCAGGCAGCCTTCGCCGACCTTGATCACGATGTTGCCGCCGCCCGACAGGGTGCCCATGGTCGAGCAGCCGCCGCCCAGGTCCGAACCCTTGCCGACGAACACGCCGGCGGACACGCGGCCTTCGATCATGCCCGGGCCTTCGGTGCCCGCGTTGAAGTTGATGAAGCCTTCGTGCATCACGGTGGTGCCTTCGCCCACGTAGGCGCCCAGGCGCAGGCGGGCGGCGTCAGCGATGCGAACGCCGGCCGGCACGACGTAGTCGGTCATTTTCGGGAACTTGTCCACCGAGAACACTTCCAGCAGCTCGCCGCGCAGGCGGGCTTCGAGCTGCAGCTCGGCCAGTTCGCTCAGGTCGATGGCGCCCTGGCTGGTCCAGGCCACGTTCGGCAGCAGCGGGAAGATGCCGGCCAGGCTCACGCCGTGCGGCTTCACCAGGCGGTGGGACAGCAGGTGCAGCTTCAGGTAGGCCTCTGGGGTGGAGGTCAGTTGGGTGTCTTCGGCCAGCAGGGTGGCGACCAGCGGCTTGTGGCTTTCGGCCAGGCGGGTCAGCAGCTTGGCCTGCGCGGCATCGACGCCTTTCACGGCTTCGGCCAGTTGCGCGGCCTGGGCGGTGGTGAAGGCGATGGCCTGGTTGCCTTCGGTGTAGCCCAGGATCGGCGCGACGGCGGCGACCAGCTCGGCCGACGGCTTGAGCAGCGGCTGGGCGTAGAACACTTCCAGCCAGGCGCCGTCACGGTTTTGGGTGCCGACGCCGAAGGCCAGGCTGAACAGGGAGTTGGACATGTGAATACCTCTATCGAATGGGGACGGGCCGCTTACTTGAGCGCTGCCGCGTAGGTATCTGGCTTGAAGCCAATCAGGGTTCGGTCACCGAGATCGAGCACCGGGCGCTTGATCATCGAGGGTTGGGCGAGCATCAGTTCGATGGCCTTCGGCTGGTCGAGATCGGCTTTCTGTTCGTCGTCGAGCTTGCGGAAGGTCGTGCCCGCGCGGTTCAGCACGGTTTGCCAGCCATGTTCGTCGCACCATCGGGTCAGGTGCTCGCGGTCGATGCCGGCGCTCTTGTAGTCGTGGAAGTCGTAGCTGACAGCGTGTTCATCGAGCCAGGTGCGCGCCTTTTTCATGGTGTCGCAGGCCTTGATGCCGAAAAGGTGCAACGGTTTGCTTGAAACGGTCAAGGAATCGCCCCCTTTACAGGTGCCGGAAAAAAATGGTGTCGGATTATGCCATGACCGGACGGTATCGCGGCGGCCGTGGTCGATTTACTCGCCGGAATCTTGATCGGGCCTGCGGTGCGGCCGTCTGGTTTGGCCGGGTGACGCCATCGCCAGCAGGCCGGCGCCCACAGAAGCGCGGAGCAAGGCTGTGCGACATACGTGCAACGGTCATCCAGAGCCTATGCGGCTAATATGGCAGTTCATCGCTGTCGATCGCCTGAGACATCCGCTTTATGCAAACTGCTTATACCGTCCTGATCCTGCTGATGCTGGTCAGCGTTTCGCGCCTGGTGGGACGGGTGATTCCGCTGCCGTTGCCGCTGGTGCAGATCGCCGCCGGGGCCTTGCTGGCCTGGCCGACGCTGGGGCTGCATGTGGCCCTCGATCCTGAACTGTTCCTGTTCCTGTTTTTGCCGCCGCTGCTGTTTTCCGATGGCTGGCGCATGCCCAAGCGTGCGTTCTGGCACTTGCGCGGCCCGATCCTGACGCTGGCGGTGGGGCTGGTGCTGTTCACCGTCGTCGGGGCGGGCTACTTCATCCATTGGCTGTTGCCGGGCATCCCGTTGCCGGTGGCCTTCGCTTTGGCGGCCGTGCTGTCGCCCACCGATGCGGTGGCGGTGTCCGCCATCTCCCAGAACCGCCTCCCCACCCCGCTGATGCACATCCTCCAAGGTGAGGCGCTGATGAACGACGCCTCGGGCCTGGTGACGTTCAAGTTCGCCCTGGTGGCGGCGGTGACCGGCGCGTTTTCGCTGGCCGGCGCGAGCCTGACGTTCGTGCTGGTGGCGGTGGGCGGCCTGCTGGTGGGCGTGGCATTGAGCTGGCTGGTCGGCCGGCTGCGGGCGTGGATGATCGCCCGCGGCTGGGACGATCCGGCGACCCACGTGGTGTTCATGTTGCTGCTGCCGTTCGCCGCTTACGTGCTCGCCGAACGCCTGGGCGCTTCGGGGATCCTGTCGGCCGTCGCGGCCGGCATGATGCAGAGCTGGCTCGACCTGTTGCCGCGCCAGACCAGCACCCGGCTGCTCAACCGCAGCGTCTGGTCGCTGTTGGAGTTCGCCTTCAACGGCCTGATTTTCCTGCTGCTGGGCCTGCAACTGCCGGACATCGTCAAGGCGGTGGTCAGCCACGAACCGACGCTGTGGCCCGCGTTGTTCTACCGTGGCCTCGAGGTGCTGGCGATTTTCCTGGCGCTGGTGCTGCTGCGCTTCGTTTGGGTGCAAAGCATCTGGCGCCTGTCGGTGCTGTTGCGGCGTCTGCGCGGCAAGGGTGACCTGACGCAAGTGCCGACGGCGCGTTCCTGCTGGCTGCTGACGGTGGGCGGGGTGCGCGGGGCGGTGACGCTGGCGGGCGTGATGTCGGTGCCGATGCTGATGGGCACGGAGCTGTTCCCGGAGCGGGACTTGCTGATCTTCATCGCCGCCGGGGTGATCCTGCTGTCGCTGGTGGCGGCCTGCATCGCGCTGCCGTTGCTGCTTCGGGGCGTCGAGAAGAGCCCGGACGACAAGCGCCGCCAGGAAGTCCGCGAGGCCTGGCGCAAGACCGCCGAGGCGGCGATCCATGCGCTGGAGACCGAAGAGGCCAACCCGCAGGACGCCGCCGAGGCCGCCCTGGCGGCGGAGCTCAAGGCGCGGATCATGTCCGAGTACCGCCATCAGCTGGAGGTGTTCAACGACTCGGCCGAAGCCCAGGCGCTGGCCTTCCAGATGGACCTGCTGGAGCGTCGCCTGCGCCTGAAGGCGCTGCGGGCGCAGCGTCTGGCGCTGTACAGCCTGAGCCGTCACCACCAGATCGGTGATGACGTGCTGCGGGAAGTGCTGGCGGACCTTGATCTGAGCGAGGCGAACCTGGGTCAGGTCAAATGAGCGGATGCCCCGGCAAGGGGCTCTCGTTCACGGGGTTCGCCGGGGCTGTTTCGGGTACAGCCGCCGCATCATCCTCTTGTCCTTTTTGCTGATCTTGCGGTTGATCGGGTTTTCCCAGTCGCCCAATGTCAGTTCGTTCGAGACCGGGTGATGCATGATCGACCGCCGGTCGTAGTCGGTGTGGATCGCCTGCGGCGCGCTGAAGGGTTTGAACAGGTTCTGGTCGACCTGCTCGCGGGTCAGCGGGTTCATCTCGCGGTTCTGGTAAAACGCGTACACCTTGGGTTTGTCCCAGGGGATATTGGCCTGCGGGTGCTGGTGTTCGTGCATGGCGCCCAGGGCATGGCCGAACTCATGGGTGACGATCACTTCGAAGTCCGGATGATCGGGCGTCACGCCCAGGTTCATGGTGGGCCAGTCGGGGTGGACGAGCAGCGCGTCGGTGCCGAGCATCGAGCTGTTGTCGTTGTTCTTCGTCGCGATGCGGATGTCGCCCTGCACGCCATCGACGAAATCGAACTTCAGGTTGATGTACGGCAGCCAGCGGCTGGCGGCGGCGATGATCTTCTGTTTGCGGTCGGGGTCGGGCGAGTCGATGAAGGCGATCTTCAGGGTTCGGCCGTTGGCCCAGAGTTTCGGGTAGTCGATCAACGAACGCTTGCGGCGTCCGCCGGCGCCGCTGCCGGCGTTGGCGGGGTTTTCGTTGACGGCGGTGTCAAAGGCGGCCTGGTCGTCCGGCCATTGCACGAGCCTGCAATCCTGCAATTGGTTCATGGTGGGCTTCATCCTTGAAGTGGAGGGTGTCGATGCGCAAGACGTTGCGCGGGGCAAGAGTAACCTGCCTCCCTGCACTAAAAGGTTTCCAGGCCGTGCGGAGGTGTTTCCCGATATGAAAAGTCACCGTGCCAGCAAGGCTGGCACGGTGACGGGCTCACGGCTGCCGGGTCACGAACGCGCGAATGCGCTCGGCGGCCTCGACGCATTCCGCCAAGGGCGCCACCAGCGCCATGCGCACGCGGCCGGCCCCCGGGTTGACGCCGTCAACGTCGCGGGACAGGTACGACCCCGGCACCACGGTCACGTGCTCCTGTTCGAACAGGTCGCGGCAGAACGCCGCGTCGTCGCCGTTCACGTTCGGCCACAGGTAGAAGCTGCCGTCAGGGCGTTGCACATCCATCACCGGGCTGAGGATCGCCAGCACGGCATCGAACTTCTCGCGGTACAGCGCACGGTTGGCGCGCACGTGGACTTCATCGTTCCACGCGGCGACGCTGGCCAGTTGGGTCTGCACCGGCATGGCGCAGCCGTGGTAGGTGCGGTACAGCAGGAAACCCTTGAGGACGTCGGCATCGCCGGCGACGAAGCCCGAGCGCAGCCCCGGCAGGTTCGAGCGCTTGGACAGGCTGTGGAACACCACGCAGCGCTTGAAGTCCTTGCGGCCCAGTTCGGCGCAGGCGGTCAGCAGGCCCGGCGGCGGGGTCTGTTCGTCGAAGTACAGTTCGCTGTAGCACTCGTCGGCGGCGATCACGAAGTCGTGCTCGTCGGCCAGGGCGATCAGCTTCTTGAGGGTGTCGAGGGGGATCAGCGCGCCGGTCGGGTTGCCCGGCGAGCACAGAAACAGGATCTGGCAGCGTTTCCAGATGTCCGGCGACACCGCGTCGAAGTCTGGGTTGAAGCCGTTTTCGTCCAGGCACGGCAGGTAGTGCGGCTTGGCTCCGGCCAGGAACGCCGCGCCTTCGTAGATCTGGTAGAACGGGTTCGGACTGACCACCAGCGCGTCGTCACCGCGGTTGACCACGGTCTGGGTGAAGGCGAACAGCGCCTCGCGGGTGCCGTTGACCGGCAGCACGTTGCGCGCCGGGTCGATCCAGCCGCCCGGGACGTTGAAGCGGCGTTCGCACCAGGCGGCGATGGCTTCGCGCAGGGCCGGGATGCCGAGGGTGGTCGGGTACACCGCCATCTGGTCCAGGTTGCTGGCCAGCGCCTCGGCGACAAAGCTCGGCGAGCGGTGTTTCGGTTCGCCGATCGACAGGGCGATCGGGCGCTTGTCCGGGTTCGGCGTGACGCTGCCGAGCAAGGCGCGGAGCTTTTCGAACGGGTAGGGCTGCAGCTGGTTCAGGGCGTTGTTCATGAAGGGTCTCGTGCTGTGCGGGAGCGGGCGAGCCCGCTCCCGCAAGGGGAAAAGGGTCGGGTCAGATGCTGATGCGCGACAGCTTGATGTCGGGCTCCTGGTTGACGCTCAGTTGCTCGACGATCGCATCCTGCAGGCGGCTGCACAGCAGCGGGTCGGACAACGGCTGGTTGTGGGCGTCGGTGATGAAGAACACGTCCTCCACCCGCTCGCCCAGGGTGGCGATCTTGGCGTTCTGCAGCGACAGGTCGAACTCCAGGAAAATCCCGCCGACCCGCGCCAGCAGGCCCGGCCGGTCCGGTGCCGTCAGTTCCAGCACCGTCACCGGACGCTGGGCGTCGTTGTGGATCGTCACCTGCGGCGCAAACGCGAAATGCTTGAGCTGGCGCGGCACCCGGCGCTGGATGATCGTCGGGTAGTCGTCGGGGTTGCGCAGGGCTTCCGTCAGCCCGTCGCGGATCTGCTTGACCCGCAGCGGGTTGTCGCCGATCGAATCGCCGTCGGTGTCGAGCACGATGTAGGTGTCGAGGGTGAACTGGCTGCTGGAGGTGATGATCCGGGCGTCGTGGATGTTCAGGTTGAGCTGGTCCATCGCCGCCACCGTCACGGCGAAGAAGTCGTGCTGGTCCGGCGCATAGATGAAGATCTGCGTGCCGCCCTCGAACTCGCGCTGGGTGGTCTCCTTGATCAGCACCAGCGGGCCGCCGTCGGCCGGTTGCTGGAGGATCGCGTCGCTGTGCCAGGCCACGTCGCCGGCGGTGTGGCGCAGGAAGTAGTCGTCGCCCAGTTGCGCCCACAATTGCTCGACGTCGTCCGGGTCGGTGCCGCCGCGCACCAGGATGTCCAGCGCGGCGCTCTGGGTCTGGCGGATCTGCTCCTCGCGGTCCACCGGGTTTTCCAGGCCGCGGCGCAGCGCACGCTTGGTTTCGGTGTAGAGCTGGCGCAGCAGGCTGGCGCGCCAGGAGTTCCACAGCGTCGGGTTGGTGGCGTTGATGTCGGCCACGGTCAGCACATAGAGATAGTCCAGGCGGGTCTCGTCGCCGACGGTCTGGGCGAAATCGTGGATCACCTGCGGATCGGACAGATCCTTGCGCTGGGCGGTGGTGGACATCACCAGGTGGTTCTGCACCAGCCACACGATCAGGCGGGTGTCCCAGACCGGCAACTGGTGGCGCTGGCAGAAGGCCTCGGCGTCCACGGCGCCGATCTCCGAGTGGTCGCCGTGACGGCCCTTGCCGATGTCGTGGTACAGGCCGGCCAGGTAGATCAGCTCAGGCTTGGGCAGCTTGCCCATGAGTTTGCTGGCCAGCGGGAATTTTTCCGACACCTGGGTGTACTGCAGTTTGCGCAGGTGCTTGATCAGGTTCAGCGTGTGGGCGTCCACCGTATAGATGTGGAACAGGTCGTGCTGCATCTGCCCGACGATGAAGCCGAACTCCGGCAGGTAGCGCCCGAGGATGCCGTAGCGGTTCATCCGGCGCAGGTTGCGGTGGATGCCGATCTTGCACTTGAACAGCTCGATGAACAGGCTGGTGTTGCGGATGTCGTTGCGAAAGTTGTCGTCGATCAGGTGCCGGTGTTCGCGCAGCAGGCGGATGGTGTCGGCGCGCACGCCCTTGATTTCCGGCTGCTGGGCCATCAGCACGAAGATCTCGAGCATGGCGAACGGCGTACGGCGGAACACGTTTTCGCTGCGGGCCTCGATGTAGCCGTCGTGCAGCTGGAAGCGCGCGTTGATCGGCTGCGGCGGGGCTTCGTCCTCCGGCGCGAGGATGACTTCCTCGAAGTGCTGGATGATCAGGTCGCTGAGCTGGGCGATGCTCATCACCACCCGGAAATATTGCTGCATGAAGTTTTCGACGGCTTGCTTGGCGTCGTCGCCCTCGAAGCCCAGCAGCGTGGCGATCGAGCGCTGATGGTCGAACAGCAGGCGGTCCTCGGCGCGGCCGGCCAGCATGTGCAGGGCGTAGCGCACCTTCCAGAGGAACTCCTGGGACGAGGCGAGCAGGGCGTTCTCGCTCTCCACCAGAAAGCCTTCGCCGGCCAGGGCCCGCAGGTTCAGGGTGCCGTACTGGCGCCGGGCGACCCAGAGGATCGTCTGGATGTCCCGCAGCCCGCCGGGCGAGCCTTTGACGTTGGGTTCCAGGTTGTACTCGGTGTCGTTGTACTTGTGGTGGCGGGCCTTCTGCTCGGCACGCTTGGCCAGGAAGAAGTCCTTGCTCGGCCACATGTGGGCGGTGCTGGTGACGTCGAGCATCCGTTGGCGCAGGCGTTCGGGGCCGCAGATGGTGCGGCTTTCCATCAGGTTGGTGACGACCGTGAGGTCGGCGCGGGCCTCTTCGGCGCATTCGTCCACCGAGCGCACGCTCTGGCCGACCTCCAGGCCGATGTCCCAGAGCAGGGTCAGGAAGCGCTCGATGGAGTCGCGGAAGATTTCATGGTCGGCGCTGTCCAGCAGGATCAGCAGGTCGATGTCGGAATAGGGGTGCAGCTCGCCGCGGCCGTAGCCGCCGACCGCCACCAGCGCGATGTCGGCGTCTTCGCTCCAGTTGAACTGCTCCCAGGCCTTTTGCAGGATGTTGTCGACGAACCAGGCGCGGTCTTCGATCAGCCGGCGGATGTCGCGGCCGTTGCGAAAGCGCGTGTCGAGCACCTCGTGGGCCTGGCGGATGGCCTTCTTGAATGCCGCGATGGGACTCGCTTTCAGGGCCAGTTCAGCCTGGAACTGGCCGCGGTCGAAGAGTTCGGGATCCACCTGCGGCATCGGTTGGCTTTCCTTCTATAGGCTGGGAGCGGTGTCTGGGTCAGGCCGATACGCGCGGGATCGTGTCGTCGCTGCGCAGGGTGAAGATCTCGTAGCCGGTTTCGGTGACCAGCAGGGTGTGTTCCCACTGGGCCGAGAGCTTGCGGTCCTTGGTGATGGCGGTCCAGCCGTCGCCCAGCACCTTGGTGTCGGCCTTGCCCTGGTTGATCATCGGCTCGATGGTGAAGGTCATGCCGGCCTGCAGTTCCATGCCGGTGCCGGCGCGGCCGTAGTGCAGGATCTGGGGCTCTTCATGGAACACCTTGCCGATGCCGTGGCCGCAGAACTCGCGCACCACCGAGAAACCGTTCTTCTCGGCGTGCTTCTGGATGATCTCGCCGATGTCGCCGAGGCGGCAGCCGGGCTTGACGATCTCGATCGCCTTGTACATGCATTCCTGGGTGACCTGGGACAGGCGTTCGGCCCAGACCGGCACGGTGCCGACGTGGAACATGCGGCTGGTGTCGCCGTGGTAGCCGTCCTTGATCACCGTGACGTCGATGTTCAGGGTGTCGCCGTTCTTCAGCGGCTTGTCGTTCGGGATGCCGTGGCAGACCACGTGGTTGATCGAGGTGCAGATCGACTTCGGGTAGCCCTTGTAGTTGAGCGGGGCGGGGATGGCCTGCTGCACGTTGACGATGTAGTCGTGGCAGATCTGGTTCAGCTCATCGGTGGTGACGCCCGGCTTTACGTGCCCGGCGATCATTTCCAGCACGTCGGCGGCCAGTTTGCCGGCGACACGCATGCCAGCGATGTCCTCGGGGGTTTTGAGGTTGACGGTCATACAGGCTCTCTCTGCGCCCGGCGGCGCTTGCAGATACGGATAGGGTGGCAGGCGTTCAGGCTGCGGCCCTGAAAAACGCGATTCTAACAGACGAAAGGCGCAAATCCGCGCCTGTGTGCATCGCGTCCGTCCGTACAATGCCGCGCCAGGGCGGATCCGCGGTGCGCTTCCCTCATGTCCCTGATGCGAATGCAGATTCCGGGTTCCGTTTGCGCCCTCCTTGTGATATAAAATGCGCCGCTTTCCGGGGATAGCCCCGAAAGCATTAACCCACACACGTGTCGACACGATGACCTGGGTGCCCTTGATCCTCGGATCGGCGGTTGGTCATTGGGATACGTGGAGGCCCAACCCGACTTATCAAGGAACTATCATGTCCCAAGTCAACATGCGCGATATGCTGAAGGCCGGTGTGCACTTCGGTCACCAAACCCGTTACTGGAACCCGAAAATGGGCAAGTACATTTTCGGTGCGCGCAACAAGATCCACATCATCAACCTTGAAAAAACCCTGCCGATGTTCAACGAAGCACTGACCTTCGTAGAGCGCCTGGCCCAGGGCAAAAACAAGATTCTGTTCGTCGGCACCAAGCGTTCCGCCGGCAAGATCGTCGCCGAGCAAGCAGCACGCTGCGGTTCGCCGTACGTCGATCACCGCTGGTTGGGCGGCATGCTGACCAACTTCAAGACCATCCGTGCTTCCATCAAGCGTCTGCGTGACCTCGAAGTTCAAGCCGAAGACGGCACCTTCGCCAAGCTGACCAAGAAAGAAGCGCTGATGCGCACCCGTGACCTCGAGAAGCTGGACCGCTCCCTGGGCGGCATCAAGGACATGGGCGGCCTGCCGGACGCTCTGTTCGTGATCGACGTTGACCACGAGCGCATCGCGATCACCGAAGCCAACAAGCTGGGCATCCCGGTCATCGGCGTAGTCGATACCAACAGCAGCCCGGAAGGCGTTGACTACATCATCCCAGGCAACGACGACGCCATCCGCGCGATCGAGCTGTACATGGGTTCGATGGCTGACGCCGTTATCCGTGGCCGCAACAACGTTGCTGGCGGCACCGAAGTCTTCGCTGAAGAAGCTCCGGCGGCTGCAGCTGAGTAATTGACGCCCTGGCGTTGACTCAGTAAGCAAAAAGGGGGCTTGGCCCCCTTTTTGCCACCTCGAAAACCATTTGTCGGCGCCCGCTTGTGGCAGCGCTTGCCCTGCATCTGTAACGTGCAGCGGTTAAACAAGGTGGTTCGGGAAGAATTGAACGCCCGTTCAGTCGGGTGGAATGGTTGAAAACCTATCCAAGAGGAATTTGAAAATGGCAGCAATTACTGCAGCGTTGGTCAAAGAACTGCGCGAGCGCACCGGCGAAGGCATGATGGATTGCAAGAAGGCCCTGGAAAAGGCTGGCGGCGACATCGAGAAAGCCATTGATGACATGCGTGCTTCGGGCGCCATCAAGGCTGCCAAGAAAGCAGGCAACATCGCTGCCGAAGGCGCCATCGCCGTGAAGACCGACGGTAAATCCGCCGTTCTGCTGGAAGTGAACTCGCAGACCGACTTCCTGGCCCTGCAGGACGACTTCAAGAACTTCGTCGCCGAAAGCCTGGAAGAAGCCTTCGCCCAGAAACTGACCGACGCCGCTCCGCTGATCGCATCCCGCGAAGCTGCCCGTGAAGCCCTGGTCGCCAAGTGCGGCGAAAACGTCAACATCCGTCGCCTGGCGCGCGTTGAGGGTGACGTTGTCGGTGCTTACCTGCACGGCAACAAGATCGGCGCGACCGTCGTTCTGAAAGGCGGCGACATCGAGCTGGCCAAGAACATCGCCATGCACGTTGCCGCTTCGAACCCTGAGTTCCTGCTGCCGTCGGAAGTGTCGGCCGAAGCCATCGAACGCGAAAAAGGCGTCTTCCTGCAACTGAACGCCGACAAGATCGCGGGCAAGCCGGAAAACATCGTCGAGAACATGATCAAGGGTCGTATCTCGAAGTTCCTGGCCGAAGCCTCGCTGGTCGAGCAAGCGTTCGTCATGAACCCGGAAGTCAAGGTCGGCGAACTGGCCAAGAAAGCCGGCGCTGAAATCGTTTCCTTCACCTACTTCAAAGTGGGCGAAGGCATCGAGAAGCCAGTCGACAACTTCGCTGAAGAAGTTGCCGCACAAGTGGCTGCCGCCAAGCAGTAAGACGGTTTTTCAACTGTCGCCCGAAAGAGGCTGCCCGCTCACGCGCGCAGCCTCTTTTCAGATACGGTTACCGATTTTTTAATTGGTTTCCGCTTGGAACTGACTTACAAAGCCATGTTCCGATGGCGCTGAAGCAGCGCCAAGCTAGAGTGAAGCGCCAGCTGCAAACAGCTCGCAAAGAATTTTTAAATACGCCGCAGGAGAGATTCGCAATGGCTCAGCAGGGCAGTGGTTATCAGGCTCGCTATAAACGCATTCTACTCAAGCTCAGCGGCGAGGCCCTGATGGGCTCGGAAGAGTTCGGGATCGACCCGAAGGTGCTGGACCGCATGGCGCTGGAAGTCGGCCAGCTGGTCGGCATCGGTGTCCAGGTCGGTCTGGTGATCGGCGGCGGCAACCTGTTCCGCGGCGAAGCCCTGAGCAAGGCCGGCATGGACCGCGTCACGGGCGACCACATGGGCATGCTGGCCACTGTGATGAACGCCCTGGCCATGCGCGATGCGCTGGAACGTGCCAATATCTCGGCCATCGTGATGTCCGCCATTTCCATGGTCGGCGTGACCGATCACTATGATCGCCGCAAGGCCATGCGCCACCTGAACTCCAAGGATGTCGTGATTTTCGCCGCCGGCACCGGCAATCCGTTTTTCACCACGGATTCGGCAGCCTGCCTGCGAGCCATCGAAATCGACGCCGACGTCGTGCTCAAGGCGACCAAGGTCGATGGCGTCTACACCGCAGACCCGTTCAAAGACCCGCATGCCGAGAAGTTCGATCATCTGACCTACGATGAAGTGCTGGATCGCAAGCTGGGCGTGATGGATCTGACGGCCATTTGCCTGTGCCGCGACCACAAGATGCCGCTGCGTGTATTCAACATGAACAAGCCCGGCGCCCTGCTGAACATTGTGCATGGCGGCGCCGAAGGAACCCTGATCGAGGAAGTTCAACAATGATCAACGAAATCAAGAAAGACGCCCAGGCGCGCATGCAGAAGTCCCTGGAGTCTCTGGCGCACGCGTTCGGCCAGATCCGTACCGGCAAGGCTCACCCGAGCATCCTGGGCAGCGTGATGGTGCCTTACTACGGCGCCGACACCCCGTTGAGCGGTGTGGCCAACGTGACCGTGAAGGACAGCCAGACCCTGCAAGTGGTGCCGTTCGAGCGCAACATGCTCGGTGCCATCGACAAGGCCATCGGCAGCGCCGGCCTCAACCTCAACCCGACCAACCTCGGCGAATTGCTGCTGATCAAGATGGCGCCGTTGACCGAAGAAACCCGCAAGGGCTTCACCAAGCAGGCGCGCGCCGCTGCCGAGGATGCCCGTGTCGCCGTGCGCAACATCCGTCGCGACGCCCTGGGCGAGCTGAAGAAACTGTCCAAGGACAAGGAAATCAGCGAAGACGAAGAGCGTCGCGCCGGCGCCGACATCGACAAGCTGATCAAGGACTTCGAAGGTCAGATCGCCAAGGCGACCGAAGAAAAAGAAAAGGATCTGATGGCCGTATAAAGGGTCAGGACGCCTTCATGGAAAAGACCAAGCAGACTGCGCCGTCCGCGGTGCCGCGCCATGTCGCGATCATCATGGATGGCAACAACCGCTGGGCGAAGAAACGCTTCATGCCCGGCGTCGCCGGGCACAAGGCGGGCGTGGATGCCGTGCGTGCGGTGATAGAGGTGTGCGCCGAGGCCGGGGTCGAAGTGCTGACGCTGTTTGCCTTCTCCAGCGAGAACTGGCAGCGCCCGGCCGATGAGGTCAGCGCCTTGATGGATCTGTTCTTCAAGGCCTTGCGTCGTGAGGCCAAGCGCCTCAACGACAACAACATCAGCCTGCGCATCATCGGCGACCGTTCGCGCTTCCACCCTGAGCTTCAGGCGGCGATGCGCGAAGCCGAGGCGATGACCGCCGGCGCCAACCGCTTTGTCCTGCAGATCGCCGCCAATTACGGCGGCCAGTGGGACATCGCGCAGGCTGCGCAGCGTCTTGCCCGTGAGGTGCAGGCCGGTCACCTGCGGCCGGACGACATCACGCCGGACCTGTTGCAGGCGTGCCTGGCCACCGGCGACCTGCCGTTGCCCGACCTGTGCATCCGCACCGGCGGCGAGCACCGCATCAGCAACTTCCTGCTCTGGCAGCTCGCTTACGCTGAGCTGTATTTCTCCGACCTGTTCTGGCCGGACTTCAAACACGATGCCATGCGCAACGCGCTGGCCGATTTCGCTTCGCGCCAGCGCCGCTTCGGTAAAACGAGCGAGCAGGTCGAAGCCGGAGCCCGGGTTTAATGCTTAAACAACGAATCATCACCGCACTGATCTTGCTGCCGATCGCGTTGGGCGGTTTCTTTCTGCTCGAAGGATCCGGTTTTGCGTTGTTCATCGGGCTGGTCGTGAGTCTCGGGGCCTGGGAATGGGCGCGTCTGGCGGGCTTCGGCGCACAGTCGTTCCGCGTAGGCTACGCCGCCGTGGTGGCGTTGATGCTGTTCGTCATGTACATCCTGCCCGGCCTTGCGCCGTGGGTGCTCGGCGCTTCGGTGCTGTGGTGGGCGGTGGCCACGTATCTGGTGCTGACTTACCCGCAATCCAGCGGGCATTGGGCCAGCGCGGCGTGCAAGCTGGTCATCGGCTTCCTGATCCTGCTGCCCGCCTGGCAAGGGCTGGTGCAGATCAAGCAGTACCCGCTGGGCAACTGGCTGATCATGGCGGTGATGGTGCTGGTGTGGGGCGCCGACATCGGCGCCTACTTCTCCGGCCGGGCCTTCGGCAAGCGCAAGCTGGCGCCGCAGGTCAGCCCCGGCAAGAGCTGGGAAGGCGTCTACGGCGGCCTGGCCCTGAGCCTGGCGATCACCGTGCTGGTCGGCTTCGTGCGCGACTGGACCGTGGCGCAGCTGTTCAAGGGCTTGATCGGGGCGGCGGTGATCGTGTTCGTCTCGGTGGTGGGCGACCTCACCGAAAGCATGTTCAAGCGCCAGTCCGGCATCAAGGACAGCAGTAACCTGCTGCCGGGGCACGGCGGTGTACTGGATCGCATCGACAGCCTGACCGCGGCGATCCCGTTGTTCGCCGTGATGCTGTGGATGGCCGCACCGTGAGCCGGCCGCAGCAGATCACCGTATTGGGGGCGACCGGTTCCATCGGTCTGAGCACCCTGGATGTCATTGCGCGCCATCCTGACCGTTACCGGGCGTTCGCGCTGAGCGGGTTCAGCCGTCTGAGCGAGCTGCTCGCCTTGTGCGTGCGTCATGTGCCGCAGTTCGCGGTCGTGCCTGAGGTGCAGGCCGCGCGCCGCCTGCAGGACGACTTGCGTGCCGCCGGCCTGCCGACCCGTGTGCTGGTGGGGGAGGAGGGGTTGTGCCAGGTGGCTGCCGCTCCTGAGGTGGACGCCGTGATGGCGGCGATCGTCGGTGCGGCCGGGCTGCGCCCGACCCTGGCGGCCGTCGAGGCAGGCAAGAAAATCCTGCTGGCCAACAAGGAGGCGCTGGTGATGTCCGGCGCCCTGTTCATGCAGGCGGTGCGCAAGAGCGGTTCGGCGCTGCTGCCGATCGACAGCGAGCACAATGCGATTTTCCAGTGCATGCCGCAGGACTTCTCCCGTGGATTGAGCCATGTCGGCGTGCGTCGGATTCTTCTGACGGCCTCCGGCGGCCCTTTCCGGCAGACGCCGATGGCTGATTTGGCGCATGTTTCGCCTGAGCAGGCGTGCGCCCACCCGAACTGGTCCATGGGGCGCAAGATCTCGGTGGATTCGGCCAGCATGATGAACAAGGGCCTTGAGCTGATCGAGGCCTGCTGGCTGTTCGACGCCAAGCCCTCGCAGGTCGAGGTGGTCATCCATCCGCAGAGCGTGATCCATTCGCTGGTCGACTATGTGGACGGTTCCGTGCTGGCGCAGTTGGGCAATCCCGACATGCGCACGCCGATCGCCAACGCGCTGGCCTGGCCCGAGCGGATCGACTCGGGCGTGGCGCCGCTGGATCTGTTCGCGGTGGCGCGTCTGGACTTCGAAGCGCCGGATGAGCAGCGCTTCCCTTGCCTGCGCCTGGCGCGCCAGGCGGCGGAGGCCGGCGACAGCGCCCCGGCGATGCTGAACGCGGCCAACGAAGTGGCGGTCGCGGCGTTTCTCGACGGACGGGTTCGCTACCTGGAAATCGCGAGTATCATCGAAGAAGTCTTGAACCTTCAGCCCGTGGTGGCGCTGGATGACCTGGACGCGGTATTCACGGCGGACGCGACGGCACGGGCGCTGGCCGGCCAATGGCTGAGCCGCCACGGTCGTTAGGCTGCGCCGTACTTGGCTTCACGCGGCACTGGACAGGAATGCGGAGAAAGTAGATGAGCGCGCTCTATATGATTGCCGGCACCCTGATCGCCTTGGGCGTGCTGGTCACCTTCCACGAGTTCGGCCACTTCTGGGTGGCGCGCCGCTGCGGCGTCAAGGTGCTGCGTTTTTCCGTCGGTTTCGGCATGCCCCTGCTGCGCTGGCATGACCGGCACGGCACGGAATTCGTGGTGGCGGCCATTCCGCTGGGCGGTTACGTCAAAATGCTCGACGAGCGTGAAGGCGAAGTGCCTGCCGATCAACTGCACCAGTCGTTCAACCGCAAGACCGTTCGTCAGCGCATCGCCATCGTCGCCGCCGGCCCGGTCGCCAACTTTCTCCTCGCACTGGTGTTCTTCTGGGTCTTGGCCATGCTCGGCAGCGAGCAGGTGCGTCCGGTCATCGGTGCGGTCGAGTCCGGCAGCATGGCGGCCAAGGCCGGCCTGAGCCCCGGCCAGGAAATCATCGCCATCGACGGCGAGCCGACGTCCGGCTGGGCGGCGGTCAATCTGCAGCTGGTGCGTCGCCTGGGCGAGAGCGGTTCCCTGCAGGTGATGGTGCGCGAGCAAGGCTCCACGGCGGACTCGCCTCGCGAGCTGGCCCTGGACCATTGGCTCAAGGGCGCGGACGAGCCTGATCCGATCCGCTCGCTGGGTATCCGCCCATGGCGCCCGGCGTTGCCGCCGGTGCTTGCCGAACTCGATCCGAAAGGCCCGGCCCAGGCGGCGGGGCTGAAGACCGGCGACCGCCTGTTGGCGCTCGACGGCCAGGCGCTGGACGACTGGCAGCAAGTGGTCGACACCGTCCGTACGCGCCCTGACGCCAAAGTCCTGCTGCGCATCGAGCGCGACGGTGCCCGGATCGACGTTCCGGTCACGCTGGCGGCCCGGGGCGAAAGCAAGTCGCCGAGCGGCTATCTGGGGGCAGGGGTGAAGGCGGTCGACTGGCCGCCGGAAATGATTCGCGAGGTCAGTTTCGGGCCGTTGGCGGCGATCGGCGAGGGTGCCCGCCGCACTTGGGCGATGAGTGTCCTGACCCTCGATTCCCTGAAGAAAATGCTCTTCGGCGAGCTCTCGGTAAAAAACTTGAGCGGACCGATAACCATTGCTAAAGTGGCGGGCGCTTCTGCCCAGTCGGGCGTTGCCGATTTCCTGAATTTCCTTGCTTATCTGAGTATTAGCCTGGGTGTTCTGAATTTGCTGCCCATTCCTGTACTGGATGGGGGGCATCTGTTGTTTTATCTGATCGAGTGGGCGCGTGGTCGCCCCTTGTCGGAGCGGGTACAAGGTTGGGGGATACAGATCGGTATCAGTTTGGTGGTTGGAGTGATGCTGCTCGCTCTGGTCAACGATCTGGGACGTCTGTAACGCTTCGTTGAATTGCGAATCTGCCGCATTTTGCGGCAGTTTCTTTATTGCCAGTTGGAATAAGAAAGGACTTCATGAAACGTCTGCTGCTAACTGCGGTTCTCACCGTATTGATGATCGCCGAAGTTCACGCCGAGTCCTTCACTATCTCTGATATTCGTGTCAACGGCCTCCAGCGGGTTTCCGCAGGTAGCGTCTTTGGCGCGTTGCCGTTGAACGTCGGCGATCAGGCGGACGACCGTCGCCTGGTGGAGTCCACTCGTGCGCTGTTCAAAACCGGTTTCTTTCAAGATATCCAGCTGGGCCGCGAAGGCAACGTACTGGTGATCACGGTCGTCGAGCGTCCGTCCGTCGCCAGCATCGAGATCGAAGGCAACAAGGCGATCTCCACCGAAGACCTGATGAAAGGCCTCAAGCAGTCCGGCCTGGCCGAAGGCGAGATCTTCCAGCGCGCCACCCTCGAAGGCGTGCGCAACGAGCTGCAGCGTCAGTACGTCGCCCAGGGTCGCTACTCGGCGACCGTCGACACCGAAGTGGTGTCGCAGCCGCGCAACCGCGTCGGCCTGAAGGTGAAGATCAACGAAGGCACCGTGGCTGCCATCCAGCACATCAACGTGGTCGGCAACACCGTTTTCCCCGAGGAAGACCTGGTCGACCTGTTCGAGCTGAAAACCACCAACTGGCTGTCCTTCTTCAAGAACGACGACAAGTACGCCCGCGAAAAGCTTTCCGGTGACCTGGAGCGTCTGCGTTCCTACTACCTGGACCGCGGCTACATCAACATGGACATCGCTTCGACCCAGGTGTCCATCACCCCGGACAAGAAGCACGTCTACATCACCGTCAACGTGACGGAAGGCGAGAAGTACACCGTTCGCGACGTCAAGCTGAGCGGCGACCTGAAAGTGCCTGAAGACCAGGTCAAGTCCCTGCTGCTGGTGCAGAAGGGCCAGGTGTTCTCGCGCAAGCTGATGACCACCACGTCTGAACTGATCACCCGTCGTCTGGGCAACGAGGGCTACACCTTCGCCAACGTCAACGGCGTGCCTCAGCCCCATGACGACGATCACACGGTCGACATCCTGTTCGCCGTCGATCCGGGCAAGCGCGCCTACGTCAACCGCATCAACTTCCGTGGCAACACCAAGTCCGAGGACGAAGTGCTGCGTCGCGAAATGCGCCAGATGGAAGGCGGCTGGGCTTCGACCTACCTGATCGACCAGTCCAAGACCCGTCTGGAGCGCCTGGGCTTCTTCAAGGAAGTCAACGTCGAGACACCGGCCGTGCCGGGCGTCGACGACCAGGTCGACGTGAACTACAGCGTCGAGGAGCAGGCTTCCGGTTCGATCACCGCCAGCGTGGGCTTCGCCCAGAGCGCCGGTCTGATCCTGGGCGGTTCCATCACCCAGAACAACTTCCTCGGTACCGGTAACCGCGTCAGCGTGGGCCTGACCCGCAGCGAATACCAGAGCCGCTACAACTTCGGTTACGTCGATCCCTACTGGACCGCCGACGGCGTGAGCCTGGGCTACAACGCCTTCTACCGCACCACCGACTACAAAGACCTCGACGTCGATGTGGCGAGCTACGCCGTGGACAGCCTGGGCGCCGGTGTGAACGTCGGCTACCCGATCAGCGAAACCTCGCGCCTGACCTTCGGCCTGTCGGCCCAGCAGGACAAGATCAAGACCGGCCAGTACACCGTCGACGAAATCTTCGACTTCGTGAACCGTGAAGGCGACAACTACCTGAACTTCAAGGCGTCGGCCGGCTGGTCCGAGTCGACCCTGAACAAAGGTGTGCTGCCGACCCGTGGCCGTTCCCAGAGCCTGACCCTGGAAACCACCATTCCGGGCAGCGACCTGTCGTTCTACAAGCTCGACTACCGCGGCCAGCTGTTCGCGCCGCTGAGCGAAAACTACACCCTGCGCCTGCACACCGAACTGGGCTACGGCGACGGCTACGGTTCCACCGACGGCTTGCCGTTCTATGAAAACTACTATGCTGGTGGTTTCAACTCGGTTCGTGGCTTCAAGGACAGCACGCTGGGCCCACGCAGTACGCCTAGCCGCGGTCAGGGCAAGACGGGTAACGTCGGTACGATCAACGACCCGGACCAGGATCCGCTGCCGTTCGGCGGCAACGTCCTGATCCAGGGTGGTGTGGAAGTCCTGTTCCCGCTGCCGTTCGTCAAGGATCAACGCTCCCTGCGCACCTCCGTGTTCTGGGACGTGGGTAACGTGTTTGACTCCAAGTGCAAGCAGACTCTCAATACCGACGGTGTCACGCCGTCCAACACGCAGTGCAACGACGTCAGCCTGAGCAACATGGCCAGTTCCGTCGGTGTCGGCGTGACCTGGGTGACCGCACTGGGCCCATTGAGCTTCGCGTTGGCCACGCCGGTGAAGAAACCGGATAACGCTGAAACCCAAGTGTTCCAATTCTCCCTCGGCCAGACGTTCTAAGCGCCTGACCCAAGATAACGACAATGGATTTTGTAGGAGTGCATCGTGCGTAAGTTGACTCAATTGGTTCTCCTGGCCTCCGTACTGGTGGCAGGCCCGGCATTTGCCGACATGAAGATCGCCGTCCTGAACTATCAGATGGCCTTGCTGGAATCCGATGCGGCCAAGAAGTACGCCGTGGACGCCGAGAAGAAGTTCGGCCCGCAGCTGACCAAGCTCAAGACCCTGGAAAGCAGCGCCAAGGGGATTCAGGATCGCCTGATGGCCGGCGGCGACAAGATGCAGCAAGGCGAGCGTGAGCGTCTGGAGCTGGAATTCAAGCAAAAGGCCCGTGACTTCCAGTTCCAGTCCAAGGAGCTGAACGAAGCCAAGGCCGTCGCCGACCGCGAAATGCTCAAGCAGCTGAAGCCGAAGCTGGACAGCGCCGTGGAAGAAGTCATCAAGAAAGGTGGTTTTGACCTGGTGTTCGAGCGTGGCGCGGTCATCGACGTCAAACCTCAGTACGACATCACGCGCCAGGTCATCGAGCGCATGAACCAGCTGAAGTAACCCATGACCGTGACCATCAAGCTCGGCCAGTTGGCCGAGTTCCTCGGCGCCACCCTGCGTGGCGACCCCGAGAAGCAAATCACTGGGCTGGCCACCTTGCAGGAGGCCGGCCCAGCTCAATTGAGCTTCCTGGCCAATCCCCAATACCGCAAGTACCTCGCCGGCTCGCAGGCCGCAGCGCTGCTGCTCAAGGCAGCGGACGCCGAAGCGTTCGCCGGCGATGCGCTGGTGGTGCCGGATCCGTACCTGGCCTATGCCCGCTTGTCCCACCTGTTCGACCCGAAACCGAAAGCGGCCGCCGGCATCCATCCGACGGCCGTGATCGCGGCGGACGCGGTGGTCGATCCGAGCGCCAGCGTCGGGCCCTTCGTGGTCATCGAATCGGGTGCCCGGATCGGTGCCGGCGTGACCCTCGGCGCGCATTGCGTGGTCGGCGCGCGCAGCGAGATCGGTGAAGGCGGCTGGCTGGCCCCGCGCGTGACGCTGTACCACGACGTGCGCATCGGCAAGCGGGTCGTCATCCAGTCCGGTGCGGTGCTCGGCGGCGAGGGCTTCGGCTTCGCCAACGAGAAAGGCGTCTGGCAGAAGATCGCCCAGATCGGCGGCGTCACCGTCGGCGACGATGTGGAGATCGGCGTGAACACCGCCATCGACCGCGGCGCCCTGGCCGATACCGTGATCGGCAACGGCGTCAAGCTCGACAACCAGATCCAGATCGCCCACAACGTCCAGGTCGGCGACCACACCGCCATGGCGGCCTGCGTGGGCATCTCCGGCAGCACCAAGATCGGCAAGCATTGCATGCTGGCCGGCGGCGTCGGCCTGGTCGGGCACATCGACATCTGCGACAACGTTTTCCTGACCGGCATGACCATGGTCACCCACTCGATCACCGAGCCGGGTGCCTATTCGTCCGGCACAGCCATGCAACCGGCGGCCGAATGGCGCAAGAGCGCGGCCCGCATCCGTCAGCTCGATGACCTCGCGCGACGTTTGAAACAGCTGGAAAAGCGCGTGGGGGAAGTGACCCCCGACGGTAATGCTTCATCAGATGGCTGATACCGCTTCCATATCAATCGCAGGCAGCCACCCGGCTGTCTGCTTGATCTGCTAGAGGCGTGCGCCACGTCGCACTCCCAATCTTTACATAGGCTTCCCCCCGAAATGATGGACATCAACGAGATTCGCGAATACCTGCCTCACCGTTACCCGTTCCTGCTGGTGGACCGGGTGGTGGATCTGGACACTGAAGGCAAGCGCATTCGCGCCTACAAGAATGTCAGCATCAACGAGCCGTTCTTCAATGGCCACTTCCCGGCGCATCCGATCATGCCGGGCGTGCTGATCATCGAAGCGATGGCCCAGGCTGCCGGGATCCTCGGTTTCAAAATGCTGGACGTCAAACCGGCCGACGGCACCCTCTACTACTTCGTCGGTTCCGACAAGTTGCGCTTCCGTCAGCCTGTGCTGCCGGGCGATCAGCTGATCCTCGAAGCCAAGTTCATCAGCTGCAAGCGCCAGATCTGGAAGTTCGACTGCCAGGCCTCGGTCGACGGCAAGCCGGTCTGCTCGGCGGAAATCATCTGCGCGGAACGCAAGCTATGAGTTTGATCGACCCTCGCGCAATCATCGACCCGACAGCCGTCCTGGCTGAAGGGGTCGAGGTCGGCCCGTGGTCGATCGTCGGCGCAGGTGTGGAAATCGGCGAGGGTACGGTGATCGGGCCTCATGTGGTCCTCAAGGGCCCGACCCGCATCGGCAAGCACAACCGGATCTACCAGTTTTCCTCGGTCGGCGAGGACACGCCGGACCTCAAGTACAAGGGCGAAGAGACCCGCCTCGTGATCGGTGACCACAACGTCATCCGTGAAGGCGTGACGATTCACCGCGGCACGGTGCAGGACCGCTCGGAAACCACGCTGGGCGACCACAACCTGATCATGGCCTATGCCCACATCGGCCATGACAGCGTGATCGGCAACCACTGCATCCTGGTCAACAACACCGCGCTGGCCGGCCATGTGCACGTCGACGACTGGGCGATCCTGTCCGGTTTCACGCTGGTGCACCAGTATTGCCACATCGGCGCGCACAGCTTCTCCGGCATGGGCACCGCGATCGGCAAGGACGTCCCGGCGTTCGTCACCGTGTTCGGCAACCCGGCCGAAGCGCGCAGCATGAACTTCGAAGGCATGCGTCGCCGCGGCTTCAGCGAGGACGCCATCCACGCCCTGCGCCGCGCCTACAAAACGGTGTACCGCCAGGGGCTGACCGTCGAGCAGGCGCTGGCCGAACTGGCCGAACCTGCGACCCAGTTCCCTGAAGTCGCCCTGTTCCGCGACTCCATCCAGTCTTCGAACCGCGGCATCACCCGCTGACCATGGCCAATCTGCGTATTGCGCTGGTGGCGGGCGAGGCTTCCGGCGACATTCTGGGCGCCGGCCTGATGCGTGCCCTCAAGGCCCGGCATCCGGCGGCGGAATTCATCGGCGTCGGCGGGCCGCTGATGCAGGCCGAAGGGCTGACCTCCGATTTCCCCATGGAGCGTCTGTCGGTCATGGGGCTGGTGGAGGTGCTCGGCCGGCTGCGCGAGCTGCTCAAGCGGCGCAAGCAACTGATCGAGACCCTGATCGAGCGTAAGCCGGACGTGTTCATCGGCATCGATGCCCCGGACTTCAACCTCAACATCGAGCTCAAGCTGCGTCAGGCCGGGATCAAGACCGTGCACTACGTCAGCCCGTCGGTGTGGGCATGGCGGCAGAAGCGCGTGCTGAAGATCCGCGAAGGCTGCGACCTGATGCTCACGCTGTTCCCGTTCGAAGCGAAATTCTACGAAGAGAAGGGCGTGCCGGTGCGGTTCGTCGGCCACTCGCTGGCTGACGCCATTCCGCTGCAGGCCGACCGTGCAGCGGCGCGGGCCGAGCTGGGCTTGCCGGACGGGCCGCTGGTCGCCCTGATGCCGGGCAGCCGCGGCGGTGAGGTCGGTCGCCTCGGCGCGCTGTTCCTCGACACCGCCCAGCGCCTGCGGGCCTTGCGCCCCGGCGTGCGTTTCGTGCTGCCCTGCGCCAGCCCCGAGCGGCGGGTGCAGATCGAAGCGCTGCTGGCCGGTCGCGACCTGTCGGTGACCCTGCTCGACGGCAAGTCCCATCTGGCTCTCGCCGCCTGCGACGCGGTGCTGATCGCTTCCGGCACGGCGACGCTGGAGGCGCTGCTGTACAAGCGGCCGATGGTGGTGGCCTACCGGTTGGCGCCGCTGACGTTCTGGATCCTCAAGCGCATGGTCAAGAGCCCGTACGTGTCCCTGCCGAACCTGCTGGCCCAGCGCCTTCTGGTGCCTGAGTTGCTGCAGGATGACGCGACGGTCGAGGCCTTGGCCCAGACGCTGTCGCCGCTGATCGACGGCGGCGAGGAGCAGACCCGCGGCTTCGACGAGATCCACCGCACCCTGCGT
Source organism: Pseudomonas ekonensis (assembly GCF_019145435.1). Classification (NCBI taxonomy): domain Bacteria; kingdom Pseudomonadati; phylum Pseudomonadota; class Gammaproteobacteria; order Pseudomonadales; family Pseudomonadaceae; genus Pseudomonas; species Pseudomonas ekonensis. The sequence goes on along the minus strand of NZ_JAHSTS010000002.1, from coordinate 1,291,871 downwards.
CTGGACGCCTCCAACCAGGCCGCCGACGCGGTGCTTAACCTGATCGGTCAATCACGATGAGCAAGACAAGCATGCAGATGGGCCTGGACTTCACCCTGGTCGCCGAAGTCGAAGAACTGGTGGCCGGTGTCGACGAGGTCGGCCGCGGCCCGTTGTGCGGCGCGGTGGTGACGGCGGCGGTGATCCTCGACCCGAACCGGCCGATCCTGGGCCTGAACGACTCGAAGAAGCTCACCGAAGCCAAGCGCGAGAAGCTGTTCGACGAAATCAAGGAAAAGGCCCTGAGCTGGTGCATCGCCCGGGCCGAGGTCGAAGAGATCGACGAACTGAACATCCTGCACGCCACCATGCTGGCCATGCAGCGGGCCGTTGCCGGCCTGCATATTCAGCCGAAACTGGCGATGATCGACGGCAACCGTTGCCCGAAACTGCCGATGCGCGCCGAAGCGGTGGTCAAGGGCGACAGCAAGGTGCCGGCCATCGCGGCGGCCTCGATCCTGGCCAAGGTCAGCCGTGACCGCGAGATGGCGGCGTTCGAGCTGACCTACCCGGGCTACGGCATCGGCGGGCACAAGGGCTATCCGACGCCCGTTCATCTGGAAGCGTTGGTGCGCCTGGGGCCGACGCCGATCCACCGGCGTTCGTTCGCGCCGGTGCGTCAGGCCTACGAGGCGCTGGAAGGCCTGGCGCCGGTTTAGGCCCATGGCTGATGTTTTGTTCGAGGCCCGGTACAATCCGGGCCTTGTTGTTTCCATGTAACTGGACAGGATCACTATGCCGGCTTCATTCGTTCATCTACGCCTGCACACTGAATACTCCCTGGTCGACGGGCTGGTGCGGATCAAGCCGCTGGTCAAGGCCCTCACCGGCATGAACATGCCGGCCGTTGCGGTCACCGACCAGAACAACATGTGTTCCCTGGTCAAGTTCTACAAGGCCGCCATGGGCGCCGGGATCAAGCCGATCTGCGGGGCCGACCTGTGGCTGTCGAACAAGGATCCGGACGGCCCCCTGAGCCGGATCAGCCTGCTGGCGATGGACGCCCTGGGCTACCGCAACCTCACCGAGCTGATTTCCCGCGGGTTCATCGACGGCCAGCGCAACGGGATGATCATCATCGAGCGCCAGTGGGTGGTCGAGGCCAGCGCCGGCCTGATCATGCTGTCGGCGGCGAAGGAGGGCGAGATCGGCATGGCCCTGATCGCCGGCAACCCGGCCGAGGCCGAAGCGCTGACCCGCGAATGGATGGCGGTGTTTCCCGACCGCTTCTACCTGGAGATCCAGCGCACCAACCGCGTCAACGACGAAGAGCAACTGCACGGCGCCGTGGCCCTGGCCGACAAGCTCGGCGCGCCGCTGGTGGCGACCAACGATGTGCGCTTCATCAAGCCGGAAGACTTCGAGGCCCACGAGACCCGCGTCTGCATCGGTGAGGGCCGTGCCCTCGACGATCCGCGCCGTTCCAAGAACTACAGCGATCAGCAGTACCTCAAAAGCGCCGAGGAAATGGCCGAGCTGTTCAGCGACCTGCCCGACGCGCTGGAAAACACCGTCGAGATCGCCAAGCGCTGCAACATCGACGTGAAGCTGGGCAAGCACTTCCTGCCCGACTATCCGATCCCCGACGGCATGACCATTGACGAGTACTTTCGCAAGGTCTCGTTCGACGGGCTGGAGGAGCGCCTGTCGGTGCTGCTGCCCAAGGACACCACCGAAGACTACGACGCCAAGCGTCAGGTGTATGTCGACCGGCTGAATTTCGAGCTGGACATCATCATCCAGATGGGATTCCCCGGTTACTTCCTGATCGTTATGGACTTCATCCAGTGGGCCAAGAACAACGGCGTGCCGGTCGGCCCCGGGCGGGGGTCGGGCGCCGGTTCGCTGGTGGCCTACGTGCAGAAGATCACCGACCTCGACCCGCTGGAATACGACCTGCTGTTCGAACGCTTCCTCAACCCGGAACGGGTTTCCATGCCCGACTTCGACGTCGACTTCTGCATGGACGGCCGTGACCGGGTGATCGACTACGTGGCCGACAAGTACGGCCGCAACGCGGTGAGCCAGATCATCACCTTCGGCTCCATGGCCGCCAAGGCGGTGGTGCGCGACGTGGCCCGGGCCCAGGGCAAGTCGTTCGGCCTGGCGGACCGTCTGTCGAAGATGATTCCGTTCGAGGTCGGCATGACCCTCGAAAAGGCCTACGAGCAGGAAGAGATCCTGCGCGACTTCCTCAAGGTCGACGAAGAGGCCCAGGAAATCTGGGACATGGCCCTCAAGCTCGAAGGCGTGACCCGCGGCACGGGCAAGCACGCCGGCGGCGTGGTGATCGCGCCCACCAAGCTGACCGACTTCTCGCCGATCGCCTGCGATGAAGAGGGCGGCGGCCTGGTCACCCAGTTCGACAAGGACGACGTGGAGGCCGCCGGTCTGGTGAAGTTCGACTTCCTCGGCCTGCGTACCCTGACGATCATCGACTGGGCGCTCAAGACCATCAACCGCGACCGCGCCAAGACCAACGAGGCGCCGCTGGACATCGCGTTCATCCCGCTCGACGACAAGCCGACCTACAGCCTGCTGCAGAAGGCCGAAACCACGGCGGTGTTCCAGCTCGAATCCCGCGGCATGAAGGAGCTGATCAAGAAGCTCAAGCCCGACTGCCTCGAAGACCTCATCGCACTGGTGGCCCTGTTCCGTCCGGGCCCTCTGCAATCGGGCATGGTGGACGACTTCATCAACCGCAAGCACGGCCGCGCCGAGCTGGCGTACCCGCATCCGGACTACCAGTACGAAGGCCTGCAGCCGGTGCTGGCGCCGACCTACGGCATCATCCTGTACCAGGAACAGGTGATGCAGATCGCCCAGGTCATGGCCGGCTACACCCTCGGCGGTGCGGACATGCTGCGCCGGGCGATGGGTAAGAAGAAACCCGAGGAGATGGCCAAGCAGCGCGGCGGCTTCATCGAAGGTTGCGCGTCCAACAACATCGATGCGGACCTGGCGGGCAACATCTTCGACCTGGTGGAGAAGTTCGCCGGTTACGGCTTCAACAAATCCCACTCCGCCGCCTACGGCCTGGTGTCGTACCAGACCGCGTGGCTGAAGGCCCACTACCCGGCGCCGTTCATGGCGGCGGTGCTGTCGGCGGACATGCACAACACCGACAAGGTCGTGACCTTGATCGAGGAAGTGCGCACGATGAAGCTGCGCCTCGACGCGCCGGACGTGAACACCTCGGAGTTCAAGTTCACGGTGAACGACGACGGCCGCATCGTGTACGGGCTCGGCGCGATCAAAGGCGTCGGCGAGGGCCCGGTGGAGGCGATCACCGAAGCGCGTCAGGACGGCCCGTTCAAGGATCTGTTCGACTTCTGCGCCCGCGTCGACCTCAAGCGCATCAACAAGCGCACCCTGGACGGCCTGATCCGCAGCGGCGCGCTGGATCGCCTGGGGCCGTACTTCCACGACGAGCAGAAGGCCTACCAGGCCAACATCGACCGCAACCGCGCGGTGCTGCTGGCGTCGATGGAAGAAGCGATCAAGGCTGCCGAACAGACCGCGCGCACCCACGACAGCGGCCACGCCGACCTGTTCGGCGGACTGTTCGTCGAAGAGGACGCGGACGTCTACGCCAGCCACCGCAAGGCCCGGGAACTGACCCTCAAGGAACGCCTCAAGGGCGAGAAGGACACCCTGGGCCTGTACCTCACCGGCCACCCGATCGACGAATACGAAAGCGAGATCCGCCGCTTCGCCCGTCAGCGCATCATCGACCTGAAGCCTGCGCGGGATACCCAGACCATCGCCGGCATGATCATTGCCCTGCGGGTGATGAAGAACAAGAAGGGCGACAAGATGGGCTTCATCACCCTCGACGACCGCTCCGGGCGGATCGAGGCCTCGCTGTTCGCCGACGCGTTCCACTCGGCGCAGTCGCTGCTGCAGACCGACGCGATGGTGGTGGTCGAAGGCGAGGTCAGCAACGATGACTTCTCCGGCGGCCTGCGCCTGCGGGTCAAGCGCGTGATGAGCATGGAGGAGGCGCGCACCAGCCTGGCCGAGAGCCTGCGCCTGAAGCTGCAGACCCAGGATCTGAAGGGCGATCAGCTACGCTGGTTGGGCGAGTTGCTCAAGCGCCACCGCGGGGCCTGTCCGATCACCATGGAATACACCAGCCCCGATGCGAAGACCTTGCTGCAGTTCGGCGAAAGCTGGCGGATCGATCCGGCGGACGCCCTGATTCAAGCCCTGCGTGACCAGTTCGGACGAGACAACGTCTTCCTCCAATACCGTTGACCGGCAGGTGATATCAGATCGCCTGCCCGCAACCTGAACTTTTAATCTCGACCTCGACGCGCCTCTCCCTTAAGGTAGGGCGCGAACAGACAACCGGCCGGCCCAAGCTCACTTGGACGCGACCCCAGACGGACGCCTATGAACCCGAATTTTCTAGATTTCGAACAGCCGATCGCCGACCTGCAAGCCAAGATCGAAGAGTTGCGCTTGGTCGGTAACGACAATTCGCTGAATATCGGCGATGAGATCTCCCGCCTGCAGGACAAGAGCAAGACGCTGACCGAAGACATCTTCGGCAAGCTGACCAGCTGGCAGATCGCACGTCTGGCGCGTCACCCGCGCCGCCCGTACACCCTCGACTACATCGACCACATCTTCACCGAGTTCGACGAACTGCACGGTGACCGTCACTTCTCCGACGACGCGGCCATCGTGGGCGGCGTGGCACGTCTGGACGACCAGCCGGTGATGGTGATCGGTCACCAGAAGGGGCGCGAAGTGCGCGAGAAAGTGCGCCGCAACTTCGGCATGCCGCGTCCGGAAGGCTACCGCAAGGCCTGCCGCCTGATGGAAATGGCCGAACGCTTCAAGATGCCGATCCTGACCTTCATCGACACCCCGGGCGCCTACCCGGGCATCGACGCCGAAGAGCGCAACCAGAGCGAAGCGATCGCCTGGAACCTGCGCGTCATGGCGCGCCTGAAGACCCCGATCATCGCCACCGTGATCGGTGAGGGCGGTTCCGGCGGCGCACTGGCCATCGGCGTGTGCGACCAGCTGAACATGCTGCAGTACTCGACCTACTCGGTGATTTCGCCGGAAGGCTGCGCATCGATCCTGTGGAAAACCGCCGAGAAGGCGCCGGACGCCGCCGAAGCCATGGGCATCACCGCCGAGCGCCTGAAGGGCCTGGGCATCGTCGACAAGGTGATCAACGAGCCGCTGGGCGGCGCCCACCGCGATTTCGCCGCCGCCTCCGCCTCGATCCGCGCCGAGCTGGTCTCGCAACTGGCGATGCTGAAGAAGTTCGACAACGACGCGCTGCTGGCCCGCCGTTACGAGCGTCTGATGAGCTACGGTCTCTGATCGAACAGGCCGTACCCATGTGGGAGCGAGCCTGCTCGCGATAAGGGTTAACATTCAACGCACATGTTGTTTGTTGAATCGCTATCGCGAGCAGGCTCGCTCCCACATTTCATTTGTGCAATGTGTCCCCCATGACCCGGATCGATCTGTCTGACCGACTTCTGCGCACCCTGACGCCCTGGCGCACCGCTGCCGTCTGGCGCATCGCCTTCTCCGGCGGACTCGACTCCACCGTCCTGCTGCACCTGCTCGCCCGTCTGGCGAAGACCGAAACCCTGCCGCCCTTGAGCGCCCTCCATGTCCATCACGGCCTTCAGGCCGCAGCGGATACGTGGCCGGAACATTGCCGAACCTTCTGCGATGCGCTGGGCTTGCCGTTGCAGGTGATCCGCGTGCAGGTCCGGCCCGGTGCGAGTCTGGAGGGTGCGGCACGCGATGCGCGTTACGCGGCGTTCGACGCAGCGATCGGCCGCAACGAAGCGCTGCTGACCGGGCAGCACCGCGACGATCAGGCCGAGACCTTGCTGTTCCGTCTGCTGCGGGGGGCGGGGGTGAGAGGGTTATCCGCCATGCCGGCGCACAGGCCGCTGGGGCGGGGCAGTCTGGTGCGTCCCCTGCTCGAGGTGGGAAGAGGCGAGCTGGAAGCCTACGCTCGGGCCCATCAGTTGGCCTGGATCGAGGATCCGTCGAATCAGGACCTGCAGTTCTCGCGCAACTATCTGCGTCATCAAGTGATGCCGCTGCTCGCCGCCCGCTGGCCGCAGGCGACGGCCAGCCTTGTGCGCAGCGCTGCCCATGCGCGGGAGGCGCAAGGCCTGCTGGATGAATTGGCGCAGCTCGACCTGGACGATGCGCGCACCCCGGACGCCTTCGACTGGCTGGGCGTGCCCTCGCTGGCGCTGGCCCCGTTGGCCGGACTGTCCGCCGCCCGTCAGCGCAATGCCCTCAGCCATTGGCTGACGCCGCTGACCCGCTTGCCGGATGCCGACCATTGGTCGGGTTGGTCGGATCTGTGCGAAGCCGCCGTCGATGCGGCGCCGGTCTGGCGTCTGGCCGACGGTGAGCTGCACCGCAGCGCCGGCCGCCTCTGGTGGCTCAGCGGGCAATGGCTGCGCACGCCGGCGGCCGGTGAGGCGTGGCAGGATCCTTCGAGGCCGCTGCGCCTGGCCGATAACGGGCGTGTCATGTTGCTGGGTCAGACTCCTGCCGGGCCGCTCAGGATCGGCTACCGGCAGGGCGGCGAGACGATGCGCCTGCCCGGGCGCGGCGGGCGCGATCTCAAGCGTCTGCTCAACGAGCGCGGTGTGCCGGCGTTCGTCCGTGGCAGATTGCCGCTGCTGTTTCGCGGCGAGGAACTGCTTGCCGTGGCGGACCTGCCGGGGCTCGACGGCAGTGCGCAGGACGGCTGGCGACTGCATTGGCAGCCTTCGGATGAAGATCAAGGTTTGAGATGAAAGGGGCATTCCGGTAGACTACGCTCCCTTCTTGATACAACTTCTGTGGATTCGCCTGAATTGCAGGAGTTGCCGATTACCAAGCAGTCTTTGCTGGGCGATTCCAAAAAATGTGTAGCGAGCTACGTACCGGTGTTTTCACTTCCGGTCTGTCCCAACGCGGCGGTTTTTTTGAAAGGTGCACTGTGATTAATGCAGGTGATCGGGGGCTTCGGCCTTCCTTCGCTTTCCCCGGCGGCTCGGACCGCTTTAACGCAGACTTCTAGGGTTTTTCATGACGCGCTACATATTCGTCACGGGCGGTGTTGTTTCTTCATTGGGGAAAGGCATTGCCTCGGCTTCATTGGCGGCCATCCTGGAGGCGCGGGGGCTCAAGGTCACCATGCTCAAGCTGGATCCGTACATCAACGTCGATCCGGGCACCATGAGCCCGTTCCAGCACGGTGAAGTGTTCGTCACCCACGACGGCGCCGAGACCGACCTCGACCTGGGCCACTACGAGCGGTTCATCCGCACGACCATGACCCAGAACAACAACTTCACCACCGGTCGCGTCTACGAGCACGTGCTGCGCAAAGAGCGCCGCGGCGACTACCTGGGCGCCACCATCCAGGTGATCCCGCACATCACCGACGAAATCAAGCGTCGCATCATCAAGGGCGCCGGCGATGCCGACGTGGCCCTGGTGGAGATCGGCGGCACCGTCGGCGACATCGAATCGCAACCGTTCCTCGAAGCCATCCGCCAGCTGCGTGTGGAAGTCGGTTCCAAGCGCGCGATGCTGATGCACCTGACGCTGGTGCCGTACATCGCCACCGCCGGCGAGACCAAGACCAAGCCGACCCAGCACTCCGTGAAGGAACTGCGCTCCATCGGCCTGCAGCCCGACGTGCTGATCTGCCGTTCCGACCATCCGGTGGATGTGTCCTCGCGCCGCAAGATCGCCCTGTTCACCAACGTTGAGGAACGTGCGGTGATCTCCCTGGAAGACGTCGACACCATCTACAAGATCCCGGCCGTGCTGCACGCCCAGGGCCTGGACGATTTCGTCGTCGAGCGCTTCGGCCTGCAGTGCAACGGCGCCGACCTGTCCGAATGGGAAAAGGTCGTCGACGCCAAGCTCAACCCTGAGCACGAAGTCACCATCGCCATGGTCGGCAAGTACATGGAGCTGCTGGACGCCTACAAGTCGCTGATCGAAGCGATGAGTCACGCCGGCATCACCAACCGCACCAAGGTCAACCTGCGCTACATCGATTCCGAAGACATCGAGAACCAGGGCACCGCGCTGCTGGAAGGCGTCGACGCGATCCTGGTGCCGGGCGGCTTCGGCCTGCGTGGCGTGGAAGGCAAGATCACCGCCGTCCAGTACGCCCGCGAAAACAAGGTGCCGTACCTGGGCATCTGCCTCGGCATGCAAGTGGCGGTCATCGAGTTCGCCCGTAACGTGCTGGGCTGGAAGGACGCCAACTCCACCGAGTTCGACCGCGCCAGCGGCCACCCGGTCGTGGGCCTGATCACCGAATGGGCTGACGCCACCGGTGCGGTCGAGACCCGCAGCGAAGCGTCCGACCTGGGCGGCACCATGCGCCTGGGCGCGCAGGAATGCCTGCTGGAGTCCGGCTCCAAGGTGCACGACTGCTACGGCAAGGACGTGATCGTCGAGCGTCACCGCCACCGCTACGAAGTGAACAACAACCTGCTGCCGCAGATCATGGAAGCCGGCCTGAAGATCTCCGGCCGCTCCGGTGACGGCGCGCTGGTCGAAGTGGTCGAGGCACCGAACCATCCGTGGTTCGTCGCCTGCCAGTTCCACCCTGAGTTCACCTCGACGCCGCGTGACGGCCATCCGCTGTTCAGCGGTTTCGTCAAGGCCGCGTTGGCTCAACACCAGAAGAAGGCGTAACCCGATGGCACAGAAGATCATCCGCGTCGGCGACATCGAGATTGCCAACGACAAGCCCATGGTGCTGTTCGGCGGCATGAACGTGCTGGAAAGCCGCGACATGGCCATGCAGGTTTGCGAGGAGTACGTGAAGGTCACCGAAAAGCTCGGCATCCCTTACGTGTTCAAGGCCAGCTTCGACAAGGCCAACCGGTCTTCTGTGACCTCGTACCGCGGTCCTGGCCTGGAAGAGGGCTTGCGCATCTTCCAGGACATCAAACAGGCCTTCGGCGTGCCGATCATCACCGACGTCCATGAGCCGGAGCAGGCCCTGCCTGTCGCCGAGGTCTGCGACATCATCCAGTTGCCGGCCTTCCTGTCGCGCCAGACCGACCTCGTGGTCGCGATGGCCAGGACAGGCGCCGTGATCAACATCAAGAAGGCCCAGTTCCTCGCGCCCCAGGAGATGAAACACATCCTGAACAAGTGCGTGGAGGCGGGCAACGATCAGTTGATCCTCTGCGAGCGCGGTTCGAGCTTCGGCTACAACAACCTCGTGGTCGACATGCTCGGCTTCGGCATCATGAAGCAGTTCGAATACCCGGTGTTCTTCGACGTGACCCACTCGCTGCAGATGCCGGGCGGTCGTTCCGACTCCGCCGGCGGGCGCCGCGCCCAGGTCACCGACCTGGCCAAGGCCGGCATGAGCCAGTCGCTGGCCGGGCTGTTCCTCGAAGCGCATCCGGATCCGGACAACGCCAAGTGCGACGGCCCTTGCGCCCTGCGCCTGGACAAGCTGGAGCCGTTCCTGGCCCAGCTCAAGGCTCTGGACGAACTGGTGAAGAGTTTTCCGACGGTAGAGACCGCGTAAGCCTCATTTCTCCGGTAAAGTACCGCACGATTCCTGGCTCAGACCTTCGGGTTTGAGCCTTGTCGTCTGCAAGACTGCCTGCTGCACACCCCTTGCCGACGGTCAAAGATTTCCTCTAGCTGCGTCGTTTTCGTCAACTTTGGAGTGTTTACAACAATGGCAAAAATCGTCGACATCAAAGGTCGTGAAGTTCTCGACTCCCGTGGCAACCCCACCGTGGAAGCGGACGTGCTTCTCGATAACGGCATCATCGGCAGCGCCTGCGCGCCGTCCGGTGCTTCCACTGGCTCGCGTGAGGCGCTCGAGCTGCGTGATGGCGACAAGAGCCGTTACCTGGGCAAGGGTGTGCTCAAGGCAGTTGCCAACATCAACGGTCCGATCCGCGAGCTGCTGCTGGGCAAAGACCCAAGCGACCAGAAAGCCCTGGACCTGGCGATGATCAAGCTGGACGGCACCGAAAACAAGGCGACCCTGGGCGCCAACGCCATCCTCGCCGTGTCCCTGGCCGCCGCCAAGGCTGCCGCCCAGGACCAGGACCTGCCGCTGTACGCGCACATCGCCAACCTGAACGGCACTCCGGGCGTCTACTCGATGCCGGTTCCGATGATGAACATCATCAACGGCGGCGAGCATGCCGACAACAACGTCGACATCCAGGAATTCATGGTGCAGCCGGTCGGCGCCAAGTCGTTCTCCGAAGGCCTGCGCATGGGCACCGAGATCTTCCACCACCTCAAAGCCGTGCTGAAGGCCCGTGGCCTGAACACCGCCGTGGGTGACGAAGGCGGTTTCGCGCCTAACCTGGCCTCCAACGAAGACGCGCTGTCGGCCATCGCCGAAGCCGTCGCCAACGCCGGCTACAAGCTGGGCACCGACGTGACCCTGGCCCTGGACTGCGCGGCGAGCGAGTTCTTCGAAGACGGCAAGTACAACCTGTCCGGCGAAGGCAAGTCCTTCGACGCCGCCGGTTTCGCCGACTACCTCAAAGGCCTGACCGAGCGCTTCCCGATCATCTCGATCGAAGACGGCCTGGACGAGTCCGACTGGGCTGGCTGGAAGATCCTGACCGACAAGATCGGCGACAAGGTGCAACTGGTCGGCGACGACCTGTTCGTGACCAACACCAAGATCCTGAAGGAAGGCATCGAGAAGAACATCGCCAACTCGATCCTGATCAAGTTCAACCAGATCGGCACCCTGACCGAAACCCTGGAAGCCATCCAGATGGCCAAGGCCGCCGGCTACACCGCCGTGATCTCGCACCGCTCCGGCGAAACCGAAGACTCGACCATCGCCGACCTGGCCGTGGGCACCTCGGCCGGCCAGATCAAGACCGGTTCCCTGTGCCGTTCCGACCGCGTCTCCAAGTACAACCAACTGCTGCGTATCGAAGAGCAGTTGAACGGCAAGGCCAAGTACAACGGTCGCGGCGAGTTCCGCGGCTGAGCCTTGAACGTAAAAGGACACCGGATTGTGTCGGAAAAGTCGTGACAGCGATGGATTTGCCACTAATCTGATGCCTTATCAGCACAAGCCTGGATCTTCCAGGCTTCGTGCTATCAGATGCTTCAACGTTTTGCGTGGCTGTCTTTTTTCACTGGATACCTGATATTCGATGCGCAGTCCCTATTGGTTGTTTCTCGTCCTGCTTCTGCTGCTGGCCGGTCTGCAATACCGCCTGTGGGTGGGTAACGGCAGCCTGGCGCAAGTGGCCGAGCTGACTCAGCAAATCGACGACCAGCGCGCCGAGAACGAGGCCTTGCTGGAGCGCAACCGGGTGATGGACGCCGAGGTCAGCGAGTTGAAGAAAGGCATGGAGACCGTTGAAGAGCGGGCCCGCCATGAGCTGGGCATGGTCAAGGACGGCGAAACCCTTTACCAGTTGGCCCAATGAGCGATTTTCTGCCGGCCTTCTGGGCCGTGATTCCTGCCGCGGGCATCGGTGCCCGTATGGCCGCAGACCGTCCCAAGCAGTACCTGCAACTGGGCGGGCGCACCATTCTCGAACACAGCCTCGGCTGTTTCCTCGATCACCCGAGCCTCAAGGGCCTGGTGGTCAGTCTTGCTGTCGATGATCCTTACTGGCCGGGCCTGGCCTGTGCTGGCGATACGCGCATTCAGCGGGTCGACGGCGGCGCCGAGCGTTCAGGTTCGGTGCTCAATGCCTTGCTGCACCTGCATGCCCAGGGCGCCAGCGATGACGACTGGGTGCTGGTGCACGATGCGGCGCGCCCCAACCTGAGCCGCAATGATCTGGACAAGCTGCTCGCCGAGCTGGCGCACGACCCGGTCGGCGGGTTGCTGGCGGTCCCGGCGCGGGACACCCTCAAGCGCGTCGACAAACAGGGGCGCGTGGTCGAAACCGTCGACCGCAGCGTGATCTGGCAGGCCTACACGCCGCAGATGTTCCGCCTCGGTGCATTGCACCGGGCGTTGGCCGACAGCCTGGTGGCGGATGCGGTGATCACCGACGAAGCCTCGGCGATGGAGTGGGCCGGCCTTGCGCCGCGCCTGATCGAAGGGCGGGCGGACAACCTCAAGGTGACCCGGCCGGAAGACCTGGAGTGGTTGCGCCAGCGTTGGGCGAACCGGCGCTGAGTGCAGGTGGTGTCTTTTAGATAGCCATCGCGGGCAAGCCCGCTCCCACGGGTCTTGTGCGCTCCACGGTCACTGTGGGAGCGGGCTTGCCCGCGATGGCGTCGGTGGGGGCGCCGCAGAATCTCGGGTGATCCACCCGTGTTCAGTTGCGGTACTCCGGCCGTTGCGCCAACCCTTCCTTGAGAAAGTCCACCAGCTTGCGCACCTTCGGCGACAGGTGCCGCTGCTGCGGGTACAGCGCCCACACCGCTGTGTTCGGCGGCTGATGGGTCTCCAGCAGCGAAATCAACGCGCCGCTGTGCAGATGCTCCAGCACGTAATAATCCGGCAACTGACACAGCCCCACCCCCTGCAGCGCCGCATCCAGCACCGCTTGCCCGCTGTTGCAGCGCCAGTTTCCCTGCACCCGCTGGGAGAACTCCCGCCCGTTCTGCTCCAGTTGCCAGATGTCCGAACTGCCGATCAGGCAATTGTGCCGGCTCAGCTCCGACAGGCTGTGGGGGCGGCCGTACCGTTCGAGGTAGGAGGGCGATGCGCACAGGTACATGCGCCGTGGCGCCAGCCGGGTGGCGACCAGCCGCGAATCCTGCAGGCGGCCCAGGCGGATCGCCAGGTCGAGGCCTTCGTGAACCAGGTCGAGCTGGCGGTTGGTCAACTCGATGTCGACCCGCAGTTGCGGATAGTGCCCCATGAACCGGGTCACCAGCGGCACGATGAAGCGTTCGCCGTAGGCCACGGCGCAGGTCATGCGCAGCATGCCTTTGGGTTCGCTGGCCAGGTCGCCGACGGCACGCAGCGCTTCTTCGCGGCCGTCCTGCAAACGCTGGCAATGCTGCAGGAACGTCTGTCCCGCCTCGGTCAGCGTCACCCGCCGCGTGCTGCGGTAGAGCAAGCGGGTCTGCAGGCGTTCTTCCAGCCGCGCGATCTGGCGGCTGATGTGGGAAGAGGAAACGCCCAGGCGTTCGGCCGCGGCGGTGAACTGGCTGCATTCGGCCACGGCGACGAATTCGTCGATGCCTTCCCAGCGGTTTTCGGACATCAGATTATCCCTGTGCAGCAATAATGTTTTGCTTTCGTCCGGATTATTCACTGCCCGGTCGTGGATTACACTCCTTGTCTCGTTTTAATTCACTGGGAGAGTCAGGATGATCAAGTCGCGCGCCGCCGTAGCCTTCGGGGCCAAGAAGCCGCTGGAAATCGTTGAAGTCGATGTCGCCATGCCGAAGGCCGGCGAGGTGCTGCTTCGCGTGGTGGCCACCGGGGTGTGCCACACCGACGCCTACACCCTGTCCGGTGCCGACCCGGAAGGGATCTTCCCGTCGATCCTCGGCCACGAAGGCGGCGCGATCGTCGAAGCCGTCGGCGAAGGCGTGACGTCGGTGGCGGTGGGCGACCACGTGATTCCGCTGTACACCCCGGAATGCGGCCAATGCAAATTCTGCAAGTCGGGCAAGACCAACCTGTGTCAGGCCATTCGCGCCACCCAGGGCAAAGGCCTGATGCCGGACGGCACTTCGCGCTTTTCCTACAAGGGCGAAACGATTTTCCACTACATGGGCACCTCGACGTTCTCCGAGTACACCGTGCTGCCGGAAATCTCCGTGGCCAAGATCTCCAAGGACGCGCCGCTGGAGAAGGTCTGCCTGCTCGGTTGCGGCGTCACCACCGGGATCGGTGCGGTGATCAACACCGCCAAGGTCCGGCCGGGCGACACCGTGGCCATCTTCGGCCTGGGTGGCATCGGCCTGTCGGCGGTGATCGGCGCGGTGAAGGCCAAGGCTTCGCGGATCATCGCCATCGACATCAACCCGGCCAAGTTCGAGATCGCCAAGCAACTGGGCGCCACCGATTGCGTGAACCCGAAAGACTTCGATCGTCCGATCCAGGAAGTGATCGTCGACATGACCGACGGCGGCGTGGACTTCTCCTTCGAATGCATCGGCAACGTGCAACTGATGCGCGCCGCGCTGGAGTGCTGCCACAAGGGCTGGGGCGAGTCGGTGATCATCGGCGTGGCCGGTGCCGGCCAGGAAATCGCCACCCGTCCGTTCCAGCTGGTGACCGGCCGCGTCTGGCGCGGTTCGGCGTTCGGCGGCGTGCGCGGGCGCAGCGAGCTGCCGAGCTACGTCGACATGGCCCAGAGCGGCGAAATCCCGCTGGACACCTTCATCACCCACACCATGGGCCTGGAAGACATCAACAAGGCCTTCGACCTGATGCACGAAGGCAAGAGCATCCGCACCGTCATTCATTTTTGAAGCAGCCGCAAGCCTCAAGCCTCAAGCGGCAAGCACCTGAATGCTTGCTGCTTGAAACTTGCGGCTTGGGACTGGGAGCCTCCCATGACTTTGGAAAACATCTCCTGTCAGAAAAGTTTCGGCGGCTGGCACAAGCGCTACCGGCACCGCTCCGACGTGCTGGGCTGCGACATGGTGTTCGCCGTCTACCTGCCGCCGCAGGCGGAGCAGGGCGGCAAGCTGCCAGTGCTGTACTGGTTGTCGGGGCTGACCTGCACCGACGAGAACTTCATGCAGAAGGCCGGCGCGATGCGCATGGCCGCCGAGCTCGGCCTGATCATCGTGGCGCCGGACACCAGCCCGCGCGGCGCCGAGGTGCCGGGCGATCCGGACGGGGCGTGGGATTTCGGCCTCGGCGCCGGGTTCTACGTCAATGCCACCCAGGAGCCTTGGTCCCGACACTATCGGATGCATGACTACGTCGTGCAGGAATTGCCTTCGCTGGTCGAGGCGCATTTCCCGGCGTCGGACAAGCGCAGCCTCAGTGGCCACTCCATGGGCGGTCACGGTGCGCTGGTGTGTGCCTTGCGCAATCCGGGGCGTTACCGCTCGGTGTCGGCGTTTTCGCCGATCAGCAATCCGATGGACTGCCCGTGGGGCCAGAAGGCGTTCTCCCGCTACCTCGGGGAAGACCGTTCGAAGTGGCGCGAGTGGGATGCCTGTGCGCTGATCGCCGAGGCCGAAGAACAGCTGCCGTTGCTGGTCGACCAGGGCGACCGCGATGATTTCCTGGCCAACCAGCTCAAGCCGGAGGCCCTGCAGCAGGCGGCAAAACAAGCGGGACATCCGCTGACGTTGCGCCTGCAACCGGGTTACGACCACAGCTATTTCTTCATCTCAAGCTTCATCGACGACCACTTGCGACATCACGCACGCGCGCTAAGCGCCTAATGCCCGTCAAAGCAGGTAGAATCACGCCCTGACCAAAATCGGGGCGTTTTTTTATGCGTATTGGCCACGGCTACGATGTTCACCGTTTCGCTGAAGGCGATTTCATTACTCTGGGCGGCGTGCGGATCGCACACGGCTTCGGGCTGCTCGCCCACTCCGACGGTGACGTCCTGCTGCACGCCTTGAGCGACGCCTTGCTCGGCGCTGCGGCGCTGGGCGACATCGGCAAGCATTTCCCCGACACCGACCCGCAGTTCAAGGGCGCCGACAGCCGCGCGCTGCTGCGCCACGTGGTCGGCCTGATCCATGCCAAGGGCTGGAAGGTCGGCAACGTCGACAACACCATCGTGGCCCAGGCCCCGAAAATGGCACCCCACATCGAAACGATGCGCGCCCTGATCGCCGCCGACCTCCAGGTGGAGCCCGACCAGGTCAACGTGAAGGCCACCACCACCGAGAAGCTCGGCTTCGTCGGTCGTGAAGAAGGCATCGCCGTCCATTCCGTCGCGTTGTTGCTGCGCGCATGAACGAACTGCAATTGCTCGGCCCGCGGGCCCACGGCGACGCGCTCGGCACCGCGGTGCTCAAGGCCGTCGCCGAAGACTTCCAGGTCGATGAAGTGCTCGACATCCCGTTCACCGGCGACGGCGAGCACCTGTGGATCTGGGTGGAAAAGCGCGGCCTGAACACCGAAGAGGCCGCGCGCCGGATTGCCAAGGCCGCCGGCGTGCCGTTGCGCACGGTGAGCTATGCCGGGCTCAAGGACCGTCAGGCCCTGACCCGCCAGTGGTTCAGCGTGCAGTTGCCGGGCAAGGCCGATCCGGACCTGTCGGCGGCGGAAAACGACACGCTGAAGATCCTCAAGACCACCCGCCACAAGCGCAAGCTGCAGCGCGGCGCGCACTCGGCCAACGGCTTCACCCTGCGCCTGACGCAGCTCGCCGGCGACAAGGCGGCCCTTGAGGAGCGCCTGCAACGCATCGCCGCACAGGGCATCCCGAACTACTTCGGCGCCCAGCGTTTCGGCCATGACGGCGGC
Organism: Pseudomonas ekonensis; assembly: GCF_019145435.1. Classification (NCBI taxonomy): domain Bacteria; kingdom Pseudomonadati; phylum Pseudomonadota; class Gammaproteobacteria; order Pseudomonadales; family Pseudomonadaceae; genus Pseudomonas; species Pseudomonas ekonensis. The sequence continues at coordinate 1,275,454 of NZ_JAHSTS010000002.1, read as the reverse complement.
AATGTGGCCGATGCCCGTTCCTGGGCTGCGCGCAAGGCATTGCCGGAGCAGCGCAACGTGCGCTCGCGGCTGCTGTCGGCGGCGCGCAGCTTCCTGTTCAACCAGGTGCTGGCGGCGCGGGTCGCCGACGGCTCCTGGCAGCGCGCCCAGGTCGGCGACCTTTTGGCGTTCACCGACAGCCGCAGCTTTTTCCCGGCCGGTGAAGCCGAATGCAGCGATCCGCGCCTGGCGATTCTCGACCTGCATCCGACCGGCCCCCAGTGGGGCGAAGGTGACTCGCCGGCGGCCGGCGCAGTCCATGATCTGGAGCAGGGGATCGCCGCGCGCGAAGCGGACCTGCGCGATTGGTTGATTCACGCCGGCATGAGCCACGAACGTCGCATCCTGCGACTGCCCATTGGCGGGTTGACGTGGCATTATCCCGAGCCTGACATTCTGCAACTGGAATTCGTCCTCCCGGCCGGATGCTTCGCCACCGCATTGGTGCGCGAACTCGTTGATCTGGTGCCGGTGGGGCAGACGGACAGCCCATGCGTATTCTGATTTCTAACGACGATGGGGTAACCGCACCCGGTCTCGCCGCGCTGTATGGTGCGCTGGCGGATTACACCGAATGCGTGGTTATCGCCCCGGAGCAGGACAAGAGCGGCGCCAGCAGTTCGCTGACGCTCGACCGTCCGCTGCATCCGCAATACCTGGCCAACGGCTTCATCGGCCTCAACGGCACGCCGACCGATTGCGTGCACCTGGGGCTCAACGGTTTGCTGGAGCGCGAGCCGGACATGGTGGTCTCGGGCATCAACCTGGGCGCCAACCTGGGCGATGACGTGCTGTATTCCGGGACGGTGGCGGCGGCCCTCGAGGGGCGTTTCCTCGACCGCCCTTCGTTTGCCTTCTCGCTGGTGTCGCGGCAGGTGGAAAACCTGCCCACGGCCGCCCATTTCGCGCGCAAACTGGTGGAGGCCCATGCCGGGCTCGACCTGCCGCCGCGCACGGTGCTGAACGTGAACATCCCTAACCTTCCGATCGAGCGCATCCGCGGCGTCCAGTTGACGCGCCTGGGGCATCGCGCCCGTGCGGCGGCGCCGATGAAGGTGGTCGATCCGCGCGGCCGGGCCGGCTACTGGATCGCCGCCGCCGGCGACGCCGAGGACGGCGGCCCGGGCACCGACTTCCATGCGGTGATGCAGGGTTATGTGTCCATCACGCCGCTGCAGCTCGATCGCACGTTCAACGATGCATTCAGAAGCCTGGACGGCTGGCTGGAGGGGCTGAACTGATGGCTCGCGAACAAGACGACAGGCTGCGCAGCGGCATCGGCATGACCTCCCAGCGCACCCGTGAGCGCCTGATCCAGCGCCTGTACGAAGAAGGGGTGTCCAACGCCAGCGTGCTGGAAGTGATCCGCCGCACGCCGCGCCACCTGTTCGTCGATGAGGCGCTGGCGCACCGCGCCTACGAAGACACCGCGTTGCCGATCGGCAACAACCAGACCATTTCCCAGCCTTATATGGTGGCGCGCATGAGCGAGCTGCTGCTGGAGGCGGGGCCGCTGGACAAGGTGCTGGAGATCGGAACCGGTTCCGGCTACCAGACGGCGGTGCTGTCGCAGCTGGTGGAGCGGGTGTTCTCGGTCGAGCGGATCAAGGTCCTGCAGGACCGGGCCAAGGAGCGTCTGGTCGAGCTGAACCTGCGCAACGTGGTGTTCCGTTGGGGCGATGGCTGGGAAGGCTGGTCGGCGCTGGCACCGTACAACGGCATCATCGTCACGGCGGTGGCCACCGATGTGCCCCAGGCCTTGCTCGACCAATTGGCGCCGGGCGGTCGGATGGTGATACCGGTCGGTTCGGGGGAAGTGCAGCAACTGATGCTGATCGTGCGTGAAGAGCACGGCTTTTCCCGGCACGTCCTGGGGGCGGTCCGTTTCGTGCCTTTGCTCAATGGACCGTTGGCCTGAGCATCTTTTTCGAGGCGCTGAATTCCTGTCGTCCGGCCCGGTCTTACACCGGCGGCGATTGCGTAAACGCTGCCGATCGCCATCGGGCAAACGTGTGCGCGACGGCAGTTCGCTTCATTAAAGGTAAAGCGGCTGCGGCCCGTTATACTTGCGACACTTCACGCCGGAGTCCGGCATTTCATTTTTTCAGCCACCAAGAAGGGAGCGGCGGGTGAGTCTCACAGTCATTGCGCAGCGTATGGGTAACACGAGCTTTCAGCGCCTGGTGACTGGCCTTGTCTTGAGCACCTTGCTGGTCGGTTGCTCCAGCACCAAATCGAACAATGTGCGGGTCGTCGACCGCAACGGCGCCGCGCCCCAGCGTCCTGTCGTCACGACCGGGCAGTATGTGGTCCGTCCGGGCGATACCCTGTTTTCGATCGCTTTCCGCTACGGCTGGGACTACAAAGCCCTCGCCGCCCGGAACAACATTCCTACGCCTTACACGATCCATCCGGGTCAGACGATTCGCTTCGACGGCCGCACCGGTTCAACGCCGGCCGCCGTCGTGGCCGGCAGCGGTTCAACGCCTTCCTCGTCGAGCAAAACCACGGTAATCCGGCGCCAGGCGAATGGCACGACGACCACCACAACCACGGGTTCCGGGGCCGCTTCCACGGCGGTCGTACCGTCCGTCGCCAGCAAATCCGCACCCGCTCCGCTGCCGCCTCCGGGCCCGGCCCCGACCGGCTGGGGATGGCCATCTAATGGCATTCTCATTGGCAAATTCTCTTCAAACGGTAGTTTGAATAAAGGAATTGATATCGCCGGAGATTTGGGACAGCCTGTTTTAGCTGCGTCTGATGGGACGGTGGTTTACGCCGGGAGTGGCTTAAGGGGCTACGGCGAACTGGTCATCATCAAACACAGCGAAACCTACGTCAGCGCCTACGGCCACAACCGCAGGCTTTTGGTACGGGAGGGGCAGCAGGTCAAGGTCGGACAGACAATTGCCGAAATGGGGTCAACGGGTACAGACCGGGTGAAACTGCATTTTGAGATTCGCCGACAAGGTAAACCTGTGGATCCGCTGCAGTTCCTGCCACGACGTTGATTTGAAGCCAGCCTGTTCCGTCGCGTAGAGGGGACAGGCTCCAGCGCTGCCAAGGATAGAGGCGTCGCTTGAGCTTGGGGTCGAACTCACCAAAGGACTATAACAATGGCTCTCAGTAAAGAAGTGCCGGAGTTTGACATCGACGATGAGGTTCTCCTGATGGAGGCCGCCATCGATACGGATTCGATGTCGAATGATGAAGGGGCAGCTCCACCTTCCGTTCGTGCCAAATCCAAACACTCCGCTTCACTTAAGCAACACAAGTACATCGACTACACGCGGGCGCTCGATGCCACGCAGCTGTATCTCAACGAAATCGGCTTTTCCCCCTTGCTCTCCCCGGAAGAAGAAGTTCATTTTGCGCGCCTGTCGCAAAGTGGCGATCCGGCCGGGCGCAAGCGCATGATTGAAAGTAACCTGCGGCTGGTGGTGAAGATCGCCCGGCGTTACGTCAATCGGGGGCTGTCGCTGCTGGATCTGATCGAAGAGGGCAACCTCGGGCTGATCCGGGCGGTGGAAAAGTTCGATCCCGAGCGCGGCTTCCGCTTCTCGACCTACGCGACCTGGTGGATCCGCCAGACCATCGAACGCGCGATCATGAACCAGACCCGGACCATCCGGCTGCCGATTCATGTGGTCAAGGAGCTCAACGTGTACCTGCGGGCCGCACGGGAGCTGACGCAAAAGCTCGACCACGAACCCTCACCCGAAGAAATCGCCAACCTGCTGGAAAAACCGGTGGGCGAGGTCAAGCGCATGCTGGGCCTGAACGAGCGGGTTTCTTCGGTCGACGTCTCGCTGGGGCCGGATTCGGACAAAACCCTGCTGGACACCCTGACGGACGACCGTCCGACCGATCCGTGCGAACTGCTGCAGGACGATGACCTGTCGCAGAGCATCGATCAATGGCTCTCGGAACTGACCGACAAGCAGCGCGAGGTGGTGGTGCGCCGCTTCGGGCTTCGCGGCCACGAGAGCAGCACGCTGGAGGATGTAGGCCTGGAGATCGGCCTGACCCGGGAACGGGTGAGGCAAATCCAGGTGGAAGGCCTCAAGCGCCTTCGGGAGATCCTCGAGAAGAACGGCCTGTCGAGCGAGTCGCTGTTTCAATAAGCGCCTTGCCTGACCGCCCACAAAAAGCCCCGACTGGATCGGGGCTTTTTGTTGTCTGCCGTGAAGCTCCCTCACCACCAGGCTCTTCGCTCCGAAGTTTGTAGTCTCGCGTTGTAAGCCTTGGCTGACAGTTTCGTAAGTGTTCACTATTTTTACACTTCCGTAGACGTCCATTCGGCGCAATGCAATTTCATAACTGTTTGATTTTATTGGTTATTTATAAAGATGAAGGCCTTATGACAAACCGTTTTGCGGTCGAGTGCCGATTGCTCTCGCCGGGGAACTCTTTAGTATCTGGGTTGTGTCGACGGATAGACACGCCCTTCAGGGAAGAGGGGAATGGACATCGCAGGACGCGATTCATCAGGACGATGAAAAGGATCACAGGGAATAGGGAAAAAATGTGGGCGGGTCAAACCGCCCCTTTTTTTCGCCTGCAGAAAAGCAAAAAGGCCCGCAAGGGGCCTTTTCCGTCGAGCGCGGAACGGATCAGCGTTCGAGGTCTTTGATCTTGCCTTTGACGCCATCCCACTCTTCGGCGTCCGGCAGCGAATCCTTCTTCTCGGTGATGTTCGGCCAGATCTCGGCCAGCTCGACGTTCAGCTGAATGAACTCTTGCATCTCTTCCGGCACTTCGTCCTCGGAGAAAATGGCCACGGCCGGGCATTCCGGTTCGCACAGGGCGCAGTCGATGCACTCGTCCGGGTGGATCACCAGGAAGTTCGGGCCTTCGTAGAAGCAGTCCACCGGACAGACTTCTACGCAGTCGGTGTACTTGCACTTGATGCAGTTGTCGGTGACGACGAAGGTCATTTCTAATTTTCTCCTCAGGCGGCGGCAGCGTTGCCCCTTCACGGTTGGGGTCGCCAGGTTCGGGAGCGATGTCTGCCGGCCAGGCTATTAGCCAGCAGCATCCCGAACCGCGCGAGATTCTACCAGCTTGAAGCCGTTTGCGTTATATCCGCTTCTTCAGTGCTTATATCCGGTTCTTTAAGGTATAGAGCATTTCGAGCGCACGGCGCGGGGTCAGGTCGTCCAGGTCCAGTTTGGCCAATTCGTCCAGCACCGGGTGCGGCAGGCTGGCGAACAGGTCGCTCTGCATCGGTGCGGCCGGCTTGCCCTTGACCGGTGCCGGTTGCTCGTGGGGCAGGCTGGTGGTCTCCAGGCGGCCCAGGTGTTCGCGGGCGCGGGCGATCACTTCGCTCGGCACCCCGGCCAGTTGCGCAACGGCCAGGCCGTAGCTCTGGCTCGCCGGCCCCGGCAGCACGTGGTGCAGGAACACGATGCGTTCGTTGTGCTCGGTGGCGTTGAGGTGCACGTTGGCCACCAGCGGCTGGGCCTCCGGCAGCACGGTCAGTTCGAAGTAGTGGGTGGCGAACAGCGTGTAGGCGCGCAGGTGCGCCAGGCGCTCGGCCGCCGCCCAGGCCAGGGACAGGCCGTCGAAGGTGCTGGTGCCGCGGCCGACTTCGTCCATCAGCACCAGGCTGCGGTCGGTGGCGTTGTGCAGGATGTTGGCGGTTTCGCTCATTTCCACCATGAAGGTCGAGCGCCCGCCCGCCAGGTCGTCGCTGGAGCCGATCCGGGTGAAGATCCGGTCCACCAGCGACAGTTCGCAGCTGGCCGCCGGCACGAAGCTGCCGATGTGCGCCAGCAGCACGATCAATGCCGTTTGCCGCATATAGGTGGATTTACCGCCCATGTTCGGGCCGGTGATCACCAGCATCCGGGTGTTGTCGTCCAGGCTCAGGTCGTTGGCCACGAACGGCGTGGTCAGCACCTGCTCGACCACCGGGTGACGGCCCTGGACGATGCGCATGCACGGTTCGCTGACGAACGTCGGGCAGTTCAGGTCCAGGTTGAGCGCGCGCTCGGCAAGGTTGCTCAGCACATCGAGTTCGGCCAGCGCCGAAGCGGTGTCCTGCAGCGGCGGCAGCCGGCCGATCAGGTCTTCCAGCAGCGCCTCGTAGAGCATTTTTTCCCGGGCCAGGGCCCGGCTCTTGGCCGACAGCGCCTTGTCTTCGAACGCTTTGAGCTCAGGCGTGATGAAACGCTCGGCGCCCTTGAGGGTCTGGCGCCGGATGTAGTCGGCCGGCGCGGATTCGGCCTGCTTGCTCGGCAGCTCGATGAAGTAGCCGTGGATGCGGTTGTAGCCGACCTTCAGGTTGGCAAGGCCGGTGCGGGCCTTTTCCCGGGCTTCCAGGTCGATGAGGAACTGGCCGGCGTTTTCGCTCAGCGATTGCAGCTCGTCCAGTTCGCTGTCGTAGCCGGTCTTGAGCACGCCGCCGTCGCGGATCACCGCCGGCGGGTTGTCGATGATGGCTTTCTCCAGCAGCGCCGCCAGTTCCGGGTAGGTGCCGGCGGTGGCGGCCAGGCGCGCCAGGTGCGGGGCTTCCAGATCGGCCATCGCGGTCTGCAGTTCCGGCAGGGCCCCCAAGGCGTCGCGCAGGCGGGCGAGGTCACGGGGCCGCGCGTTGCGCAGGCCGATCCGCGCCAGGATCCGTTCGATGTCGCCGATTTCCTTGAGCTGCGGTTGCAGGCGTTCGAAGCGGTAGCGGTCGAGCAGGCAACTGATGGAGGTCTGGCGCGCCAGCAGGACGGTGAGGTCGCGCAATGGACGGTTCAGCCAGCGGGTCAGCAGGCGGCTGCCCATGGCGGTCTGGCAACGGTCGACCACCGATTGCAGGGTGTTGTCGCGACCGCCGGCCAGGTTGGTGTCCAGTTCCAGGTTGCGCCGGCTTGCGCCGTCCAGCACCACGGTGTCGTCCAGGCGCTCATGGCGCAGGCTGCGCAGGTGGGGCAGGGCGGTGCGCTGGGTTTCCTTGGCGTAGGCCAGCAGGCAGCCGGCGGCGCCGATGGCCAGGGTCAGGTTTTCGCAGCCGAAGCCTTTCAGGTCCTGGGTGGAGAATTGCTGGCAGAGGCTTTTGAGCGCCGAGTCACGTTCGAAATCCCACGGGGCGCGACGGCGCACGCCACGGCGTTTTTCCGCCGGCAGGTCCTTCGGCCAGTCATCCGGGATCAACAGCTCCACCGGGTTGACCCGCTCCAGTTCCGCCAGCAGGTTTTCCCAGCCCTTGATCTCCAGCACGCTGAAGTTGCCGCTGGTGATGTCCAGCACCGCCAGGCCGAACAGACGCTCGTCGCCCAGCACGGCCGCGATCAGGTTGTCGCGGCGCTCGTCCAGCAGCGCTTCGTCGCTGACCGTGCCGGGGGTGATGATCCGCACCACCTGACGTTCCACCGGGCCCTTGCTGGTGGCCGGATCGCCGATCTGTTCGCAGATCACCACCGATTCGCCCAGCTTCACCAGCTTCGCCAGGTAGCCTTCCGCCGCGTGGAACGGGATCCCGCACATCGGAATCGCCTGCCCCGCCGACTGCCCGCGGGCGGTCAGGGTGATGTCCAGCAGCTTGGCCGCCTTCTTCGCGTCCTCGTAGAAGATCTCGTAGAAGTCGCCCATGCGGTAGAACATCAGCTGATCCGGGTGCTGGTTCTTCAGGCGCCAGTACTGCTGCATCATCGGGGTATGGGAGGACAGGTCGGAGACGGCTTTATTCATCGGATTGTCAGGCAACTCGTTCAAAGGAGTGGGGCAAAAGCGGGGCGTCGGCCAGGCTTTTCCGCGATGGGCGCAAGGTTACCATGGGCGGTCCGTCGGGCGCAGGAGAACGGTCGACCGGCAATCTTCGCACCGATGGAAAATGAAAAGCCCGACACTGGGTCGGGCTTCAATCGGCGGGGTGCTGACGATTCAGGCTCTGTTGGTCTCGGCTTGCATCATCACAAGGTTCTGCTGTTTGGTCGCTTCGGTGAGAACTTCACCATAGACGCGTTTTTTCTGTTCGGACTTCGCATTGCGGATAAAGTCGGCAAACGCGCTTTTGGCCCCTTTGGCGGCGCCTGGCCTGATGGACGTCATGAATGCGCTCCTGAAGGTCACCCGAGCTTGGCCTCAAGATCGGTTCGTGTGTATCGCTCAGGGATATGGTAGTCAATTTTATCGACACCAGCCTTGTAAAGCCGCCCCGAGTTGTCGATGTGCTTGAGCAGCAGGTCGACGTGGATATCGGATCCGAACTCTAGCTTAAGTGCGTTCACTACGTCACGCGCCGCAAAATACTGATCGATGAAATGCTCCTTGCGGATCCTTCTTCCTTCGGCCTCCTCGCGTGCCTTCACAAATTCCCAAGCCAGGAACGGATTTTGATAAACATACAGAATCTGCACAAACCGCTCCCTTCTCAATGATCTCGAGACGTTTTTCCTGGCTACATCGAGGTTGGAGAACGTGCCGTCGAGCAGGAACGACTGTCGTTGATCAATGGCGAAATCGAGAACCTTTTCGACCAGAACCGATACTCCGCGTTGGAACAGCCAGGCGTTTCCTCCCGTGTAACCTGAGAATTCGTTGCGTAGCTCATCCGGATCGACTCTCAAGATTTTCGTGTCTGCGAACAGGTTGATGAGTGCGATGGACGCTTCGGTTTTGCCTGCGCCGGGGGAGCCCGCCATGAATACCGATACAGGCGCTTCCTCCGGCAGAAACACGGTTTTGTCAGTGAGGCGTTTAGCGATCGCCTTTTTGTTTGAACGGGCAAAACTCAGCGCTTGAACTGAAATCCTTTGCTCATCAGGCGTCATCGGGTATTGCGCCGGATCAGGAACATTCACCATAAGACTCCTTTCTGGAGGGTGTCATGCCGTTCAGGCTAGCCGTTCATGTCGTGCTCATCCGGGATCCGCGCCAAGAGAAATGAGACGAGATGTTTGGTCTAGAATTGTGCGCCATGCACGAAATATGCAAATCAGCATTTGTCTTCGCCGAATTCTTCAAGCACTATGCGCGTTATGCAAAAACGCAACGTATCTACCGTATTAAGAGCACTGCTCGACCGGCACGGGATCTCCCCCACGGAGCTTCACCGTCGCACCGGCGTGCCTCAATCCACTCTCTCGCGGATCCTCAGCGGGAAGATCGTCGATCCTTCGGACAAGCACATCTCGAAGATCGCCGAATACTTCGCCGTGAGCACCGATCAGTTGCGCGGGCGCGCCGACATTGCGCCGGCGGCTGCCGGCGCGCGCCATGACGTGCATGCGGAACTCAAGGACATAAGCCTGTGGGACGACGACACCCCCGTCGATGACGACGAGGTGTCGGTGCCCTTTCTTCGTGAGGTTGAATTGGCTGCAGGATCAGGAAGATTCGTCGTGGAAGAGAGCGAACGCTCAAGCCTGCGCTTCGGCAAGCGCAGCCTGCGTCACAACGGTGTGCAGTTCGACCAGGCCAAATGCGTGACGGTGCGCGGCAACAGCATGTTGCCGGTGCTGCGCGACGGCGCCACCGTCGGCGTCAACGCCGGCAAGTGCGGTATCGGCGACATCGTCGACGGCGATCTCTACGCCATCAACCACAATGGCCAGCTGCGGGTGAAGCAGCTCTATCGCCTGCCCACCGGCATCCGCCTGCGCAGCTTCAACCGTGACGAGCATCCGGACGAGGACTACAGCTTCCAGGAGATCCAGGAAGAGCAGATCGTCATCATCGGTCACGTATTCTGGTGGGGCATGTACGCCCGATAGCCCCACCCCTGTCAGACAGAACCCGCCCCTCGGCGGGTTTTTTTTCGCCTGTCGAAAACGACCGAAGCCTTGAGCGGCGGGGCTTTCATGCGTTCGTGCATTTGCCGTGCATAAATAAATGCACTTTTGCATTGACTGGATATGCACGAGTGCATATTCTTGCCACCAAGCCGCTCGACAAAGCGGCTGGCAAGACCGCTCTTTAGTTCCACAAGAACAGGCAGCGATGAACCGGCCTCAACGGTTCAGAGGGTTGGCAACTGACCCGGGTGTGCAGCGTAAAGCACCAAGAGCAGTTATCCGGCGGGCAGGGACCGCGGCCGGAGGAACAATTTGAACGGACTCGTACCGCGCCAGCAGCGCCGAAAAGTCAGCTTCCTTTCGGTTCAAGGGAATGAAAGGAAGGCAAAGGAGTGCATTGCTGAAAGGCCCGGCCTGGCGCCGGGCCTTTTGGAATGCCTGCCTTGTGCAGATAGAAAGACGAACGCCGAAGTGTCGGCAATCCATCAAGGAAGTGAGCGATGAGCCTGAAAAAGTATGCCCGGGTGGTCGAGGGCAAGGTCGACAACATTTTTGAGACCGTCAACCCGATCACCGAAGAGTTTCCGGCCGGCCAGCTCTGGGTCGACATCACCGGCACCGTGAACTCGCAGGTCGATTACGGCTACAACGCCGTCAACACCGACGGGGTCTGGAGCTTCAACTCGGGGTTCCCGTGGCCGCAATCGGTGCTGGGCGAGCAAATGCGCAACGAGAAAGTCCGCCGGCTCGACAACGTCATGGCCAGCGTCGCCTCCTCGGGCTTGCAGTTCAAGGTCGACCTGGGCGTGGCCACCGCGGCCGAACAGGCCTACCTGACGGCCTTCAAGGAATACTGCGTCGCGTTCGGCCAGGTCAACAAGCAGCCGGGCTTTCCGGTGACCATCGCTTGGCCGCAACTGCCGTAAGGCGTGGCGCCGCACCGGCGACAAGGAAGGATCCAGCCCATGAATAAGGCCCGTTGCAGATGTTGAAAGATTGCAGATGCGGACACTGCAACAGGCTGCTTGCCCGCATGGGCCAGTGTGCCGAGCTCCAGATCAAATGTTCCCGATGCGGGACGCTGAATCATGTGAGGGCCGCGAGCCCCGAGCCATCGCCCGTGAGCGACATGAAGGCTGCCCAGGCAGCTCAACCCCCTCATCCCACTCGACAGGTGAACACATGAACGTTCTGAAAAAATACATCGCACCGCTGATCGTCACCGCCGCGCTGTTCGGCGCCGCAGGTAACGTGGCGGCGGCCAACCTTCTGGTCAACGGCAGCTTCGAACAGCCGGGCTGCAGCGGCAGCTGCATTCTGGACACTCCGGCAAAGGCCAACTTCATCACCGGCTGGACCACGTTCCTGTCCGGCGCCGAGTACTTCAACATGCCGGCCTCCATCGGCGGTTCCGCTGCGGCGGACGGCGTGGTGATCGTCGACCTGGCCAACTATGTCTACGGCAACGGCGGCGGCATTCAGCAGAACTTCGCCACCACCCCCGGCGCCAAGTACCGCCTGACCTTCAGCGCCGGCAACTCTCGCTTCGCCAGCCGCTCCGGCAGCGGCGTCGTGCAGGTCAAGGTGGCCGGGCAGACCGTCAGCTTCGACACGCCGGTCGCCAAAGGCGTCGCGGTCGAATGGAACACCGTCACCTACGACTTCACCGCCACCACCGCGCAAACGACGCTGGCCTTCTTCAACGAGCAGAACCCTTACGCCAACTATGCCTTCATCGACAACGTCATCGTTGAACGCCTGTAATCCCGGATCGGCGCATCCACCCGAGGCCGTGCCCGGCACCGGCGGTTTCCCCCCCATCCATCAACGCACCCTGGAGGCGTGACATGACGAACGAGCAACAAGCGTTGGCGGACATGCCGATCTGGCTGGTCATCCTCCTGGCCGTCGTCGGCGGGGTGTCCGGCGAGATGTGGCGCGCCGACAAGGAAGGCGCCCGGGGCTGGGCGCTGCTGCGCCGGCTGGCCTTGCGCTCCGGCGCGTGCATGATCTGCGGGGTCTCCGCGATCATGCTGCTGTACGCCGCCGGCCTGTCGATCTGGGCCGCCGGCGCGTTCGGCTGCCTGACGGCCATGGCCGGCGCGGACGTCGCCATCGGCCTGTACGAACGCTGGGCCGCCAAGCGCATGGGCCTGAGCGAAGCGCCGCCGCACGATCCGCAGTAACCCTTCACATTCTGTCCTCGCTGCCGTCGGGCGGCGGGGTTGGGTGTGGACATTCGAAAAGGAGGTCATGCATGCCTGCACCGATCCAGCAGCCTTCGCAGCTGTTCACGGCGATGGCGACAACCTTGCGCAACGCCGCCGGCCTCGATGTGCAGGTCGGCGCCCACCCCGAATTCACCACCCCGGGCGACAAGGCCTGGGTGCTGATCGACATCGAACGCAACGGCCCGGGCGAGCGGGCGGCCGACGGGCGCATCGCCCATGTGCTGACGCTGTCGCTGCAAGTCGTCCCGGCGCTTTCCGCCAGTGCGTTCGCCGCTTGCGACCTGATCGCCGCGCTGAAGAACCTGGCCACCGACAACCGCTGGGGCTTGCCCGGCGACCAATGCGACCGGCCCTCGAACCTCGACGGCGTGCCGTCGCTGCTGGTGCGGGACGGGCAGTCCCACAAGGCCTGGACGCTGTCGTTCATCCAGACCCTCTACCTCGGCCCGACCTTGCTCGACGATCCGCTCGGCACCCCGAAATTCGCCCGCACCTGGGAAGTCAGCGACATCGACGACCCTGACCAATACACCTCGCTGGAGGCTTGAGCCGTGTTCGATGCGCTGATACGCATGCAACTGGGGCCGATCATCGAGCGGCTGGCCGAGATGGAAGCGGAAGTCGAAGACCTGCACCGCCGCGCCGAAAGCTTCTGCCGCATCGGCGTGTGCCAGGAAGTGGATGCCGCCGGCAACACCTGCCGGGTCAGCCACGGCGGATTGCTGACGCCGTCCATCAAGTTCTTCAACCCCAGCGCCGGGGCGCAGAGCGAGTCGCGGATCCCGACGCCGGGCGAGCAATGCCTGCTGTTGAACTACGGCAGCGGCGAAAGCGGCGCGCAGAGCGTGGCGCTGTTCGGCTTGAACAGCGACCGGTTTCCGCCTGCCTCCACGGTGCCGACGCTGACCCGTCGGGTGCACGGGGACGGCAGCGAAAGCGGCTATGACGACGCCACCCACACCCTGCATTGGCAGAACGGCCCGGCCGCGTTCAAAGGCTCCCGCGAAGCGCTGGAGCTGAGCATCGGCCCGGCGCGCCTGGCGATGACCACGCAGGCGATCAACCTGCAACTGGGCGCCACCGGCCTGACGATCGATGCGGCGGGCGTGCACTTCAGCGGCCCGCTGGTGGATCACCAGGGCCGCGTCATCAGCCCCTGACCCGAGAGCCTTCCATGATCGGAATCGATAGAGACACCGGGGCCACGGTCGACGACTGGCTGCAGTTCGTGCAGCGCGCGACCCGGGCCCTGACCACGCCGCTGGGCACACGGCAGAAACGGCCCTTGTACGGCTCCCTGATCCCCACCTTGCTGGGCCGGAACCTGGGCGACGACGTCCTGCTCCTGGCCCAGAGCCATGCGGCCCAGGCGTTCTACAACCCGCAGAACGGCATCGGCGACTTCCAGCCGCAGGTGATCGTCGCCACACGCCAGGGCGCGGGGCTGCTGCTGCGTTTCGCCGGCACCTGGAAAAACCGCCAACAGACTTTCGAGGTCGTGACATGAGCATGCTGATCCCCGGCCAGAACCAGTTGGCTGAACCTGCGCTGATCGCCATCGACGCGTTCGAGGATTTGCTCGCCGAGTTCAAGGCGTTCGTCGTCGACTACGTCGGCGCCCGCGCCCCGCAAAGCATAGAGAAACTCAAGGCCAGCCTGGAGAACGAAAGCGAGCTGCTGACCCTGGCCCTCGAAGCCTTTTGCGTGCGCCTGCAGACCCATGAGCGCAAGTACAACGCCCGCATCAAGCAGATGCTGGCGTGGTGGGCCACCGGCAGCAACCTGGACGCGCGGCTGGCCGACATGGGCCTGGAGCGCCAGCTGCTCGATCCGGGCGATCCGGCGGCGTTCCCGCCGGTGCCACCGGTGTACGAAAGCGACGACGACGCCCGCCTGCGCTACTACCTGGCGCCCCATGCGCCGGCGGCGGGTTCGCGGATGCAGTACCGCCGCGAAGTGTTCACCCTCGGCGAGCGGCCGACGGTGAAGGTGGCGTCCACCGACGCCGGCGTGGTGAACGTCACCTACACCTTTGCCCCGGACGGCCTCGCCGCCCAGGTCAAGGACGGCAACGGCCGGCGCACCGCGCCCGGCGAAGTGCAGGTCACCGTGCTGGCGCGGGAGGGCGACGGCACGCCGTCCGCCGCGTTGCTCGACGGGGTGCGCAAGCACTTCGCCCGGCCTGACGTTTGCCCGGAGACCGATAAGGTCACCGTGCGCGGCGCCGACATCCAGCGCTACAAAATCCGCGTGGTGGCCAAGATCAACTCAGGCCCCGATTCGGGCCTGACCCAGGTCGCCGCCGAGCAGCACCTGCAAGCCTACGCCGACAGTTGTCACCGCCTGGAAGGGCGGGTCGATCCGAGCTGGATCGACTACACGCTGCACAGCGCCGGCGCCGTGCAACTGCAGATCCTCGAACCGCTGGCGCCCATCGTCACCACCGCGTTCCAGGCACCGTACTGCACGGCGGTCGAGGTCGAGGTGCAGACGCTATGAGCGATCAAACGCAGCGCCCGACGCTGCTGCCGGCCAACGCTTCGCCGCTTGAGCGCGGGCTGGACCTGGGCTTCGGCGCCTTGCTCGACCGCATCGCGCCGCCGTTTCCCGAGCTGATGGATCCGACGCAGACGCCAGTGGCGTTTCTGCCGTATCTGGCGGCGGATCGCGGGGTGAGTGAATGGAGCCCTCAGGCCAACGAAGCCGAGAAGCGCCTGACGATCTCTTTGTCCTGGCAGATACAGCGTCAGGCAGGAACCGGTCAGGCCTTGAGCCATGCCGTGGAGTCATTGGGTTTCACGCCCAATGTCACGGCCTGGCATCAGCAGCGGCCGACGGGCGTGCCTTACACCTTCGACGTGCAGGCCATCGTCGGCAGGGACTGGTCGAGCGGTGACCACAATCGCCTGATCCAGCGGATCAACGCGGCCAAAAGCGAGCGTGACGGGGCCACCATCACCATTGTCCATGCCACCGCGGGCGGCCTGCGGACAGCGGCGGGGGCCGATCCCGGCCTTAGCGTCAGCGAAGACAGTCGGCCCGCCACGTTGCCGGATGTGCCGCTGGCCGCTTTCCTGGTCTCCAGCGGGGCGGCGTGGGCGCCGTTGTCCGACGCGGAACTGCGTCTTGGCGCGACCCTGCCGACGCTGGTGCTGGGAGCCAATTTAGCCGGCGCCGGGGCGACCCGGCGCTACACCATCAATGATTACGACCTCAAGGCGCAGCCATGACAGACAACCTAACGCGCCTGGTTCACTTCACATCGGCCGGACTGAATGAAGTGTTGCAGGCGAAGAACCAAGGCTTGAAGGGCCAAATCACCCACATCGGCGCCGGTACGGGCCGTTATGACCCGAACGGCTCGGAAACCGCGCTTCGTGACGAGCGCCAACGGGTGGAGATTGTCGATTACGAGGATCTGGGATCCGGACAGCTCAGAATGGGGGCACTGTTCAGCGGCCCGGACGAATACGAGATCGGAGAATTCGGTTTCTATCTCGCCAGCGGCACGCTCCTGGCGGTCTATTCCGTCGCGGGCAAGCTGCTGACCTACAAGGCGGGAGCCGCCCGCGTACTGCAGAAATTCACGCTCGACATCTCTCCGTTGCCGGCCAACAGCGTGACCGTGGTGGTCGGCGCCGAGAACCTCAACATCCTGCTCAGCGAAGAGTTCACGGCTCTGGCGTGCGCTGACATCGACAACATGGTGCGCCATGTCGACTTGATGTTCCGCGTGATGGCGCTTGAGTCCGCCAAGTGATTGTGCGGATGCGCAGTCAGTACATTTTGAAAACACAGGGATTTGAATCGTGAGTCTAGAAACCACTGTTGCAGCGTTGGTCACAGCGGCCAACAACTTGACCACTGTGGTCAACGGCAAGATCGGCAGCATCAACAGCACCATGGCCGACGCATTGAACCAGTTCAATGAGTGGCGCAACCAGAAGGATGTGGAAGGGGATCCGGCGGCATTGGGCACCATCCGTCGGAATGTCCTGCAAGGGTTCGTCTCCGGCACCGGCGGACTGCAGGGCGTCGGCGCCGTAGGCAGTTTCACCTCGACGGATCTGGGCACCACCGCCAACGTCTACATGCATTTCAAGACGCCGTTGAACATCAACGTCAACTCGGAAATGTTCTGGTTCAACATCAAGGGCTACAGCTACGGAACCGCCAAGATCATCGAGGAGACGCTGGTCGGCTACTGCTACCAACCGACCCGCACCCTCCAGAACGTTTCGACGTTCGGCAACATGACGCCTTCGGTCTATGTCGACACGAACGGCAACATCGTCATGCGGATCCTGCTTCCCAGCATCTACTACACCACGGTCCGCATCGACACCATGCGGGTAGGTAACGGACGGCTGTTCAATCTGGGCGACCTGAAGCCCAAGCTGTCTTTGGCCGAAACCGTAGTCTTCAGTTAAGGAACCGACATGTCTGACGCATCTGTAAGCAACAATTCCGAAGTGGGCCTGGCGGCCCCCATGCCCGAAATCGAGTGGGCGGCCATTCGCACCCGTCGTGATCAACTTCTGCAGGCAACCGATTTCACCCAGTTGCCGGACTTTCCGATCAGCGCCGACCAATTGGCGCAAGTGACGGCTTACCGCAAGGCGCTGCGGGACATTCCGCAAGCCATAGAGCAGCCTTCGCAGGTGCTCTGGCCCGAAAAGCCGTCCTTCATCAGTTGAGTCCCGACCGCGAAAGCGGTTTTTTTTCGCCTGCCTCAAGCCCCTCCCCGCAGGGGCTTTCCCGTTTATGGAGAAACGAAAAATGGCAACCCGCCAAACCTACACCGTGCTCGTCCCGTTCCCCACCGGGGGCGGTCACTGGTCGAGCGTCGGCCAAGAGTTCGACCTGCTCGACGTCGAGGCCAGCGCGCTGCACACCGCCGGCCGGCTTGAGCTGAAGACCCCAACCACCCAGGCCAAGAAGGCCGCTGCCAAGAAGGCTGACTGAACATGGCTGAAGTCCTGAACTTCGAGCACAACGGCATCACCGTCAATGCCACCGAATCCCCCGAGGCCATGGGCGGCCTGGGCGACAACGTCATCGGCCTGGTCGGCACCGCGCCGAAGGCCGATCCGCTGATTCCGCGCAACGCGCCGTTTCGCATCAACAGCTTCACCACCCACGCGCTGCTGGATCCGACCGGCGCCGAAGAGGGCACCCTGTACCACGCGGTCTACCAGATCCTCAAAGTGGTCAAGGTGCCGGTGTACGTGGTGATCGTCGAGGCGGGCGCGACCCCGGCCGACACCGTCAACAACGTGATCGGCGGCATCGAGCCGGCCACCGGCCGCAAGCTGGGCCTGGCGGCGCTGGGCAGCGTGCCGGAAGACCTGACCATCATCGGCGCGCCGGGCTTCACCGGCACCAAGGCGGTGGCCGGCGAGTTCGCCTCGTTCGGCAAGCGCATCAAGGCCCGCGTGGTGCTGGACGGCAAGGACGCCTCGGTGGCGGACCAGGTGCTGTACAGCCAGGAGCTGGGCGGCGCGGACCTGGGCTTCGACCGTTGCCTGGTGGTGCACAACATGCCGGCGGTGTACTCGAAGGCGGCGAAGAAGAACGTCTTCCTGGCACCATCGAGCCTGGCGATCGCCGCGCTGGCCAAGGTCAAGCAGTGGGAAAGCCCGGGCAACCAGGTGACCTACGCCGAGGACGTGTCCCGCGTCGTGGAATACAACATCCTCGACACCTCCACCGAAGGCGACCTGCTCAACCGCTACGGCGTGAGCTACTACGCCCGCACCATCCTCGGCGGCTTCTCGCTTTTGGGCAACCGCTCGATCACCGGCAAGTTCATCAGCTACGTGGGCCTGGAAGACGCCATCAGCCGCAAGCTGGTGAAGGCCGGCCAGAAGGCCATGGCCAAGAACCTGACCAAGTCCTTCATGGACCAGGAGGTCAAGCGCATCAACGACTGGCTGCAGACCCTGGTCGCCGACGAAACCATTCCCGGCGGCAGCGTGTACCTGCACCCGGAACTCAACAGCGTCGAGAAGTACAAGAACGGCACCTGGTACGTGGTCATCGACTACGGCCGCTACGCGCCGAACGAACACATGGTTTACCAACTCAACGCCCGCGATGAAATCATCGAGCAGTTCCTGGAGGACGTTCTCTAATGTTTACCAACCGCAACCGCCAGGCCATCGCGGCCACCCTGCAAGGCCTGCCGCTGTCGGCGACCGTGGAAGAGTTCACGGCGCCGAAGATCGAGTTCGACATGGAAAACATGACGGGCGGCCGCTTCATCGTCGAGGAAATGGCCAAGGGCGCCAAGGCCCTGGGCGCCAAGCTGATCCTTCAGGGCGCCGGTCCCGAAGTCATGCTGGCCCTGGGCGTGAAGCTGGGCGACGACATCCTGCTGAACGTGCGCGAGGCCGGCCAGGACCAGGACGGCAACACCTGGTTCACCTACCACACCGTCGGCGGCAAGCTGAAAACCCTTGAGGAAGCCACCGTGAAAATGGGCGAGAAACCCAAGACCACCCTGGAGCTGTCCTGCCGCACCTACAACCGCCTGGAAAACGGCGTGCCGGTGATCGACATCGACGTGCGCACCCAGAAGTTCGTGCTCAACGGCGTGGACATCCTCGGCGATGCCCGCCGCGCGGTGCTGATGCCGTAAGCCCCCGGCTAAAGGCAATCACAAAACCCTGTGGGAGCGGGCTTGCCCGCGATGGCGGTGGGTCAAACAACATCAATGTTGGATGTGCCGACCTCATCGCGGGCAAGTCGAATCGTCGCACCGCCGCTCCCACAAGGGACTGCAACACCCCCTCAAGAATCACCAAGGAATTCATTCATGTCGTGGATGCCACCCCAGCATGACCTGCTGTCGCCGATCACCGGCGACGACGGGGCCGAGATCGCGCAGATCCAGCTCAAGCCGTTGTTCTACGCCGCGCAGAAAGAAGCGCTGGAGCGCGCCGGCGACGACGAGGACGATCAGTTCTTCGAGCTGGCGCTGCTGGCCACCGGGCTGTCGGCCAAGGAACTCGACCAGCTCAAGCGCCCGGACTACGTGAGCATCGCCCAGTACGTGCACGAGATGTCGACCCAACCGGCGTCGCACTTTCTCGCCCAGGCCGAAGACGCCAGGCGTTCGGACGACCCGGACGAGGTGCAGCTGCTGCTGCCGCTCGCCGTGACCGGCCGCACCGTGACCTCGCTGAGCCTGGAAATGCCGGCGCTGCGCGCCACCAAAGTGATGAAGAAACTGAAGACGGCCAAGGAACGCGCCGAATTCATCACCGCCCATTGCACCGGCCTGATGATCCCCGATCTGGCCCATATGAGCGTTCCGGACTGGACGCAGCTGCAGGTGCGCATCGACGATTTTTTAAACCAGCCGGCGGCCTACTTTCGGAGCGCGACATCGAAGTGATCCTCGATGTCGTGCCGCTCATTTACCCGGTAAGTGAGGCGGAGATTCTGGAATGGGACGCCGAAAAGGCGTTGCGCCGCTACGACATAGCGATCACTCGCCTTGGCGTGAAACAGGAGTAGGGCGGCATGGCAGAAAACAGATACGCGCTCACGTACGCCGGCGAGGGCGGCACCAGCGCAGGCGGACCGGCGCTGCCCGAGGGCCTGGGCAAGCCGCTGCAGGACCTCAATCTGACGCTGGCCCTGGCGAGCGTGGACATCCGCTTGCTGACCCAGGAACAGATCAAGCTGCGCGAGCAGCTGGTCAGCCAGCAATCGCTGTTCAAGGCAGGGGCCGCAGCCCCGGCGGCGGCCCCTGAGCCGAAGTCGAAACTCAAGGCCGAGATCGAGCAGCGCCCGCCGCCCAAAGGCCTTCAGTCGGCCATGGCCAACGAGACGGCGCTGGTCGAGCTGAACCAGGTGCTGCACCTGAGCAAGCAATCGCTTCAGGCCCTCTCGGAAAAGAACCTGGAAACCGCCAGCGACAAACGGATCGCCCCCAGCGGGGCCACGGGTACGGACTTGCTGCAGGTGCAGTTGGCCGCCCTCAGGTCCGGCATCAGCGACGGCTTGAAGGGCGATCAGAAGCGGGACGCGTTGCAGACGTTCTCCAGCGATGCCGCCCTCAATGCGTCGGCGTTCAAGATCGACGTCAAGGCGGCCGGCGAGATGCTGGCCGGCTGGCGCACGACGCTGAAGCTCGACCGGTTGCAGAGCCAGGACCTGGCCGACGCGACCAGCCATCTGGGCAACAGCGGCCTGAACGTCAAGGCCGCCGACATCGGCGCTGTCGTTCAGAGTGCCGGCGAGAGCGCGAAAGCGACGGGCATGACCCCCGAGCAAGTGGCCGCATTGGCGGCCGCGTTCCTCAACAGCGGCGCCGGCAAGGCCGACGCCGGGGCGGCGCTGAAGAGCTTCACGGCGACGTTGGGCAAGGGCGAGACCGCGTCCTCGGCGCAACGCGAAGCCTGGGCGCAGATGGGCCTGAACCCTGAGTCGCTGGCCCGCGGCATGAGCAGCGATGCGCCGCAGACGATCAAGCTGGTGCTTGAAGAACTCAAGAAACAGCCTGAAGAGAAACAGGCTGCGCTGACCAAGACGCTGTTCGGCAACAACGATGCGGTGCTTGAGCTGCTGAAGAAGCCGGAGGATGTCAGCACAGCCTTCAGGCTGGTGGCCGACAAGTCGCTGTACGCGACATCGAAACGCGGTGAGGGCGCAGGATCCGCGGCCGCGACCGCCGAGGCCTACGGCAACACCTCCCAAGGGCGTTGGAATGCGCTGGACGCGAGCCTCAACAGGCTGTCCACGTCCGTCGGCACGGCGCTGGCGCCGGTGACCGATGGCATTGCCGTAGGGCTCACGGCGCTGGTCAACGGGCTGAGCGCAGCGGCCGAGACGTTCCCGTTCGTCACGGCGGCGCTGACGTTGCTGGGGGTGGCCGCCACGCCGTTCGTGGCGGGCGCGCTGAAGACCGGCGTGTCCTCGGTGCTCGATGCGGTCTCCGCGAGGCTGCTGCGCCTGGCGGCGGCGCGCTTGCCGCCCGACATCGGCGACATGATCACCGGCGATGACGACGGCGGCGGTCGCAAAAAGAAGCGGCCCGGTCGCAAAACGGGCCAAGGCAAGGGGGCCAAGGCTCCCGCCAAGCCCGCCCAGCCCCGGGCAGGCGCCGTGCGCCAAAGCCCGCATGCCCGTCTGCGCAGTGCGGCGCTCAAGGTCATGCCGTCGATCAGGGGCGCCGCCGCCCGCGTCATGCCCGCGCTGGGCAGTGCCGGGGCCAGGGTCCTGCCGCTGATGGCCAGGGCGATGCCTTTCGTCAGCAAGGCCGCGACGCCGCTGATGCTGGCCGGCGCCGCCTACAAAGGCCTGAAAGGCTGGCGTGAAGGCGATGACCAGGCGGTGGGCGGAGCGGCCGGCCAATTGGCCGGGACGGCCATCGGCGCCACCATCGGCTCCTTCTTGCTGCCGGGCATCGGCACGGCCATCGGTGGTGTCCTCGGCGGGACGGCGGGTGCCTGGCTGGGAGAGAAACTGGCCGCCCCGGCGGTCGACAAACTCGCGCCGCCGGCAGACGTCGCCAAGAACCTCGTCAACGCCCCGAGCCAGACCCAGCAGGTCACCTTTTCGCCGTCGATCCAGGTCACGTGCCCCGCGCCGGACACGGCCGAGCAGATCCGCACGATCATCGGTCAGCAGCTGAGCGGGCAGTTCCATGGCCAGTTCCTGCCGATGCTCACCCACAACCCGCTCGCCACCCGCCGTGATGCGGCCCTGACCGATGGAGTCACCGGATGAAACAGCAAATGGCACTGGGCAGTTTCATCTTCGGCCTGTCCCGCGGCTTCGCCTACAGCACGCTGGCGCGCAAGTCCGACGGCGGCTGGAGCGAACTGCCGATCCTCACCAGCAAACCCAAGGCCCATCAGAGCGGGCAGAAACCGGAGACCCTGACCGTCACCGGCAAATCGATGCACGCCGTGGCCATGGAGCGGCTCGATGAGCTGCGGGCGTTGCAGGCCCTGCGCACGCCGCTGCCGTTGATCGACGGCATCGGCCGCAACTGGGGCCTGTGGCGGATCAACAACATCCAGGAGAACCAGAGCCAGGTCATCGACGATGGCACGGCGATGGTCGTCGACTGGACCCTCGAACTGGCGGAGTTCAACAATGCGTAAGGTACGGAGCGTGGCCGGCGACTCGGTCAACCTGCTGCTCTACCGCGAGTCGGGCCGCAGCGACGATCAGGCCGAGGAGGCCTTGTGGGCGCTCAATCCGCAGTTGGCCGAGCAGGGCCCGGTCCTGCCGGCGGATGTCTGGGTGACGCTGCCCGAACTCGACACGAAACCCGCCGCGATCAAACCGGTCACGGCCTGGGACTAAGGAGGCGGCATGGCACTGGGATTCACGCCGTCGGTCGAGATCTACGGGGCCAACGCGGCCCTGCTCAACCAACGCCTGATCAGTTGGGAACACATCGATGCCGCCGGGCTTGAGTCCGACCAGCTGACGCTGGTGCTCGACCTGGAAGGCCTCGCCGGGTTGCCGACCCTGGGGGGGAACATCGGCCTGCGGGTGGGTTACCTGGAATCCGGCCTGGTCGACAAGGGCCAGTTCAAGGTCACCCGTCTCACGCCGACCCTGTTTCCGCTGCGCCTCACACTGGTGGCCACGGCGGCGCCCTTCAGCGCCAAGGACGAGACCGGCTTCAAGCAGCGCCGCACCGCCAGCCATGGCCCCACCACCCTCGGCGCGCTGTTTCGCGAGCTGGTGGCGCGGCACGGTTTTTCGCCGCGGGTCGATCCCGCCTTGGCGATGATCCGGATCGCCCACGTCGACCAGTCGAACGAGACCGACATGGGCTTCATCACGCGGCTGGCCGGCAAGTACAAGGTGATCGCCAAACCGGTGAACGAACTGTATGTGCTGGCGCGGCCGGGGCAGGTCAAGTCCTTGTCCGGCAAGGTGTTGCCGGACGTCCGGCTGTCGGTGACAAGCGACAACCGCCCCGGCGACCACGCGTTCATCAGCGCCGTCCTGGAAGAGACCGCCCGCACGCAGAACCAAGGCTGCAAGACCACGTTCTGGGACGCCGCCGCCTGCGTGATGCGGGAGGTCAAGACCGGCCTTGCGCCGTACAAGACCCTTCGCCAGACCCAGCCCAGCGAGGAAGAGGCCAAAGCGGTGGGCGAGGGCGAAGTGCGCAAGATGCTGCGGGAAAAGTACAAGGTGAAGGTCAGTTGCCCCGGCGACCCGAGGCTGTCCGCCGAAGGCCTGCTGGTGCTTGACGACACCTGGCCGGATTTCATGCGCGGACGCTGGTCGATCGACAAGGTCACCGCCAGCGGCAAGCGCGAGGACAGCTACCGCTGCCTCATCGAGGCGAGCGGCCTGGATCCCAAGGCCGACGCCAAAGCCTGACTTCGCATCCCCCCTGTGGGCGCGAGCCTGCTCGCGATAGCGGTGGGGCATTCGACATCGTTTTCCCCTGTGGCATCGCCATCGCGAGCAGGGTTCTGCAGCTCCTCATCCCCCGACTTTGGAACGCACCCATGAAGATCACCCCGATCCTCACGCAGTTGCGTGAGCAATGCCCCGGCCTGTCCAACCACGTGGCGGCCGGGGGCGACCTGAACGATCCGAACCTGCCGCTGCCGTCGGCCCGGGTCACACCGCAATCCGACCTGGCCGGCGCCAGCACCGCGCAGAACGCCGCCCGGCAACCGGTGCGCGACCGCTTCGACGTCGTCCTCGTGCTGGACGCCACGGACGCCGCAAAAGCGCTGGACCGGCTGCACGAACTGCGCGCCGAACTGTGGCGCGCGCTGGTGGGCTTCAAGCCCGGCGGCGACTACAGCGCCATCGCCTACGACGGCGGCGAACTGGTTTCGATCAACGGCAGCCGCGTCCTGTACCGGCTGCGCTTTTTTGCCGAGTTCCAGCTCGGCCGCAATCTGGCGAGTCAGCCTGCGGAGAGTTGGCACGAACGCGAACTGGACGGCTTGTCGTCCTTCACCGGGGTCACCGTGCGGGTCGATGCGATCGACCCGGCCGACCCCAACCTCAAACGCCCGGGGCCCGACGGGCGCCTGGAAATGACTTTCTCTGGAGACGTAACCCCATGAGCAATCGCATCACCGTGCTGCCGGCCGCCGGCCGTGCCGTGCCTGACCCGGAAGCGGGCGACCTGCTGCCCCAGGAGGGCCGCGAAGTGACGGACAGCGCCTGGTGGCGCCGGCGCCTGGCCGACGGCGACATCACCATCAAAACCGCGAAAGCGGCTAAACCACAGGGAGCCAAATAATGGCGATCGGATTCAGCAACATCCCCGCGGACATTCGTGTACCGCTGTTCTATGCCGAAATGGACAACTCGGCCGCCAATAGCGCGACGTCGGCCATGCGCCGTCTGATCGTGGCGCAGGTCAACGACAACATCGCCCCGGCCGACGTCGGCAAACTGGTGCTGGTGTCCAGCGTGGCGCTGGCCAAGAGCATCGGCGGCCAAGGCTCGATGCTGGCCTCGATGTACGAGACCTTTCGCAAGACCGACCCGGTCGGCGAGATCTGGTGCCTGCCGCTGCACAGCACCGACGGCAGCGTCGCCAAGGGCGTGCTGACCCTGACCGGCACCGCCACCCAGGCCGGCCAGCTCAACCTGTACGTCGGCGGTGTGCGTGTGCAGGCCACCGTGGTCAACGGCGCCACCGCCGCCCAGGCCGCCACGGCCCTGGTGCAGAAGATCAACGCCACGGCCGACCTGCCGGTGAGCGCGGCCGCCGCCGATGGCGTGATCACCCTGAGCGCCAAATGGACCGGCGCCAGCGGCAACGACATCAGCCTGCAGTTCAACCGCCTGGGCAAGAGCAACGGCGAAGAGACCCCGGCCGGCCTGACCGTTGCGGTCACCACCGTCATGGGCGGCGGCACCGGCGTGCCGGACCAGGTCGCAGCGGTCGCCGCACTGGGCGACGAGCCGTTCGAGTTCATCTGCCTGCCGTGGTCGGACCTGGCCACCCTCAACACCTGGCAAGCGGTGATGGACGACAGCACCGGCCGCTGGTCCTGGGCCAAGCAACTGTTCGGCCACGTATACAGCGCCAAGCGCGGCACCGTCGGCACCCTGGTGGCGGCCGGTCAGGCCCGCAACGACCAGCACATGACCATCCAGGCCCTGGAGCCGGGCGTTCCGCAGCCGGTCTGGGTGCAGGCCGCCGCGCTCGCCGCGCGCACCTCGGTGTTCATCTCCGCCGACGCCAGCCGTCCGACCCAGAGCGGCAGCCTGCCGGGCCTGGATCCGGCGCCGGCCAGCGAACGCTTCACCCTGACCGAGCGTCAGTCGCTGCTCAACTACGGCATCGCCACCGCCTACTACGAAGGCGGCTACGTGCGCATCCAGCGCTCGATCACCACCTACCAGAAGAACGCGTTCGGCCAGGCCGACAACTCCTACCTGGACAGCGAGACCATGCACCAGTCGGCGTACATCGTGCGTCGCCTGCAAAGCGTGATCACCAGCAAGTACGGCCGCCACAAGCTGGCCTCCGACGGCACCCGCTTCGGCGCCGGCCAGCCGATCGTCACCCCGGCGACTATCCGCGGCGAGCTGATCGCCCAGTACGCCAAGCTGGAACTGGAAGGCCATGTGGAGAACGCCGAGCTGTTCGCCGAGCACCTGATCGTCGAGCGCGACGTGCAGGACCCGAGCCGCGTGAACGTGCTGTTCCCGCCGGACTACATCAACGGCCTGCGCGTGTTCGCGCTGCTCAACCAATTCCGCCTGCAGTACGACGACGTCGCCTGAGCGGCACGTTCGGTTCTGTGAATCCAGCCCACCCCGCGTGGGCTTTTTTTTGAAGGGAGTAACACCATGGGTCAACTGATTGCAGGCACCTGCTACGTGAAAGTGGACGGCGCGCAACTGACCATCAACGGCGGCTGCGAAGCCCCGCTGATGGCCGTCAAGCGCGAGACCGTCGTGCCGGGCTTCTACAAGGAAACCGACATCGCGCCATCGTTCAAGGTGACCGCGCTGCACACCGCCGACTTCCCGCTGAAGAAGCTGGTCGAAGGCACCGACATCACCGTCACCTGCGAATTCAGCAACGGCAAGGTCTACGTGCTGGCCGGCGCCTACCTGGTCGAAGAACCGGTCTCCAAGGGCGATGACGCCACCATCGAACTGAAGTTCGAAGGCATCAAGGGGACCTGGCAATGAGCGGCGCCGTGAAGCTTCAAGTTGCGATCGAAGCTCACGGCGAGCCCCTGACCGAACTCGTCCTGCGCCGTCCGACGGTGCAGGAAGTGCGGGCGATCAAGGCGCTGCCGTACAAGATCGACAAGAGCGAAGAAGTCAGTCTCGACATGGACGTCGCGGCCAAATACATCGCCGTGTGCGCCGGCATTCCGCCGTCGTCGGTCAACCAGTTGGACCTGGCCGACCTCAACGCGCTGAGCTGGGCCGTCGCGAGTTTTTTCATGAGTGCGGCGTCGGAGCCATCACCGACCTGATTTCGGTCGCCTATGACCTGGCCTGGTTCTGGAAGGTTGACCCCGAACAGATGATGGCCAGGCCACTGGATGTGCTTCGCGAATCGCTGGAGCACGCGCAACGGATCAATGCGATGCAGCAGGTGCAGTGATGGCAGAGACAGAAACCAAGGAAAAGGCGTCGGTGCTGCTCACGGGCATCGACGAGCTGTCGCCCAAGCTCGGTGCCTTGCGGGCGAAGGTCGACAGTTTCAAGAAAAACCTCGAGCAGACCGGCCTCGGCAAGCTGGACATCAGCGGCCTGTTCAAGGGCGGCAGCGTGATCACGCCGTTCGTGGACGGCATCAAGTCGGCGGCGGCGTTCCAGGGCAAGCTGACCGAGGTCGGCGATGCGGCGAAAACCGTCGACATGCCCGCCGCGCCGAAGGTCGCCACGCAGAACCTCAATGTGTTCAGCGCGTCGATGGAGAAAGTGTCGGCTGCCGTGGATGCCGCGCTGCTGCCGGCGGTGGGTACGCTGGTGGTGGCGCTGGAGCCGATGCTGACCCAGGTCGGCAGCCTGCTCAACGACAACCCGAAACTGGTCGAAGGCCTGGCGGCGGGGGCCATCGCGTTCTCGGCCATGCAGACCGCCGTGACCGGCGCGACCCAGGTCTTCGACCTGATGAGCATGGTGCTCAAGACCAACCCGATCATGCTGATCGCCATGGGCATTGCCGTGGCGGCCGGCCTGATCGTGGCCAACTGGACACCGATCTCAGCCTTCTTCAGCGGGCTGTGGGACGGGGTGAAAAACGCCGCGGCCAACGCCATGGCGTTGCTGCGGTCGGTGCTCGACTGGCGGCCGCTTCAGGCGCTGGCGGCGCTGTGGGAGCCGGTCAGCGGTTTCTTCGCGAGCGTCTGGGACAAGGTCAAGGCGGTCACCGCGCCGGTGTTCGCCTTCTTCAGGACGCTGTTCTCCTGGTCGCCGGCGGGCATGATCATCGAGAACTGGGGGCCGTTGACCGGGCTGTTCTCGGCGATCTGGGAACTGCTCAAGGCCTTGAGCGTGCCGGTGACGGCGTTCCTCAAAGGGCTGTTCGACTGGACACCGCTGGGGATGGTCATCAACCACTGGGGCGCGATCACCGGGTACTTCGCGTCGCTCTGGGCCTCGCTGCTGCCGGCGGCGCAGGCGGTGAAGGGCTTCTTCGTCACGCTGTTCGACTATTCCCCGCTGGGGCTGATCATCAACAACTGGGGCAGCATCGTCACCTTCTTCGAGCCGGTCTGGGCGGCGCTGCTGGCGTCTGCGCAGCAGGTCAAGAGCTTCTTCGCGGCCCTGTTCGAATGGTCGCCGCTGGAGCAGATCGCCCAGTACTGGCAACCGGTCAGCCAAGTGTTCGCCGCGTTGTGGGATGTGGTGAAAGCGTTGGCCGCACCGGTGATGGAGTTCCTGCACACGATGTTCGAGTGGTCGCCCCTGGGGCAGATCATCAAGAACTGGGGGCCGATCACCGAGTGGTTCGGCGAGCTGTGGCAGAAGCTGCAGACCGTGATCGCACCGATCAAGGAACTGTTCGACGGCGGTTTCGCCGGTCTGATCGCCAAGGTCACCGGCAAGGTCGAAGGCCTGACCGACGCGCAGCGCCGCACCAACGCCGAAGGCAAGGGTGAACTGGCGCCGGCATTTTTCGGCGGTTCGAAGCCTGAAGGCGCCGCCGCGTTGAAGGGCGGTTCGCTGCCGCAGAGTTCCGGTGCCCTGATCCAGCAAAGCGCCGCCAACAACCGTACGCAACTGGAAGGCGGCCTGACGGTCCGCTTCGAAAATGCGCCGGCGGGGCTGCGCACCGATCAACCGCAAACCAATCAGCCGGGGCTGGCGCTCAGTTCGCGCATCGGCTATCGCTCGCTGTCCATGGGAGGTTCCAATGAGCTGGCGTGACCGTTTGTTGCCGGCGTCCTTTCGCGGCGTCGGCTTCTGGATCGACCAGGCGAAAACCCCGGTCGGCCGCAAGGGGCAGTTGCACGAATACCCGCAGCGCGACCTGCCGTTCTTCGAGGACCTGGGCCAGCAGGCCAAGACCCATGACGTGACGGCGCTCATCGTCGGCCCCGATTGCCTGGAGCAGCGCGACAAGCTGCTCAAGGCGCTGGAGCAGGGCAGCGGCGAGCTGGTGCACCCGTGGCTGGGGCGCCTGCAGGTCAAGGTCGGCGAGTGCGACATGACCCACACCCGCCAGGACGGCGGGCTGGTGACCTTCACCCTGAAGTTCTACCCCGACGTGCCGCTGCCGTTCCCGACCGTGACCGTCAGCACCCAAAAGGTGCTGCTGGCCAAGGCCGACACGCTGCTGGGCTCGGCGGTGGCGCGCTTCGAACAGGCCATGACCCTGATCAAGGCCGCGCGGATCGGCATCGCCAACCTGCGCAACAGCCTCACCGGGGTGTATGACGTGATCAAGGAACAGCTCAAGCCGCTGATCGATCAGTACCGGCAGATCACCGAGCTGGTGAAGGCGGTGAAGGAGCTGCCCAAGGAAGTGGCGGCGGAGTTCAAGGGGCTGCTCGGCGACATCAAGGAGCTCAAGGCGTTCGCGAAGGAGGGCTACCGTGGCGTGATCGCCGACGTGTCCCAACAGCTCGAAGCCATCCGCAAGGCCGACGCGCCCAAGCTCACCACCGGCAAGGACACCACCGCCGCGGCGCAGGCCATGACCGACCTGGTGCAGGACACCGTACTGGTCAAGGTGGCGCAGTGGGTGGCGTCGATGCCGGTGGCGACCGCCCCGGTGAAGCTGCCGGCCGTGCCGTCGCTGGAGCACCAGGCCAAACTGCCGGTCACCCGTCAGGAAGTGCCGGTGACCGACGACCTGCAAGCCCTGCGCAACGCGCTGGTCG
The DNA here is from genome assembly GCF_019145435.1 of Pseudomonas ekonensis. Taxonomy (NCBI): domain Bacteria; kingdom Pseudomonadati; phylum Pseudomonadota; class Gammaproteobacteria; order Pseudomonadales; family Pseudomonadaceae; genus Pseudomonas; species Pseudomonas ekonensis. The sequence continues at coordinate 1,246,150 of NZ_JAHSTS010000002.1, read as the reverse complement.
AGGCGATCAACCCGATGCTCGACAAGGCCAGCCCCGCGCACTACCAGGCCATCAGCGACGTGAAGGATGCGCTCAAGGCGCACCTTCAGGCCGTGGCCACCTCCGGCGTGCGCCAGGTCAGCAAGTCGTTCCAGGAAAGCTTTCCGGCCGTGGTCGTGGCGTACAAGCAGTTCGCCGACGCCACCCGGGTCACCGAAGTGATCCAGCGCAACGGCATCACGCATCCCGGCTTCTCGCCCAACGATGTGAAAGTCACCGGGGAGTGAGCCATGAGCGAGATAGACAACCGCGTCACGCTGACGGTCAACGATGTGGAATACGGCGGCTGGAAGAGTGTGGAAATCACCGCCGACCTTGAGCGGCAGTTCCGCACCTTCAAGCTCGACATCACCTGGCAGTGGCCGGGGCAGACCACCGACAGCCGGATCAAGCCCGGCGACCCCTGCGAGGTGAGGATCGGCAAGGACCTGGTGCTGACCGGGTACGTGTTCAAGGCCCCCATCCGCTACGACGGGCGGCAGATCAGCCTGACGGTCGAAGGCAGTTCCAAGACCCAGGACCTGGTCGATTGCGCCGCGACCAACCGGCCGAGCCAGTGGCAGGAGCAACCGCTGCTGAGCATCGTCCAGGCCCTGGCGATGGAGTACTCGCAGACGGTGGTCAACGAAATCCCCGAGACCTCGCGGCTGGCCAAGCACACCATCGTGCCGGGCGAGACGGTGTTCCAGTCCATCGACCGCCTGCTCTCGCTGTTCCGGGTGTACTCCACCGATGACGAGCAGGGCCGGCTGGTGCTGGCCAAGCCCGGCAGCAGCGGGCGCGCCAGCGATGCGCTGGAACTGGGCAAGAACATCCTTTCGGCCAGCGCGCCGATGGACTACAGCCAGGTGTTCTCCGAATACCGGGTGATCGGCCAGCAGAAGGGCACCGACGCCAAGAGCGGGGCGGCGGCCAGCGAAGTGGAATCGGTGGCCGCCGACCTGACCTTCAAGCGCCGGCGCACGACGGTGATCAACGAAGGCACGCAACTGACCTTCGAGCTCGCCCAGCAGCGCGCCCAGTGGGAAAGCGCCACCCGCATGGGCCGGGCGCAATCCACCACTTACCAGGTGCAGGGCTGGCGCCAGTCCAACGGCGACCTGTGGCGGCACAACACCCTGGTCAAGGTGAAGGATCCGGTGCTCAATTTCGATGAAGACATGCTGATTTCCAAAGTGACCTATTCGCTGTCGGCACAGGGTTCGGTCACCACCTTGCAGGTGGCGCCGGTACACACCTTCGATGCCAACCCCGTACCCCCGAAGAAAACCTGAGCCCGATTGAGCGCACACCCCTGAACCCTGTGGGAGCGGGCTTGCCCGCGATTGGCGGTGGTCACTGCAACCATTTTTTGCCTGACCCACCGCTATCGCGGGCAAGCCCGCTCCCACAGGGGAAAGTGGTGGGGCTGCATCCTGAGGACAATTCATGAGCCTACTGACACGCCTGCTGGCGCGCGGCACTGTCGTGCTCGCCAGTTCGGCCTCCAAGCTGCAATCGCTGCAGATGCGCCTCACCGCCGGCGAGGTGAACGACGACCTGGAGCATTTCGAACCCTACGGTTTCACCAGCCATCCGCAGGCCGGCGCCGAGGGCGTCGTCGCCTTTCTGGGCGGCGACCGTTCCCACGCCATCGCTTTGGTGGTCGCCGACCGCCGCTACCGCCTGCAATCGCTGGCGGCGGGCGAGGTGGCGATCTACACCGACGAAGGCGACAAGATTCATTTCAAGCGCGGGCGGATCATCGACATCGAGACCGCCACGCTCAACATCCGCGCCAGCAGCGCGGTGAACTTCGACACGCCGGTGATCAACCAGACCGGCAAGATCGTGTCCAAGGGCGACCAGGTCGCCGGCGCCATCAGCCAGATCAAGCACGTGCACGGCGGCGTGCAGGGCGGCAACGGCCAGACCGCCGCCCCCGCGGGAGGTGCCTGATGCTCATCGGCCAGAACCTCCACGCCGCGCTGACCCGCGCGGTGCTCATCAGCCTGTTCACCTGGCGGCGCGCCGCCGATGACGACGCCGTCGACGACGAGGAACGCTTCGGCTGGTGGGGCGACAGCTTTCCCACCGTGGCCGACGACCGCATCGGTTCGCGGCTGTGGCTGCTGCGGCGGGTCAAGCTGACCCGCCAGACTCAGATGGACGCCGAGTTCTACGCCCGCGAAGCCTTGCAATGGCTGATCGACGACGGCCACTGCAGCGCCATCGACCTCATCAGCGAACGCCTCGACGCCCAGCGCCTGAACCTGCGCACGGTCCTGACCCTGGCCGACGGCGAGCGCCTGGACATCAACCCCGATAACAGTTGGCAGGTGATCTATGCCGTTTGAAACCCCTTCGCTGCCGGTGCTGATCAAGCGCACCCAAAGCGACCTGGCCGGCGATTCGCTGCGCCAGTCCGATGCGCAAGTCCTGGCCCGCACCCTCGGCGGCGCGGCGTTCGGCCTGTACGGCTACCTTGACTGGATCGCCGAGCAGATCCTGCCCGACACCGCCGACGAATCGACCCTGGAGCGGATCGCCGCGCTGCGCCTGAACCAGCCGCGCAAGGCCGCCCAGGCCGCCACCGGCAGCGTGAGCTTCAGCGCCGCGGCCGGCGCGGTGCTGGACGTGGACACGCTGCTGCAGGCCAGCGACGGTCGCACCTACAAGGTCACCGCCGCGCGTACCACGGTCAGCGGCACCAACACCACCACCGTCGCCGCGCTCGACGCCGGCAACCTGGGCAACGCCGACGCGGGCCTGGCGCTGACCCCGGTGCAGCCGGTCGCCGGCATCGTCGGCAACAGTTTCGTGGTCGCGGCGCCGGGCCTCAGCGGCGGCGTGGCGCGGGAAAGCCTGGAGTCCCTGCGTTCGCGGGTGATCCGTTCCTACCGCGTGATCCCCCACGGCGGCTCGGCCCAGGACTACGAGACCTGGGCGCTGGAGTGCCCCGGCGTGACCCGCGCCTGGTGCCGCGGCGGCCTGCTCGGTCCGGGCACGGTGACGGTGTTCATCATGCGCGACGACGACCCGCAGCCGGTGCCCAACGACGAACAGCTGGCCGAGGTCCAGGCCCACATCGAACCGCTGCGTCCGGTCACCGCCGAGGTGCACGTGCAGCGGCCGGTGCAGGTGCCGGTCACCTATCGCCTGAGCGTCAGCCCGGACACCACGGCGGTGCGGGCGGCGGTCGAGGCGCAGCTGCGCGACCTGCACAACCGCGAGGCCGACCTCGGCCAGTCGCTGCTGATCAGCCACATCCGCGAAGCCATCAGCAGCGCCGGCGGCGAGTACGACCACACGCTCACCGCGCCGGTCGCCAACGTGCCCGCCGGGCAAAGCGAACTGCTCACCTTCGGAGGTTGCGTATGGGGGTGATCAGAACCGCCGCGCAATACCAGGCGCAATTGCGCGCGCTGCTGCCCGCAGGCCCCGCCTGGGATCCGGAGCGGGTGCCGGAGCTGGAAGAGGTGCTGCACGGCGTCGCCGTGGAACTGGCGCGCCTCGACGCCCGCGCCGCCGACCTGCTCAACGAAATGGATCCGGCCGGCGTCAGCGAACTGGTGCCTGACTGGGAAAAGGTGATGAGCCTGCCCGACCCGTGCCTGGGCGCCACGCCGCTGTTCGACGACCGCCGCCTGGCCGTGCGCCGCCGCCTGCTGGCGGTCGGCAGCCAGGCCGTCGGTTACTACCTTGAGATCGCCAAGAGCCAGGGCTACCCCAACGCCACCATCACCGAGCTCGAAGCCCCGCGCATGGGCCGCTCGCGGTTCGGCGCGGCGCACTTCGGCACCTGGGAGGCGCAGTTCATGTGGACGCTCAACACCGGCGGCCGCCTGCTGCTGGGCCGGCGCTACGGTGCGAGCTACTGGGGCGAGCGCTTCGGCGTCAACCCGGGCTCGGCGCTCGAATGCCTGATCCACCGCGCGGCGCCGGCGCACACCAAGGTGCACATCAACTATGACTAGGAAGGATAGACGCAATGGATTACCCGAAAAGTGTCCCCAGTTCCGGGCTGGTGAACGGTCGGTTCGTCGATGAGAACCCGTTGACCGGAACCCCGGGGTCGCTGATCCCGGCGGTGTGGGGCAACAGTGTCACGGAGGAACTGTTGACCGTGATCCGTGCGGCGGGGATGGAGCCTTCCGAAAGCGAATCGGATCAGTTGCTCAGGGCGCTCAGGAATGTGCTGACCCAGGATGCCATGCCTCTGTCGGCCCTGGCGTTCCCGACGGTGGCTACGGCCGACGGACGCATCGCAGTGACCGCTGCGGGCGCGTCGGCGGGCGGAACGGTGTCGGTGCCGGGCGGCGTGTTGGTCAGCCTCTGCGAAGAAGTGTCCGCAGGGACGACGGCCCGGCCGCGCACCTTGCTGACGAACGCCTGGAACTCAACCGCCCTGGACATCAACAGCACTTACTTTCTACGCATGCAGGTGCGTGGCGGAGCGCTGGTTTGCTACGTGCAAAAAGGCACCGATGCCGATGCGGTCCCCGCAGCGATGAAAGGCGGAACCGGCGCCAGCGGCGGCGGTTTCGACTCGACTTGCATCGACATGCTGATGGCCAAGGTGGTGACCGAGGGCGCCGGGACGGTGCCCAAGCTCACGCTGCTGGCGAACAAGGCACGCCTGGAGGCGGTCGGCGTCTGGTCCGGCGCCAACGGCAACTATTCGATGCCCCTGAACTGGGCCCGCAAGCCGCGTGCGTATGTCGCAGGCATCTGCGATTTCGACGACAACGTGAAGACGGACTACGGCGTGATCAGCGAGCCCATTGGGGTCAATATCACCGGTAAGCAAATCATGCCGGAAGGCGGGTTCACCGACCGGTACATGGGGCGGGTGGCCATTATCGCGTGGGCGCAGAACCTGTCCGCCTCCGGTCTCATGAACGCCCGCGTCAGATGGGAGGTTTGAATATGAAAGCCATGATCGAAAACGGCGTGGTGACTGCCTTGGCCAGCGGCGATGTAGAGGGCGGCGTCGCGCTGCCCGAGGGCTTGCCGGTGTCGGTCGGCTGGGGCTTCGCCGACGACACCTTCAGTGCGCCACCGGCGTCCGCGCCGGCCCGGGACACCCGCCCGGATGCGGAGCGTCGATGGCGTACGGCGAGGCTCACCGAGACCGACTGGTTGGTGATCCGCCACCGCGACGAACTGGACGTCGGGGCGCCACAGACCCTGAGCGCCAAACAGTTTTCGAAGCTGCAGGCCTATCGCCAGGCGCTGCGTGATTGGCCTGTCGCCGACGATGGCGCGTCGCGTCCTGAACCGCCCAAGTGGCTGGCGCGTTTGTCCCGACCCACAACCTGACAGGCATCCGTTTCGCCGCGAGCCTGACGCCCGCCCTGCGCGGGCGTTTTGCATTTCTGCGAAGCGGCCTCGTCCATCGCTGGAACAGCAGCGACTACCTATAGGATCAAAACAGTGGATTATCCAAAAAGCGTCCCCAGCGTCGGCCTGGTCGACGGCCGGTTCGTCGATGAAAACCCGGTGGCAGGCACGCCGGGCTCGTTGATTCCGGCGGTGTGGGGCAACGGTGTGACCGAAGAGCTGCTGACCGTCATCAAGGCGGCCGGAATCGCGCCGGCCGAAGGGGTGAACGATCAGTTGCTGACGGCCGTCAAGAAGCTGCTTAGCCTGGCCAGCCCCATGTCATCAAAAGTCGTCGAGGTGTCCGGATCGAGGGTACTGGGCGCCGACGAGCTCGGGCTGGTCCTGATCAGCGCCGGCACTGCGGACACGACTGTCACCCTGCCGGCGGTGAACGCGTTGTCAGGCGTGCGGGACGTGATTGTCCGCCGCACCGACAACAGCGCCAACCGGCTGGTCGTGCAGGCCGGCGGCAACGACCGGATCAGGTTTCACACTCACCTGTCCGCCGGCGGCTATCCGTTTTTCGTGTTGATGGGGGCGGGCGACTGGTGGCACCTGCGCAGCGACGGCTCGGGCAACTGGTGGCCGGTAGGGCGGTTTGACGGTACGGCGCTGGGACGGATCGTGTACGAGAGTTCGACCGCACTCAGTCCCGGCGGTTACGGCGCACTCAACGGCAGAGAGTTCCAGCGCGCCGAATGGCCATGGCTGTGGGATCACGCCGTTCAGTCCGGGATGCTGCGCGCCGAGGTCGACCGCGCGGGCGGCTGGAGCAGCGGCGACGGCGTCAAGACCTTCCGGGGGCCGGAAGTGCGCGGCGAATTCATCCGGACGCTGGATGAGCAGCGCAACATCGACGCCTCACGGGTGGCCGGTTCCTGGCAGACCGGCACCAACATCGCCGGCGACAACGGTGCCGCCCCGGCGGTCCACGGGATCGGCAACCTGGCGACGATCGGAGCGGATCCGACGCCCTATACCGGGCTGACCTACTACGTCACCGCGACGTCCGCCGAAAACTTCGGCTCCCCGTACTGGGGAATGGCCCGGCCCCGGAACATCGCCTATCCGGGCCGTCTTAAGCTCATTTGAGGTGCTTATGGTTTATTACTACGTCAACGAACAGACCCAGGAAATGACCGGGCCCGTCGAACTGCCGGAATATCCGGGTTTGGGGGTCGTGGTGCCGGGCAATGCCATCGGGTTGCCTGAAGCGTTGCCTGCCGCCGAACCGGGCCATGTCTGGGTCTGGCGCGATCAGCAAGCGGTGCAACTGATCGATCTGCGCAACCGAATGGTTTACTTCAAGGAAAACGGCAACGCCCTGTATTGGACCCAATTGGGGCCGTTGCCCGATCACTTGACCGTCAAACCCCGGCCCAACGCCTATTGCTTCTGGAAGGAAGGTGACTGGGTGCTGGATACAGAGGCCGAGCGTGCAGGTCTGGCGGCACAGGCCGACACCGATCGGGACAACCGTCTGCGTGAAGCGGTCATCCGCGTGGCGCCGCTGCAGTACGCCTATGAACTGGGCGAAGCGGGCAGCGAGCAGGTCGCGATGATGCAGGCCTGGAAACGCTACGCCATCCACCTGTCGCAGATCGAGCAGCAGGCGGACTATCCGCGCAACATCATCTGGCCGGTTGCGCCGGGCCGAATCGCGGTGCCGCCCTCCGCCTGACTGACATTCCCTCATCCCTCTACGGGCGGTTCAGTGCCGCCGGCATTCGGCTGCCCGTAGAAACCCACTCGAAGTTTGTGCAATGGACTATCCCAAAAGCATCCCCGGCGTCGGCCTGGTCAACGGCGGGTTCATCGATGAAAACCCCGTTGCTGGAACTCCCGGTTCGTTGATCCCCGCCGCCTGGGGCAACGGCGTGACACAAGAGATCCTCAACGCCATCAAGGCCGCCGGGCTGACGCCCGATGAGGCCAAGACCGACCAGCTGGCGACGGCCATCGGCGCCCTGGTCGACTTCAACAAGCTCAGGAACACCCCGACCACGCTGAGTGGCTACGGCATCACCGATGCGACCGGACGGTTACTGGCGGTCAAGCAGTTCGACACGGTCGGGATCACGGTGTACCGGCCTGATCCCAGGGCCAAGCGAATCCGCGTGAGATTGATCGGGGCTGGCGGCTCCGGGGGCGGATGCGGGCCGGTGCCGGCCAACTCCCTGGCTATCGGCGGAGGCGGCGGATCGGGCGCCTACGGCGAGAGTTTCTATGACGTCACAGCGCAGATGCTCGCCGGCGTGCCGGTTTCGCTGGGCGCGGGAGGTGCCGCGCGCAACGCGGCCGGGCAGGCGGGCGGCGGCGCTTCCTTCGGCGCTTACATGAGTGCGGCAGGCGGCGGGGGCGGGCAGGTTCTGACCGTCGCGGTGACAGCGACGGCTTCCGGGTTCGTGCAGGGCGGCGTGGGCGGCCTGACCGTCACCGGCGGCAATCTGGCCAATGCCCGCGGCAACACCGGGAGCTTTGCGATGTTCAACAACAATTGGGGAATGCTCTCCGGCGGCGGTGGCCCAGGCCCGTTCGACGGCGGCGGCCCGTTCACCGGCGTGAACGGAAACGGTTGGCCCGGCGTCCGTGGATCGGGCGGCAGCGGTGCCTGCTCGAACAGTGCCTCCACCTCTTTCGTGAGCGGTGCGGGCGGTAACGCTTTCTGTGAAATCTGGGAGTACGCGTAATGGCCCTGTATGCACGGGTGGAAAACGGCATTGCCGTCGAACTGATCGATACCGGGGACTACGCGATCACACAGCTGTATGCCCCGTCTTTCGTCGAGTCGATGGTGCGGGTGCCTGAGGGTGCCGAGGTCGAGATCGGTGCGCCGGTGGGCGATATCCGGCAGGCCGTCGAACCGGTGCCCGCGCCGGTCGCGTCGGTGCCTGCAGCACCGGCCGTTGCGCAAGAACCGTCACGGGCGCAGGAAAAGGCCTGGCGCGAGTCCGTGCTGACGGACACCCAATGGCTGATGGCGCGCCACCGCGACGAGCAGGAGCTCGGCCGTGCGCCGACCCTGGCCGCGCCGCAATACCTGGCGCTGCTCCAGTACCGCCAGGCCCTGCGCGATTGGCCCGGCTCCGGCGCAACCCTGCGGCCGGCGGCTCCGCCCTGGCTAGGTGCCGACGGCATTTGACGCCATCGCGGCGCCTGTCATTTCAATTCAGGAGAAGAACAGTGGATTATCCGAACAATGTACCCAGCGCCGGCCTGGTGGACGGCCGATTCGTCGATGAGGATCCGGTCTCGGGCAAGCCGGGGTCGTTGATTCCGGCCAGTTGGGGCAACGGCGTCACCCAGGAGCTGTTGAATGTCATCCGCACGGCCGGCATCACGCCGAGCGAAGCGGCCAATGACCAACTGCTCAAGGCCTTGCGCAGCAGTAAGCTGTTTGTCACCCCGCCGCAGTTCGACAACGGCCAGTCGGTCGCGACCACCGGGTTCGTGACCCGCAGCGGCCTGCAGTTTTCCGGTTTCTCGTCCTATGCGGTGAGCACCGCCCTCAGCGCATCGAGCGTGGGCGGCGTGGCCAGTTTCGCCAGCGCGGCGCCGATCACGGCGACCTTGCCGTCCATCGCCGGGCTTGCCCATGCCAGCACCCTGCATGTCATCAACGCCGGCAACGGCGTCCTGACGGTCAATCCCGCCGCCGGCGAAACCATCGAAACCTGCAACGGCACCTTCGGCGCGCTGAAGCTCGGCATCGGCGACAGCGCCCAGTTCATCAAGCTGAGCGGCCAGTGGCGCCTGTACGGCGGTTCAGTCAGCGACCGGTACGCCTCGGCCCATTCCGGCGTCTACGGCAACGTCGGGTATCAGCGCTATCCCAGCGGCAACATCGAGCAATGGGGAGTCGGCACGTCAAATGCCGACGGCAACGTTTTCGTCACCTTTCCCATTTCGTTCCCGACGGCGTTTTCGTCCCTCGTGGCCACCCATTCGGGCGGCGATGCGGCGATGGTCGCCCTGGTCGGCGGCAGCGTCACCCAGCAGGGCTGCACGCTGAGAATCCGCAACGCCGCCGCGCAAGTGCAGCAGGGCTGGAGCGTGAACTACTTTGCGAAGGGCTATTGAATGAACGCATTCACTGTTTTGTTCAGCGCCAGCACCCGGGGCGTCTATGTACCGGGCATCAACGCGTCGGACATTCCCGGCGACGTCATCGAAATTCCCCAGGACTACTGGATTTCCCTGCTGCAGCAGCAGGCGGTCGTGGCGAAGGTCATCGGCGTCAATCCCAACAACGGCTTTCCGGTGCTGACCGATCCGCCGCCGCCGACGCCCGAGGAGGCCGCCGACGCCGAACGCCGCTGGCGCGATGCGCAACTGGCCGCCACCGACGGCCTGGTGGCCCGCGACCGTGACGAGCTGGAGGACGGTGGCGGCACCACCCTGACCACCGAGCAATACACCGAACTGCAAACCTACCGGCGTGCGCTGCGGGACTGGCCGCAAGGCTCGTTCTTTCCGTTCAGCGAGCATCGTCCTGCGGCGCCGCGCTGGCTGGCATCGTCGGTCTGACCCAGGAGCCACTCATGGATTATCCCAAGCGCATTCCCGGTTCAGGGCTGGTGAACGGCCGGTTCGTCGATGAAGACGCGATCGCCGGAACACCGGGCTCGCTGATTCCGGCCAGTTGGGGCAACAGCGTCACTGAAGAAATCCTCAATGCGATCACCGCCGCCGGCCTGACGCCGGACGAGGAACAGACCGACCAGTTGGCCAGGGCCATCCGGCAACTGGCCAAGCCCGATCCGCTGCAGCAGTTCCCGGTGCAGGTGTACCGCAAGAACGTGCTGATCAACGGCGGCTTCGATATCTGGCAGCGCGGCACCGCCAATCAGGCCCCGAACATCGGCGGCTTCGTGGCCGACCGTTTCCGCTGCGACTGGAACGGCAATGCCGGTGTCGCGATCAGCCGGCAAAGCTTCGCTCCCGGTCAAGGCGAAGTCGCCGGCGAGCCCCAGGCCTTCCTGCGCTGGCAGCAAACGGCGGCCGGCACCGGCTCGACCGTGCACCGGATTTCCCAGAACGTCGAATCGGTCAGGACGCTGGCAGGCAGGACGGCGACCGTTTCGTTCTGGGCCCGGTCCGATGCGGCGCGGCAACTGCGGGTCATGATCTTCCAGAACTTCGGGGCGTCCGGTTCGGAAACGGTCGAGAGGGCGGTCGGCGACTTTCAGGTCGGCACCGCCTGGGCCCAGTACAGCGTTTCGTTTCAGGTGCCGGGCATCGCCGGAAAGATGCTGGGTGCGAACCATCACCTGAGGCTGGCCTTCGATCTTGCGCTCAATGTGCTGCAGACCGTGGACCTGGCCCGGATCCAGTTGGAGGAGGGGCCGGGGCCGACGCCTTTCGAACGCCGCACCGAAGCGCAGGAACTGAGCGACTGCCAACGCTATTTCGAGCGCTCGTTCACCGGCGGATTGCCGATCCGGGCGAACAACGGCTCCGGCACCTGCATCTCGACATTCACTCAAGTCCCGGCCGGCAACACCGGCCAGTACGGCATGACGATCGGCATGCTGGTGCAGAAGCGCGTCCTGCCGACGGTCGTGGCCTACTGCCCGGGCGACAACAGCGCTCAGGTCTGGAACCAGTCGATCGGCAAGCCCTGCACCGGAACGTTCCTGCAGGGCCTGACGGATCGTGCGATCTCGTTCGCCACCGTCACGCCCGTCGGCAGCGCCCCCGGGCAGACCCTGCAGATCGAATGGACGGCCGATGCCGAAATCTAGGAGCAACGATGGACTATCGACTGACCCCACAGGGCGTGATGCGCCTGAGCGACGCGGCGTACGTTCCGCAGGATCCGGGCAACCGCGACTGGCTTGAATATCAGGCGTGGCTGGCGGCGGGGGGGCAGGTGCTGCCCCGGCTTGACGATCCCGACGCAGAGGAACCGCGGCGCGGCGTCCTGGGCTTTTTCAAGCGCATCATTTAAACCCTTCATAAGGATCAAGCGTGAAAACTCTGGAAAACAACTGGTTGGCGGGTTTCTCCCGCCAACCGTGATTCAATCGCAGCATCCAGGGAGGATCGAACATCATGCCAATCACCGAAAACCAGCTTGTCAGCATCATGCCGAACGCCCGCTCCCAAGCGGGCGTTTTCGTTCCGGCGCTCAACGCCGCCATGGCCCGCCAGCGCATCGACACGCCCAAGCGCGTCGCCGCGTTCCTGGCCCAGGTCGGCCATGAGTCGGGCCAGTTGCGCTACGTGCGCGAACTGGGCAGCCAGCAATACCTGAGCAAATACGACACCGGCGCCCTCGCGGCCCGGTTGGGCAACACCCCCGAAGCCGACGGCGACGGGCAGAAGTACTGCGGCCGAGGGCTCATCCAGATCACCGGCCGCGCCAACTACCGGCAATGCAGCCTCGGCCTGTTCGGCGACGAACGTCTGCTGGCCTTGCCGGAACTGCTGGAGCAGCCGCAATGGGCGGCTGAATCCGCCGCGTGGTTCTGGGCGCAGAACGGCTTGAACGAACTGGCCGACCGCGACCAGTTCAACACCATCACCCGGCGCATCAACGGCGGGCTGAACGGCCTGCAGGACCGCCTGGAGCTCTGGGGACGGGCGAGGGCGGTGCTATGCCCGGTCTCGGCCTGAACCTCTGGCGGCTGGCCGGCACCGCGCTGCTGGCCGTCGCGGCGGCGGCGCTGGCCTGGCGGTTCCAGGACTGGCGCTACGGCCGGCAACTGGCCGAGCAGGCCCTTGAACATGCCCAGGCCCTCAATCAGCTGACCCTGACGGCCGCCGCCGCGCAACAGGCCGCGCAGGACCAGCGCCTGGCCCTGGAGCAACGGCTCCAGGCCAGCGAACAGACCCACTACCGAGCGCTCAATGATGCCCAACGTGATCAGGCTCGCCTGCGCGACCGCCTTGCCACTGCTGATCTGCGCCTGTCAGTCCTCGTCGATGCCGGCGACGTTGCCCGTGGCTGCGACCTGCCCGCCGCCCCCGGCGCCGGCGGCGTGGATCATGCAGCCCTACGCGCCCGACTTGACCCGGCGCATGCTCAACGAATTGTCGCCATCACCGACGAAGGCGACCGCGCACTGATCGCCCTGCAGGCCTGCCAGGCCTATGTCCGGGCGCTGGCCCCTGCGCCTTCACATCTTGAATGAGCCTGCGCCTTGCATGCGCCATGGGCTCGTGTACGGTGGTGCACATCCCATCCGATCCGGAGTGCGCCGTGAAAGAAATCACCCAACTGGCCGCCGAACTTGGCCGGCGCCTGCAGTTGCTCAATGCCCACGTCACCACCGCCGAGTCCTGCACCGGCGGCGGGATCGCCGAGGCGATCACCCGCATTCCCGGCAGCTCGGCGTGGTTCGAGGCCGGCTACGTGACGTATTCCAACCGGCAGAAGACCTTGCAGCTCGACGTGCCGGCGGAGCTGTTCCCGACCGTGGGCGCGGTCAGCCGCGAAGTGGTCGAGGCCATGGTGCGCGGCGCCCAGGCCCACAGCCGGGCGCGCTTCGCCGTGGCGGTCAGCGGCGTGGCCGGGCCGGACGGCGGTTCGCCGAACAAGCCGGTGGGCACGGTGTGGCTGGCCTGGGGCGCGGGCGACGCGGTGTCCAGCGAGGTGCAGCACTTCCCCGGCACCCGTGACGACGTCCGCCGACAAACGGTGAAGGCCGCGCTAGAGGGGTTGCTGCGACTGACGGCACGAGAAATCGAAAATCAGGGGTAGGCGATCCTCGAACGCTGTGGAATAATACTGGCTACTTATACAGGTGTTGGCCGTCAGGCCTTATTGATTACGTGAGGACTTTAATGGACGACAACAAGAAGAAAGCCTTGGCTGCGGCCCTGGGTCAGATCGAACGTCAATTCGGCAAGGGTGCCGTAATGCGTATGGGCGATCAGGACCGTCAGGCGATCCCGGCCATTTCCACCGGCTCTCTGGGTCTGGACATCGCACTGGGCATCGGCGGCCTGCCAAAAGGCCGGATCATCGAGATCTACGGCCCTGAATCGTCCGGTAAGACCACCTTGACGCTGTCCGTGATCGCCCAGGCCCAAAAGGCCGGCGCGACCTGCGCCTTCGTCGACGCCGAACACGCCCTGGATCCCGAGTACGCCGGCAAGCTGGGCGTCAACGTCGACGACCTGCTGGTGTCGCAGCCGGACACCGGCGAACAGGCCCTGGAAATCACCGACATGCTGGTGCGCTCCAACGCCGTTGACGTGATCATCGTCGACTCCGTGGCCGCGCTGGTGCCGAAGGCTGAAATCGAAGGCGAAATGGGCGACATGCACGTGGGCCTGCAAGCCCGTCTGATGTCCCAGGCGCTGCGCAAGATCACCGGCAACATCAAGAACGCCAACTGCCTGGTGATCTTCATCAACCAGATCCGCATGAAGATCGGCGTGATGTTCGGCAGCCCGGAAACCACCACCGGCGGTAACGCGCTCAAGTTCTACGCTTCGGTCCGTCTCGACATCCGCCGCACCGGCGCGGTGAAGGAAGGCGACGAAGTGGTCGGCAGCGAAACCCGCGTCAAGGTCGTGAAGAACAAGGTCGCTTCGCCGTTCCGTCAGGCCGAGTTCCAGATCCTTTACGGCAAGGGCATCTACCTCAACGGCGAGATGATCGACCTGGGCGTGCTGCACGGCTTCGTCGAGAAGTCCGGCGCCTGGTATGCCTACAACGGCACCAAGATCGGTCAGGGCAAGGCCAACTCGGCCAAGTACCTGGCGGACAACCCGGACGTCGCCGCCGCGCTCGAGAAACAACTGCGCGACAAGCTGCTGTCTTCGTCGGCCGTTGCAGATGCCAAGGCTGGTGCTTCGGTCACCGAGACCGAAGACGACATGGCTGACGCCGACATCTGATTGCAGCGATGACGACCGCCGTACTCGATACCCTCGTCGCGGTGCGGCGAACCGCCATGGACCTGCTCGCACGGCGCGAGCACGGTCGGGTCGAGCTGACGCGCAAGCTGCGTCAGCGCGGCGCCCCAGATGAAATGATCGAATCCGCCCTCGACCGTTTGACGGAAGAGGGACTGCTCAGCGAAGCACGTTACCTCGAAAGCTTTGTCTCCTACCGCGCCCGCGCCGGCTACGGCCCGATGCGGATTCGCGAAGAGTTGAGCCAACGTGGTTTGCAACGTGCCGATATCGATCTCGCCTTGCGCGAAAGCGGCATCCCTTGGCAGGCGCAACTGGAGGATACGTGGCGACGCAAGTTCTCCGGGCAACTGCCTGTAGACGCCAAGGAACGGGCCAGGCAAGGCCGCTTCCTGGCCTACAGGGGATTCTCGATGGAGATGATCAACCGCTTGTTCAGCGGTCGAGGGATGGACGACTAAATGAAAACGGCCCGCTATTTCGATAGCGGGCCGTTTTTTTTTGCTCTCACGTTGCCTTCGAGGGCTCCCGGCTGCGTTGTGGGGTTTGCGGTCTGGATCGGGCCCAGTTTTCCGGCAGGTTGATGTAGTCCACCAGCTCACGCAGCCGCCCGTGGTTCCGGGCGTTGAACGCGAACGTCAGCCGCGCGAGGTGGCTGAACTGGGCCTCGTCGTGCTCTTCGCTGTTGTAGGTGTGTTGGTGGAACCCGTCGCTCAGGCACAGGTCGGCGAAGGCGTCCTGCATGTGGGCGAGGGCCTGGTCGCTGAGCCTGTGGTTCATGCGGATCAGGAACTGGCGCTTGAGCCAGCGGCTGGAGTGGAAGTTGCCGTAGAACTGCTGGATCTGTTCCACCGCTTCTTCGGCGCTGTGCACCAGGCGCATCAGTTTCAGGTCGGTCGGCAGGATGTAGCGGTTGTCCTCCAGTTGTTGGCGGATGAAGTCCAGTGCGCCTTGCCAGAACGTGCCGCCCGGCGCGTCCAGCAGCACTACCGGCACCAGGGGGCTTTTGCCGGTCTGGATCAGGGTCAGCACTTCGAGCGCTTCGTCCAGGGTGCCGAAGCCCCCCGGGCACAGCACCAGCGCGTCGGCTTCCTTGACGAAGAACAGCTTGCGGGTGAAGAAAAAGTGGAACGGCAGCAGGTTGCCGGTGCCGCCCACGGTCGGATTGGCATGCTGCTCGAAGGGCAGGGTGATGTTGAACCCCAGGCTGTGGTCGCGGCCGGCGCCTTCATGGGCGGCGGCCATGATCCCGCCGCCGGCGCCGGTGATGACCATCATGCCCGAGCGGGCGAGCCCGGCGCCCAGTTCGCGGGCCAGGGCATACAGTGGGTGCTCCACCGGCGTGCGGGCCGAGCCGAACACCGTGACCTTGCGCCGCCCCTTGAACTGCTCGAGGGTGCGGAACGCCTGCTCCAGTTCGCGCAGGGCCTGCAGGGTGATCTTGGCGTTCCAGCGGTTGTGGTCGTCCTGGGCCATGCGCAGCACGGTCAGGATCATGTCGCGGTAGATGGGGAGGTTGGGGCTGTCGGGTGAAACCAGGTTGAGTTGTTCTTCGACCTTGCCGACGAGGTCGTGGCCGCTTTCCTGAAAATGCCGGCTGAGCAGGTCATTCGGTTGGTAAGGCATTCAACGTCTCCTTCTGCACAGAGCCCTTGTGCCCTGACGAGCGGCGTCAGTGCCGCGCTGCAAAACAATGTCCGGCGGGCAGCTCCTTCCTGCCACGGAAAAGTGAACGGGATCACTTTGAATCTAGACCGTCGCAAGGCATTTCGCCGACTTCATCTTTGCGCCGTGAAACCTTGCCGGCAACCGCGGGTTGTCGCTTTGCCAGGAGCATTCGCCGCTCGTCCGAAGCCCTGTCGGGCGGGCGGCGCTCTGATTTACTAGATTACAGGCGCCGTACGACAGCTTTGCGTCAAAGGCCGTACAGCAGGCGCAGGCAATTCAAGGATTTGCGGGTGGCAAGGAGGCGAAACATGGCCAGAGTCATTCTGGAGATCGATACGCAGCTGTATCGGTTGCTCAAGGCGTCGGCCGAGACCAATCATGTGAGTCTCGAGGAGGAGTGCTGCCGACGCCTGGCGGGAGGGGAGCGCCGATCGCGCTACCTGCAGGCCTTGCTGGCCGAACTGCGCGCCGAGGATGAGCAGCGGCGCGCCAATTCCAGGTGATTACTTCTTCTTGGCAGGGCCGGCTTTCGGGCAGTCCGACTCTTGGTAGCTGGCGGAACCGACCGGACGGTTGGTCTTCACTTCGGTGAAGTCGTAGCGCATGACCGCGCCCTTGGCCATCAGCTTGCGGTAGGACGGGTTGTTGCACACCGAGGCGCCCAGCTGGAAATACACGGCCTTGGGGTCGGCGCGCATCTGGTCGGCGTGGCTCTTCTGCACGCTCAGGTGGTTGATCAGCGTGGTGCCCTCGACGGTGTAGCCCTGATCGAGAATGTCTTCGTTGATCGCCCGAGGCGTGCCGACGCTGCTCTGCGTGGCGACGTTGCGCAGCTCTCTGTTCAGGTTCTGCTCACTCAGGGAGGCGGCCTGGGCGCTGAGGGAAGACGCCAGCGCAATGGCAGCGACGGGAACGGTAAGGCGCAGCATGAAACTCTCCTGGTTCAGTGACTGGTGGTTCGACCCGCCACGGGGCTGTGCGTTCAGTGGCGGCGAATTATAGGGGAGCCGGTCGGGAGGGTACAGGCTTGCGCCCGCCGCTCTGGTAGACTGCCGGCCTTTTATCGCCTTGCCGAGTGCTGTTCGTGTCGAGTTCCCCTGTCTGCCGGCGTCGCCCGCAATGATCCATGCCCCCAACGCCGTGGCCCGCCTGCGCGACCAGCGCGAAGACGAAGGCATCAAGCCGATCCAGGCCCGTGGCTGGCGCGCCCCCCGTTGCCGCGATTGCCGGGTGATCCAGAGCCATTGCCTGTGCGCCTGGCGCCCCAAGGTCGAATCCCGTTCCGGGGTCTGCCTGATCATGACCGGCAAGGAAGTGTTCAAGCCCAGCAACACCGGTTGGCTGATCGCCGACGTGGTGCGCGACAACCATGCGTTCATCTGGTCGCGCACCGACACCGACGAACGGCTGCTGGCGCTGCTCAACGATCCGCAGCGGCAACCGTACCTGGTGTTCCCCGGCGAGTACGTCGAGCCGTCCCGGGTGACCCACACCGTGACGCCCGACGGCGGCAAGCGGCCGCTGTTCATCTTGCTGGACGCGACCTGGACCGAGGCCCGCAAGATTTTCCGCAAGAGTCCGTACTTCGACCGGTTGCCGATCCTCAGCCTGCTGCCCGACCGGCTGTCGCGCTACCGTCTGCGCCGCTCCACCCGCAGCGAGCACCTGTGCACCGCCGAAGTCGCGGCGCTGTGCCTGGAACTGGCGGGCGATTCGGACGCCGCTTCGGCGCTGGACGCCTATTTCGACGTGTTCAGCCAGCATTACCTGGGCGCCAAGCAGCAGCGGGAGGTGAATGTGTCCACCCCGGCCCACGCCGAACTGCTGCCGTTCATTGACGCCGCGCCAGCGGTGCCGGCCTGATACTGGCCCATACTGCTAAAGCAGGGGGCGTTGCGCTTGACCACCCTGTCTTCGCTGGGCATGCTTGGCGCCGGTTCGGGGGCGGCCAAGGTCTGAAACGCCGTTTTTTCCGTGATTGGCGTTGAACGTGCCCCTGTGGATAGCGCTTTGCGGCGTTATCGCGAGTTGCCTTGGCATGGTCCGAATGCATCGGGCCAGCCATCAAGAACAGGATCATTTGAAAAATGGCCACATACGACATCCTGATTGCCGATGACCACCCGTTGTTTCGCAGCGCGCTGCATCAGGCGCTGACCCTGGGCCTCGGCCCGGGTGTGCGGCTGGTGGAGGTGGCGAGCATCGCCGAACTGGAGGCTCGCCTGACCGAAAAGGCCGATTGGGACCTGGTGCTGCTGGACCTGAACATGCCGGGCGCCTACGGATTCTCCGGGCTGGTGCTGCTGCGTGGACAGTACCCGCAGATTCCGGTGGTCATGGTGTCCGCCCAGGAGGAGGCCTCGGTGATGGTCAAGTCCCGGGAGTTCGGCGCCAGCGGCTTCATTCCCAAGTCCAGCGACCTCGACGTGATCCAGGAAGCGGTGCGCAAGGTGCTGGACGGCGATGTGTTCTGGCCGCCCCAGGCGTTCGAGGCCGTCAGCGTCTCCAGGGAAGCCAAGGCCGCCAGCGATGGCCTGGCCAGCCTGACGCCTCAGCAGTTCCGGGTGCTGACCATGGTCTGCGAAGGGCTGCTGAACAAGCAGATCGCCTATGAGCTGAACGTGTCGGAGGCGACCATCAAAGCCCACGTCACGGCGATCTTCCGCAAGCTGGACGTGCGCACCCGCACCCAGGCGGCGTTGCTGCTGCAACAACTTGAGTCAATTCCCAGCCAATGAGGGCTGGCGCCTTCACGCTTTTTTGACTTTCGTTGATCTAGCTTTCCCACTTCTTTTTGGTCGGTTATCTACTTTATGTCACCTTTCAAGGGCCAGACGGGCCTCAAACGCATCCTCAACGCCTCCGGCTATTCGCTGGACGGCTTGCGCGCAGCCTTCAACGGCGAAGCGGCGTTCCGTCAACTGGTGCTGCTCAATGTGGTGCTGATTCCGCTGTCGTTCTTCCTGGACGTCAGCCGGGTCGAACAGGCGCTGCTGATCGCCGTATGCCTGCTGGCGCTGATCGTCGAGCTGCTGAACTCGGCGGTGGAGGCGGCCATCGACCGCATCTCCCTGGAACTGCACCCGCTGTCCAAGAATGCCAAGGACATGGGCAGCGCCGCGCAGTTCGTGGCCCTGAGCATGATCGCCCTGGTCTGGGCGGTGATCCTGCTCTAGGCGATGCTGGGCAGCACGATCTCGTCGCTGCGCTGCACCCCGGCGGTGAAGGCGCGGCACAGTTCGAGGAATTCGCGCATGGCGGAAGTCTGGTACTTCTGCTTGTGCCAGATGAAGTAGAACTGCCGGGCCAGGTCCAGGTCCGGCGTCTCCACCGGCACCAGGCTGCCGCGCCGGAAGGCGTCGCGCAGCGCCAGGCGCGAGATGCAGCCGATCCCCAACCCCGACTCCACCGCGCGCTTGATCGCTTCGGTGTGCTCCAGCTCCAGCCGGATGTTCAGCGCGCTGCGGTGATGGCGCATGGCCTGATCGAAGGTCAGGCGCGTGCCGGAGCCTTGTTCGCGCAGGATCCACGCCTCGTGGGTCAGTTCGTCCATGGTCACGCTGCCGCGCTTGGCCAGCGGGTGCTGCGGCGCGCAGAACACCACCAGCTCATCCTCGACCCAACTCTGCACTTCGATGTCCGGGTGGCTGCAATCGCCTTCGATTAGACCCAGATCAATTTCGTAGTGGGCGACCTGTTGCACGATGTTGGCGGTGTTCTGCACATGCAGCTTGACCTGGCTTTCCGGGTGGCGCTGCATGAAGCCGCCGATCAGCAGGGTCGCCAGGTAATTGCCGATGGTGAGCGTCGCGCCCACCGACAGCGAGCCGAAACCGGACTTGCCGTTGAGCAGGTCCTCGATTTCCTTGGCCTGGTCGAGCATCGCCACTGCCTGCGGCAGCAGTTGCTTGCCCAGGGCGTTGAGGCTCAGGCGCTTGCCGGCGCGGTCGAACAGCTGGCAGCTGGACTGACGCTCCAGTTCAGTGATCGAGGTGCTGGCCGCCGATTGCGACAGGTTGAGCAGCCCGGCAGCCCGGGAAACGCTTTCCTGCTGGGCCACGGCGACGAAGACTTGCAGTTGACGGAGTGTAAATCGCATATCGATATAACCGATAACCGTTATCTTGATAATCCAGTTAACAGATATTGTCGGCGCTATTAGAATGCGATGCAATTGCGCACCGTCGGCGCTCTTCGAGAGCAGTGCAGAGCAAGGCGCAGATCAATCTCCAGGAGTCCCCCGTACATGAGCAACATGAACCACGAGCGTGTCCTCAGTGTTCACCACTGGAACGACACTCTGTTCAGCTTCAAGTGCACCCGCGATCCGGGCCTGCGCTTCGAGAACGGTCAGTTCGTGATGATCGGCCTGCAACAGCCCAACGGCCGCCCGCTTATGCGCGCCTACTCCATCGCCAGCCCGAACTGGGAAGAGCATCTGGAGTTCTTCAGCATCAAGGTGCCGGATGGCCCGTTGACTTCCCAGCTGCAGCACCTGAAGGAAGGCGACGAGATCATCATCAGCAAGAAGCCGACCGGCACCTTGGTGCTGGACGACCTGAACCCGGGCAAGCACCTGTACCTGCTGAGCACCGGCACTGGCCTGGCGCCGTTCATGAGCGTGATCCAGGACCCGGAAACCTACGAGCGCTTCGAGAAAGTGATCCTGGTCCACGGCGTGCGTTACGTGAACGAAGTCGCCTACCGTGAGTTCATCACCGAGCACCTGCCGCAGAACGAGTTCTTCGGCGAAGCGCTGCGTGAAAAGCTGATCTACTACCCGACCGTGACCCGCGAGCCGTTCGAGAACCAGGGCCGCCTGACGGACCTGATGCGCAGCGGCAAACTGTTCAGCGACATCGGCTTGCCGCCGATCAACCCGCAGGACGACCGCGCCATGATCTGCGGCAGCCCGAGCATGCTCGACGAGACCAGCGAAGTGCTCGACAGCTTCGGCCTGAAGATCTCGGCCCGCATGCGCGAGCCTGGCGACTACCTGATCGAGCGCGCGTTCGTCGAGAAGTAAGCCTGCCCCCTGCAGGAGCGAGCCCGCTCCCGCAGACATGAAAAAGCCCGCGTTGCCTTCACCGGCAGCGCGGGCTTTTTCGTTTCCGGGCCTCAGGCGCCGGCGGGAACCACTTCCAGGACGCGGATCCGCTTCGGCGTCGGGTAGTGCCAGCGCACGTCCAGGTCCCAGAACTGCGCACCGTACTCGCGCTCGGGCTGGGGCGTCTGGTAGGCCGGGCGCGGATCCTGGGCCAGGCATTGCACGATCAGCTCGACCAGCGGTTCGCCGAGGCGCTGAGCATGTCCGTGGGCCTGTTGCAGCGCCGCCTCCGCCCATTCGACGTCAATCAGCACCGGCGCGGCGCTGGCGATGCCGTTGCAGGCTTCGGGGACGATGTCGGCGTAGGGCACGTAAGGCTTGATGTCGAGGATCGGCGTGCCGTCCAGCAGATCGATGCCGGAGATGAACAGCCTGCCGGCCTCGACCTTGTCCAGTTTCACCACGGACTGACCGATGCCGTTGGGCCGGTGGGTGGCGCGGGTGGCGAACACCCCCATGGACTTGTTGCCGCCCAGGCGGGGCGGGCGCACCTTGAGCCGTGGCGTGTCCTCCAGCGCCTGATGGAACAGGAACAAAAGCCACACGTGGCTGACCTGCTCCAGGCCCTGCACCGCATCGCCCTGGTCGAACGGCGCCACCAGTTCCAGCACGCCGCGGGCGGCCGGGGCCAACTGCGGCTGGCGGGGAATGGCGAACTTCTCCTTGAAGCAGGAGCGCACGAAGCCGATGGGGGAGACGCTGTAGGCCATGTCTCAGCCGCGCACGCGCAGGGTCAGGCCCTTGAGGAAGTTGCGCAGCAACTGGTCGCCGCACGGGCGGTAGTTGTTGTGGCCGACCTTGCGGAACAGCGCGCTCAGCTCAGGCTTGGACACGGGGAAATCGACGGACTTGAGGATGACGTGCAGGTCGTCTTCCTTCAGTTCGAAAGCGACGCGCAGTTTCTTCAGGATGATGTTGTTGGTCACCGGCAGTTCGACCGGCAGGGGCGGGCGGCTGTCGTCCTTGCCGCGCTTGAGGATCACCAGGCCGTCGAGGAAGTGGGCCATGACGTCGTCCGGGCAGCGCACGAAGCCTTCTTCGTCCTCTTCCTTCTTGTCGAGGTAGGCCACCACGTCTTTCAGCGCCACGTCCATGCCGCCCATCTGGGTGATCTCGACGACTTTCTTGTCGCTGATGTCGAGCATGTAGCGCACGCTGCGCAATACGTCGTTGTGAATCATGTGTGCAATCCTGAGGGTTCGTTGTGGGCACCGCGCAGGCGATGCCGGAGTATCGGGAGGTGGCCGGGCGTCAGAACTTCTCTTTGCCGGACAGGTAGCGCCACTGGCCCGCCGGCACCTTGCCGATGGACACGCCGCCGATGCGGATGCGGCGCATGCCCAGCACCTTCAGCCCGACCGCTTCGCACAGCCGGGTGAGGAGCCCGGGCTGCGGGTTCTTCATGGCGAAGCGCAGGCGGTTCTCGCTCTGCCAGCTGGCCTTGACCGGCGGCAGTTCGGTGCCCTTGACGCGCAGGCCGTGCTGCATGCGGTTCAGGCCGTGTTCGGTCATTTCGCCCTCGACCTCGACCACATACTCCTGCTCGATCTTCGCGGCGTCGGCGGTGAGCTTGCGCAGCACCTTCCAGTCCTGGGTGAACACCAGCAGGCCGCTGGCGCCCGGTTGCAGGTCGGCGCCGGCGGTCAGGCGCAGGAAGTGCCCGCGCAGCGGCCGTTTGCCGAAGCGGTGCTCTTCGCTGAGGGTGTCGGCGCCGAGCGAGCGCATGGCGGTCTCGGTGTCCATGCCGGCCGGCATGTTGAGCAGCAGGGTCACCGGCTCCGGCGCGGTGGCCTTGGCGTCCTTGTCGAGCTCGACTTTCTGGTCGCCGACCTTGAACTGCGGTTCGTCGACGACTTCGCCGTCCACGGTGACCCAGCCGCCCTCGATGAACAGTTCGGCCTCACGGCGGGAGCAGCCGACCAGTTCGATGAGGCGTTTGGAAAGGCGGATCGGGTCAGTCATGGCAGGGTCGCAATAAAAATGGGGTCGGCATTGTACCTCCATGGGGGCGCCAAGGCCCGGATCCATTTCGGTTCGCTGCGTTCCCTGTGCGGATTTGACGCGGGAGCGAGCCTGCTCCCGCACGGGTTCTGTGGTGCGGCCAAACGGTGGGCGCCGCATAGCCTGGGCAAGGCAGTCGCCTCCTGTGTCGTTCAGCCTGTGCTCGAACGCTGGCGGTTCTGGCGCAGCCGCATGTGCAGCAACGGGTAGGGCTGGCCCATGCCGTCGACTTCCGAACGGCCGATCACCTCGAAGCCTTGCTTGAAGTAGAAGCCCAAGGCCTGGGGATTCTGTTCGTTGACGTCCAGTTCGTCGGCGTTCAGGCGCTCCAGCGCGTAGCGCAGCAATTGCTTGCCCAGGCCTTGCCCGCGATGGTCCGGATCGATGAACAGCATTTCCACCTTGCCCGCCGCCACGCCCGCGAAGCCGGTGATGCGCTGGCGGTGGTCCTTGGTGCAGATCAGCATCACGGCATCCAGGTAGCGGGTCAGCACCAGATCCTTGAGCAGCAGGATGTAGCTGTCCGGCAGAAAGTCATGGGTGGCGCGTACCGAAGCCTCCCAGACCCGGGTCAGTTCCGGGTAGTCGCTCAGTTTCGGCGTGTGGATGACCGAAGGGTGACGCATGTCCGTTTGCCTCCTCATCAGTGGATTCACCAACGATAGCCGTAAAAAAGCCCCGCATCTCGGCAAAGAGAGCGGGGCTTGGCTTTCAGCGAACAATTCCTTGCAGGAGCGAGCCTGCTCGCGATCACGGCGTGTCAGGCGACGGTTGCGTCGATTGTTCCGACGATTGTTCCGACGCCATCGCGAGCAGGCTCGCTCCTGCAGGGTGTCAGATCTGTTCGGCCCAGAGGTCGTACTCGTCGGCGTCGGTCACCTTGCACCAGACCTTGTCGCCCGGCTTGAGGTTGCTGCCGTTGTCGATGAACACGTTGCCGTCGATTTCCGGGGCATCGAAGAAGCAGCGGCCGACCGCGCCTTGCTCGTCGACTTCGTCCACCAGCACTTCGATCTCGCGGCCGATGCGCAGTTGCAGGCGCGCCGAGCTGATGGCCTGCTGGTGCGCCATGAAGCGCTCCCAGCGGTCTTGCTTGACGTCGTCCGGCACGATGTCCAGGCCCAGGTCGTTGGCCGGGGCGCCTTCGACCGGCGAGTACTGGAAGCAGCCGACGCGGTCGAGCTGGGCTTCGGTCAGCCAGTCCAGCAGGTACTGGAAGTCTTCTTCGGTTTCGCCGGGGAAGCCGACGATGAAGGTCGAGCGGATGATCAGGTCGGGGCAGATCTCGCGCCAGTTCTTGATCCGCGCCAGGGTCTTGTCTTCGAACGCCGGGCGTTTCATCGACTTGAGGACCTTGGGGCTGGCGTGCTGGAACGGGATGTCCAGGTACGGCAGGATCTTGCCGGCGGCCATCAGCGGGATCAGCTCGTCGACGTGCGGGTACGGGTAGACGTAGTGCAGGCGCACCCAGACGCCCAAGGTGCTGAGGGCTTCGCACAGCTCGGTCATGCGGGTCTTCACCGGCGCGCCGTTCCAGAAACCGGTGCGGTACTTCACGTCGACGCCGTAGGCGCTGGTGTCCTGGGAGATCACCAGCAGTTCCTTGACGCCGGACTTGACCAGGCGCTGGGCCTCGTCGAGCACATCGCCCACCGGACGGCTGACCAGCTTGCCGCGCATCGACGGGATGATGCAGAAGCTGCAGCTGTGGTTGCAGCCTTCGGAAATCTTCAGGTAGGCGTAGTGGCGCGGGGTCAGCTTGACGCCCTGCGGCGGCACCAGGTCGATCAGCGGGTTGTGGTCCTGCTTGGGCGGCACGACTTCGTGCACGGCGCTGACCACTTGCTCGTACTGCTGCGGACCGGTCACGGCCAGCACGCTCGGGTGCACGTCGCGGATGTTGCCTTCTTCCACGCCCATGCAGCCGGTGACGATCACCTTGCCGTTTTCCTTGATCGCTTCGCCGATGACCTCCAGCGATTCGGCCTTGGCCGAGTCGATGAAGCCGCAGGTGTTGACCACCACGACATCGGCGTCCTGATAGGTGGACACCACGTCATAGCCTTCCATGCGCAGCTGGGTCAGGATGCGCTCGGAGTCGACCAGTGCTTTCGGGCAACCCAGGGATACGAAGCCAACCTTGGGATTGGCCGGCGCAGGAGTGGTGGACATGTCTAACCTCGGTGTCTGTGACGTCGCTTGCCTGATGCATGAGCCGACGGACGGGCGCTTGAACTGCGCCTCTGATCAAAAAGTGCGCAATTCTAGCGACGAGCAGCGCACTTGACCAGCTTTATACGGGGAAATGCGACGAGTGCTGCGCTATGCTTCGCGCCAATGCGCTTTACCGCTTTTTTACAGTCAACCAATCGACTGTAACAACAGGTAAAAAGGGCGCAGGCTGCATCAAAAAGCAAAGTGCTTCGTTCAGAAGCCGGTCTGGGAATCAGGAGTGTTGGATGGGTCACGCAAGTAGTCATGCGGCGGGCGCCGAAGGTTCGGCAACCAAGCCGCTGAGCATGCTGGTCGCGGCGGTCGGGGTGGTTTACGGCGACATCGGCACAAGTCCGCTGTACACCCTGAAAGAAGTGTTTTCCGGCGCCTATGGCGTGCCCGTCAATCACGACGGGGTGCTGGGCATCCTGTCGCTGATTTTCTGGTCGCTGATCTGGGTCGTGTCGATCAAGTACATGATGTTCGTGCTGCGCGCCGACAACCAGGGCGAAGGCGGAATCATGGCCCTCACCGCGCTGGCGCGGCGGGCGGCGGGACAACGCGCCAGGCTGCGCACGCTGCTGGTGGTCTGCGGGCTGATCGGGGCGGCGCTGTTCTACGGCGACAGCATGATCACCCCGGCGATTTCCGTGCTCTCGGCGATCGAAGGCCTGGGGCTGGCGTTCGAGGGCATCGACCATTGGGTGGTGCCGCTGTCGCTGGTGGTGCTGGTGGGCCTGTTCCTGATCCAGAAGCACGGCACGGCGCGGATCGGCATTCTCTTCGGGCCGATCATGGTCACCTGGTTCCTGGTGCTGGGCGCCCTCGGCATCTACGGCATCAGCCATTACCCGGAAGTGCTGCATGCGCTGAACCCGCTCTGGGCCGTGCGTTTCTTCATGGTGCACGCCGGCATGGGCGTGGCGATCCTCGGCGCGGTGGTGCTGGCGCTGACCGGCGCCGAAGCGCTGTACGCCGACATGGGCCACTTCGGCCGCAAGCCGATCGCCCGCGCCTGGTTCCTGCTGGTGCTGCCGGCCCTGGTGCTCAACTACTTCGGCCAGGGCGCGCTGCTGCTGGAGAACCCGGACGCCGCGCGCAACCCGTTCTACCTGCTGGCGCCCGGTTGGGCCCTGATCCCGCTGGTGGGCCTGTCGACCCTGGCCACGGTGATCGCGTCCCAGGCGGTGATCTCCGGCGCGTTCTCCCTGACGCGTCAGGCGATCCAGCTCGGCTACATCCCGCGCATGTACATCCAGCACACCTCCAGCGACGAGCAGGGGCAGATCTACATCGGTGCGGTGAACTGGTCGCTGATGGTCGGCGTGGTGCTGCTGGTGATCGGCTTCGAGTCTTCCGGCGCCCTGGCCTCGGCCTACGGCGTGGCCGTGACCGGCACCATGCTGATGACCACCATCCTGGTGTCGGCGGTGATGCTGCTGCTGTGGAAGTGGCCGCCGGTGCTGGCGGTGCCGGTGCTGGTCGGCTTCCTGCTGGTGGACGGCCTGTACTTCGCCGCCAACGTGCCGAAGATCGTCCAGGGCGGCGCGTTCCCGGTGATCGCCGGCCTTGCGCTGTTCGTCCTGATGACCACCTGGAAGCGCGGCAAGCAACTGCTGGTCGAGCGTCTGGACGAGGGCGCGTTGCCGCTGCCGATCTTCATCAGCAGCATCCGCGTGCAGCCGCCGCACCGCGTGCAGGGCACCGCCGTGTTCCTGACGGCCCGCTCCGACGCCGTGCCCCACGCCCTGTTGCACAACCTGCTGCACAACCAGGTGCTGCATGAGCAAGTGGTGCTGCTGACCGTGGTCTACGAAGACATTCCGCGCGTGCCGCCGTCCCGTCGTTTCGAGGTCGAGGCCCACGGCGAAGGCTTCTTCCGGGTGATCCTGCACTTCGGCTTCACCGACGAGCCGGACGTGCCCCAGGCGCTGAAACTGTGCCATCTGGACGACCTGGACTTCAGCCCGATGCGCACCACCTACTTCCTCAGCCGCGAAACGGTGATCGCCTCCAAGCTCGAAGGCATGGCCCGTTGGCGCGAGGCGCTGTTCGCCTTCATGCTGAAGAACGCCAACGGCAACCTGCGCTTCTTCAACCTGCCGCTGAACCGGGTGATCGAGCTGGGGACGCAGGTGGAGATGTAATCCCCGCGTAAAGGAAAGCCCCCGTCGGCCTTGTGGCTGGCGGGGGCTTTTTTGTGCCTGTGCATCTCCTGAATTCGCTGCGGATCCCCTGTGGGGGCTAGCTTGCCAGCGATAGCGGTGGATCTACCCGAGATACGGTGTCTGACACGCAGCCATCGCCAGCAGGCTGGCTCCCTCATGGAGCCGTGGTGCTCCCTTAAATGTGAAAAGCCCCCGGAGCCTTGCGGCTGCGGGGGCTTTTCATTGAAGGCGACTCAGATCACTCGGCAGCGGTCTGCTCGCTCGCCTGGCGCTTCTCGATCAGATCCACCAAGCGCTTGGCCAGCGCCGGGTAGTTCTCGTCGAAGTGGTGGCCGCCGGGCAGCTTCACCGCTTCGCCCACGGCGGTCTTGTCGGTGCAGCCGCTTTCGTCGGTCTCTTCCTCGCCGTAGATGCACACCACCTTGGCGGCCGGCAGCTTGGCCATTTCCGGGCCGGTGGCGGCTTCCTTGCCGGCGTTGCCGAGCCAGCCTTCGACTTCGATCTCGAAGCTGCCGGTGCGGGCGAAGGCCAGCAGGATGATGGCGTCGACCCGTTGCTGCTCGGTCTCCGGCAAGCGGTTGTAGATCGCCGGCAGGACGTCGGCGCCGAACGAGTAGCCGGTAAGGATGAAGCGCTTGGTGCCCCACTTCTGCCGGTAGTGCTGCATCAGTTCGGTCAGGTCCAGTGCGCTCTGCTCGGGGCTCTTGTGCTGCCAGTAGTAGCGCAGGGTGTCGATGCCCACCACCGGGTAGCCGATCTTGGCCATTTCCCCGGCCACGTCGCGGTCCAGGTCACGCCAGCCGCCGTCGCCGGACAGGAACAGGGTGACGGTGTCGCGGGCCTGGCCGGCCGGGACTTCCACCACCGGGATCTGCAGGCCGCCGTTGGCCTTGTCGCCGCCGACGAGGAGCTTGCGCAGTTCGTTGTTCAGCACCTGCGGCAGGTTGATGTCGTAGTCGCTGATGCTGGTTTCGGCGTTCGGCTGGTCGCGCACGAAGCCGGCGCTGGTGTCGTCCGGGTTGTCGTTCCACGCCACCAGCCAGTGGCCGTGGGCGGCGGACTTGGGCAGCAGGTGGGTGCAGCCGCCCTTTTCCAGGGCCAGGTCGACGGACACGGCCTGAGCCTTGTCGTCCTTCTGCTCGGACAGCCAGCGCCAGGCCAGCACCGCGCCCGGGCCGATGCCGCTGACCAGGGTGGCCGGCCCGTTCAGCTCGCGCAGGCCGGTCTGCAGGGCACGGCTTTGCTGCAGGCAATCCTTGGGCAGGATCACCTGAACGATCTGCGCCGAAGCGCTGCGGCTCAGGGTGCTCAGCTGCTTGTCGCTGAGCTTCTGGTCGTCGTTGACCGCCACCAGCACCTGGGCCTTGGGCTTGGTGCCGGGAATGACCCGGGTCATGGCCGGGCCGTCGGCGGGCGTCAGTTGTTCGAGGGTCGGTTCCGGTGCCGGGCGTTTGAGGTACCAGAATCCGCCGCCGGCAATCACGGCCAGTACGATCAGCGTGGCCAGGATGTACTTCAGGGAGCGTTGAATCATCAGCGTTTCACCAATCCAGTCAAGCCGCCCGCGATCAGGGCAGCAGTGTCGGCCAGCGCCACCAGCGGATCGAGTCCGGCGGGCACGGCCATGTAACGGGGTTCCCAATCA
This sequence comes from Pseudomonas ekonensis, assembly GCF_019145435.1. Lineage (NCBI taxonomy): Bacteria > Pseudomonadati > Pseudomonadota > Gammaproteobacteria > Pseudomonadales > Pseudomonadaceae > Pseudomonas > Pseudomonas ekonensis. The sequence continues at coordinate 1,217,076 of NZ_JAHSTS010000002.1, read as the reverse complement.
GGCTGGAACTTGTCTTTGAAACGGCGCAAGCCTTGGAAGTTGTACAGCTGCTCACCACGGCGGAATACCATCGAGCCCAGGCGCTGGGTCAGCGGCGCCCCGCGCCGGGGCTGCAACCCCGACAGCGGCACCATGCCCAGGCTGAAACGCGCGTATCCGTGACTCTTATAGTGTTGAATCAGGCCGATCATCAGAAACTCCATGGTCAGCTTCGGCGCGTCCGGATGCGAGCGCATCAGGTCGAGGCTGGCCAGGTCATGGCTGTAGGTCTCGAGCAGGTTGGCGAACGCCACCGGGCGGCCTTCGAAGCGGATCACCGCAATGCGGAAATGCTTCAGGTAATCGTCGCTGAAACGGCCGAGGGAGAAGCCTTTCTCGCGCACGTTCTTGCCGGTCAGCCAGGCATCGGAAATGACCTTGAGCTCGTCCATCGGCGCCTGGCCCGGCTCATGGATCTCCAGCGACAGGCCGTCGCGGGTGCCGCGGTTCCAGGTGTAGCGCAGGTCCTTCATCTCTTTGCCCTTGGCGTCCAGGTCAAAGCGATGCAGATCGACCCGGGCCTCTTCGCCGAGCTTGATCGCGGTCAGGCCGATGTCCATGTAGTACGGCAGGTTTTCCGCGCGCACCTGGTAGAACACCGGACGGGCGTGATGGATGTCGCACAGGTCGCGGAACTGCCAGATCATTTCCGCCCGCTGCTGGCCGGGGCCGATCGGGTCGTAGAGCGCCACCAGGCTGCGGCCGCGGCGGGCGTACATCAGGAAGGCTTCATCGTTGGGGTGAAACAGCAGCGCCTTGTCGCCGGTCAGCGACAGGCCGCCGTCGGGTTGCGACGAGGCCATGAGGATTTTCGCGGCGCGGTCGAGTTCGTCGGCGGTCGGCAGGTGGATCACCGGGCGCGCGGTGCGCAGCAGCCAGGTCAGGGCGATCACCAGCAGCAGGACGGCGGCGCCGAGCAGCGAGCGCAGGCCGCGCGGGGCGTCGGCGTCGAGGGTGAACTGCCACCACAGCTGATGGCTGTACGGCACGTCCTGGTAGGCGAACAGCAGCAGCCAGGTCGAAGCGCCCAGCACGCAGAGGCTGGCCACCAGGTACAGCGGCGAGAACGGCAGCTCGGTCAGGCGGCTCGGGCGGTAGAACGAGCGGCGGAACACCCCCAGCAGCGCGGCGGTGAGGGTCATCAGGGTGGCTTCTTCCCAGTCGAACCCCTTGAGCAAGGAGAGCAGGGCGCCCACCAGCAACAGGATGGTGGTCAGCATCCACGCCGCCGACAGCCGGCGGCGCAGGCCCTGGGCAAGCATCAGGCACAGCACGCCGATCAGGCTGGCGCCGAAGTGCGAGGCATCGACCAGGCGATGGGGAATCAGGAAGCCGATGTGCTCCAGGCGCGTGTCGATCTCCGGGGTGGCGCCGGAAAACAGCAGCACCACGCCGGACAGGAACACCAGCACCGCCAGGATCGGCGCCGCCAGGCCGGAGGCCGCGCGCAGGGTCTGGGACTGGAACAGGCGCTGGCCTTCGTTGATCAGCAGCAGCACGCACGCCATCAGCATCGGCAGCACCACGTAGATCAGGCGGTACAGCAGCAGCGCGGCGGCCAGCGGCGCGGCGCCGAGCTTGTCGGCGAAGGCGGCCAGCAGGATGGCTTCGAACACGCCGACGCCGCCGGGCACATGGCTGAGCACGCCGGCGGCCAGGGCCAACAGGTACACCAGCAGGAAGGCACCGAACGGCGGGGCTTCCGGCAGCAGCAGGTACAGCACGGTGGCGGCCGCAGCCACGTCGAGGGCAGTGATGACCAGTTGCAGGACGGTCAGGCGCCGGCCCGGCAGGCGCAGGGTGCGGCGGCCGGCCTTGACCAGCAGGTTGTCCGGATAGGGCTGCTCCGGCAGGCGCCGGCGGTAGATGCCGATGGCCAGGACCGAGCCCAGCAGCAGCACGGCGCCGGCGATCGTGCCCAGCAGGCCTTCGGACAGACCCAGGGCCTGCGAAGCGGCGGGCAGGTCGCTCAGGGTGGCGAGGGCGGCCAGCGGCGGCAGGGCGCAACCCAGCGACAGGCTGGCGAACAGTGTCATGTGCGCGACTTCCGTCGCCCCGAGGCCATGGCGCGCATACAGACGGTAGCGCACCGAACCGCCGGACAGCAGCGACAAGCCGATGGCATTGCCGATGGCGAACGCAGTGAAGCCGCCGAGGGCGAGGGTGCGCGGCGCGAGCGTCACGCCGGCGTAGCGGCTGGCGGACCACTCGTAGCCCAACAGGATGATGAAGCCGGCGACCGTCGCGCCGAAGGCGCCGAGCAGGGCCGGTTTCGGTACGTCCAGGATCGAGTCGTGCAGGGCGTCGAGATCGAGCTCGCTCAACAGGTGGCGGCACGCGATCAGCGCGATGGCGAACAGCAGCAGCGTGACCGCCAGGCCGATCGGCTGGCGGTACTTGCTCAAGCGATCCAGCAAGCGCAGGCGCTCGGTCTTGATCGGTTGGGTCGCTGTGACGGTGTCTTGTGGATCAGACGAGTTGGCGCGCATCAATCACCTCGTGGATTGTGCGCGACAGGATGGGGGTATCCAGCCAAGTTACCAATCCCTGTAGAAAAAAATAATCACAAAATACTACGCCTCCCGCCGGATGGCGGCGAGGGCGGTTTCCGGATCGCAGGCACCGGCCCGCGACTCAAGCATAGTCGCTGTGCGGCGGGTCTGAGGATCCTGAAGGGTTCACTGCACGATGACAGATCATTGTTGCGAAAGGACTTTTTCCACAGATACAAAAAAGGCCACTCTTTCGAGTAGCCTTCTTTGATGTTTGGTTGCGGGAGCCGGATTTGAACCGACGACCTTCGGGTTATGAGCCCGACGAGCTACCAGGCTGCTCCATCCCGCGTCTGTGAGGCGGCATTCTACAGACCGGCAGCGCAGTGTCAACCGCTAATCCGGATAAGGGTCAAATTAATGTGGATTTCGGGCGGACGGCCTGCGGGGAAGCGCTAAGTGGCTCAGTCGCAAGGGTTTGTGCTGCGCCTGCAAAACACGCGCGCACAAAAAAGGCCACTCTTTCGAGTGGCCTTTTCTGATGTTTGGTTGCGGGAGCCGGATTTGAACCGACGACCTTCGGGTTATGAGCCCGACGAGCTACCAGGCTGCTCCATCCCGCGTCTGATGTGGCGGCATTCTACAGAGGATTGCCGGGGTGTCAACCTGCAACGTGGAAAAAATCTGTTGAGCTTCAACTGCTTAGCGGAATTTCAGGGTGATCGGAAAGGCTGCGGGGCAGGCAGGGCAAGGGTTTCAGCTCTATTGCCCGGCTGATTTCGATTGAAGAAATAAATTCGGTTGGGATTTCCTACGGGTTAAAAAGAACCTTCGGACTACTGGTGCTATATACAGGTGTCAGTGAGATACTGCCGATCCGGCTTGCCATGTTTTCCTTTCTGTCATGACCCAGCGAAAAATCATCCACATCGACTGTGACTGTTTCTACGCCGCCATTGAGATGCGTGACGACCCGAGCCTGGCCGGCAAGCCTCTGGCCGTGGGCGGCTCGCCGGATCGTCGCGGGGTGATCGCTACGTGCAACTACGAGGCGCGTGCGTATGGCGTGCGTTCGGCGATGTCTTCAGGACATGCGCTGAAGCTGTGCCCGGACCTGACCATCGTCAAGCCCCGGATGGACGCCTACCGCGAGGCGTCGAAGGAAATCCACACGATCTTTCGCGATTACACCGACCTGATCGAACCGCTGTCGCTGGACGAGGCTTACCTTGATGTGTCGGACAGCGCGCATTTCAGCGGCAGCGCCACGCGGATCGCCCAGGACATCCGCCGGCGGGTGTCCAACCAGCTGCACATCACGGTGTCCGCCGGGGTGGCGCCGAACAAGTTTCTGGCCAAGATCGCCAGCGACTGGAAAAAGCCCAATGGCCTGTTCGTTGTCACGCCGGACCAGGTCGAGGACTTCGTCGCCGGCTTGCCGGTCGGCAAGCTGCATGGCGTGGGCAAGGTCACCGCCGACAAACTGCACAAACTGGGCATCGACGACTGCCGGCAGTTGCGCGAATGGGACAAGTTGACGCTGGTGCGCGAGTTCGGCAGCTTCGGCGAGCGCTTGTGGAGCCTGGCCCGTGGGATCGATGAGCGGCAGGTGCACAATGACAGCCGCCGTCAGTCGATCAGCGTCGAAAACACCTACGACGTCGATCTCCCGGACTTGCGCAGTTGCCTGGACAAGCTTCCGGAACTGCTGGAAACCCTCAAGACCCGCATGGCGCGGATCGACAGCAGCTACCGGCCGGGCAAGCCGTTCGTCAAAGTGAAGTTCCATGACTTCACCCAGACCACATTGGAGCAGACTGGGGCGGGGCGGGATCTGGGCAGTTATCAGCTGATGCTGACCCAGGCGTTCAATCGGGGCGGCAAACCGGTGCGGTTGTTGGGTGTGGGGGTGAGGCTGGAGGATTTGCGGGGCGGGTTCGAACAGATGGAGCTGTTTGAGCGGTGATCCGGTGCTGGCGCCGATGTGGGAGGGTACCGCCTTCGCCAGCAGGCACCCTTCCACCGCTTTGTTCTCAGTTCGGCCCCGGATCCGCCACCAGCCGTCCGGCATCCTTGGTCAGGGACTTGAGGAATTCGGTCTGCAGTTCCGGATCGTTGCGGGTCAGCTCGATCAGGCTTTGTTCCAGCTCGCTGGCTTCCTCTTCCAGGCCCAGCTCCGACAGGCGCTTGACCCGGTGCACCCACTGGCTCACTTCGTCGTCTTCCAGATCGTCGTAGATCAGCGCGTGGGCCTCCAGCAGCTTGCCGCGCAGTTGGCTGCTGATCGCCAGCGACGAATCGGTGTGCACGTCGTCCTTGGCGTCTTCGACGCTGATCTGCAGTTTGCCCAAGTGATTGAGGTCATGCTCGGCGAACGGGCTGTCCAGCAGGTTCAGGCGCAGCACGCCGTTGCGGTCGGTGGTCATGTCGAAGGTCTGCTTGCCGGCCTTGACCTGAACCGGGCGCTCGCTCCACGGCAGGCTCGAGTATTCCGTACGCTTGTCGCGCTGGACTTCGTCGATGCCGGCCAGGTTCTGTTGCGCACGGCCGTGGGACTGCACGTTCATGAACGGGTTGAGCCCGGCGAAACCGTAGCTCAGCCAGTCCTTGGTCACGCTGTCCGGCAGGTTGCCCAGGGCGAACACATTGACCACGTTGGCGCCGACGCCGGCCACCACCGCCACCGCACCCAGCGGGATCTCGTAGATCTCCCGCCAGGGTTGGTAAGGCGTGTAGCGGTCGTAGTGGCGGGTGACCTCGAACTCGGTGACCTCGAAGGTCTTCTGCTCGTGGATCTTCACGCGCCGCTGCGGCAGCTCAAGCACCTTGGGCTCGCCGACATCGATCTGCAGGCTGTGATCGAGCAGTTTGCGCTCGACCCGCTCCTCGTGCTCGCTGCGTTGCGACATGTGGTTGGCACAGCCGCTGACCAGCAGGGCGCCGCACAGGGCGGCGCCACCGAGGCCTAAGGTGTTTCGCTTGAACATGACGTCTCTATCTGGTTTCAGCGGCGGATGCGGGCCTGCAGGAAGGACAGCGCGTCGGCGACCGGCAGCGCTTGCGCCTCGGCCTCGGAACGGCTCTTGTACTCCAGGTTGCCGTCGGCGAGGCCACGGTCGCTGACCACGATCCGGTGAGGGATGCCGATCAGTTCCATGTCCGCGAACTTGATGCCCGGGCTGGTCTTCTTGTCGCGGTCGTCCAGCAGCACTTCGAAGCCGGCGGCGGTCAGTTCCGCGTACAGCTTGTCGGTGGCTTCGCGCACCAGGTCAGTCTCGTAGCGCAGCGGCACCAGGGCGATCTGGAACGGTGCCAGGGCGTCGCTCCAGATGATGCCGTTCTCGTCGTTGTTCTGCTCGATGGCCGCGGCCACCACGCGGGAAACGCCGATGCCGTAGCAACCCATTTCCAGGGTGACCGGCTTGCCGTTCTCGCCCAGCACTTCGCACTTCATCGCCTTGCTGTACTTGTTGCCCAGCTGGAAGATGTGCCCGACTTCGATGCCGCGCTTGATCTCCAGGGTGCCCTTGCCGTCCGGGCTCGGGTCGCCGGACACGACGTTGCGCAGGTCGGCCACGGTCGGGACCGGCAGGTCGCGTTCCCAGTTCAGGCCGAAGTAGTGCTTGTCGTCGATGTTGGCGCCGACGCCGAAGTCGCTCATCAGCTCGACCGAACGGTCGATGATGATCGGCAGCGGCAGGTTCAGCGGGCCGAGGGAGCCGGCGCCGGCGCCGATGGCGTCACGCAGCTCCGCGTCGCTGGCCATGACCAGCGGGCTGGCCACGCCAGGCTGGTTGGCGGCCTTGATTTCGTTGAGTTCGTGGTCGCCGCGGATGATCAGGGCAATCAGCTTGCCTTTTTCTTCGGCGTGCACGATCAGGGTCTTGACGGTCTTTTCGATCGGCAGGCCGAACTTTTCCACCAGGGCCGCGATGGTCTTGGTGTCCGGGGTGTCGACCAGGCGCAGTTCTTCGGTCGGTGCAGGGCGCGAGGTTTCGCGCGGCACGGCTTCGGCCTTCTCGATGTTGGCGGCGTAGTCGGAGCCGTTGCTGAAGACGATGTCGTCTTCGCCGGACTCGGCCAGCACGTGGAACTCATGGGAGCCGGCGCCGCCGATGGAACCGTTGTCGGCCTCCACAGGGCGGAACTTCAGGCCCAGACGGGTGAACACGTTGCAGTACGCCTGGTGCATGCGGTCGTAGGTGACCTGCAGCGAGGCCAGGTCGGCGTGGAACGAGTAGGCGTCCTTCATGATGAATTCGCGGCCGCGCATCAGGCCGAAGCGTGGGCGGATCTCATCACGGAACTTGGTCTGGATCTGGTACAGGTTGATCGGCAGCTGCTTGTAGCTGCTCAACTCGTTGCGCATCAGGTCGGTGATGACCTCTTCGTGGGTCGGGCCTGCGCAGAAGTCGCGGCCGTGACGGTCTTTGATGCGCAGCAGTTCAGGGCCGTATTCTTCCCAGCGTCCCGACTCCTGCCACAGTTCGGCCGGCTGGGTGCCCGGCATCAACACTTCCAGAGAGCCGGCGGCGTCCATTTCTTCGCGGACGATGGCTTCCACCTTGCGCATTACCCGCAGGCCCATCGGCAGCCAGGTGTACAGGCCCGAAGCGAGTTTGCGGATCATGCCGGCGCGCAGCATCAGCTGATGGCTGATCACGACCGCGTCGGAAGGCGTTTCTTTCTGTGTGGCGAGCAAAAATTGACTGGTGCGCATGATTGGCCGTTGTCGGTTGCTGAGACTGGAAATAGACGGAGCATTGTACGGGCGAGATTTGCAGACGTACAGGCGTGCGGCCGGCGGCGGGGCACAACGGCGGGAATCCTCCCGCCGTTGGCGAAATGCCCTACGACTCTTCCGCGACCGGCGCCTGCACCGGCTCGGGCGTCGGCGTCGGGCCTTCGCGGCGGCTTTCCTGGAACCAGTGCAGGGCGATCAGCACCAGGGTCGGCACCCCGAGCATCGCGGTGATCAGGAAGAAGTTGTGATAGCCGAACTTCTCGACCATCACCCCGGAGTAGCCGCCGATCAGGCGCGGCAGCAGGAGCATGATCGAGCTGAGCAGGGCGTACTGGGTGGCGGAGAACTTGAGGTTGGTCAGGCTCGACAGGTATGCGACGAACGCCGAGGTGGCCATGCCCGAGCTGAAGTTGTCCAGGGAGATGGTCAGCACCAGCATCTTCAGGTTCGGGCCCATGTCGGCCAGCATCAGGAACAGCAGGTTGGTGGCGGCCGAGGCCGCGCCGCCGATGAACAGGATCGGCAGGATGCCGAAACGCACGATCAGCAGGCCGCCCATGCCGGCGCCGACGAGGGTCATGATCAGGCCGAAGATCTTGCTGACGCTGGCGATCTGGTCCTTGGTGAAGCCCTGGTCGATGTAGAACACGTTGGCCATCACGCCCATCACCGTGTCGGACATCCGGTAGGTGGCGATCAGCCCGAGCAGCAGCAGGGCCTGCCAGCGGTAGCGCAGGATGAAGTCGTTGACCGGCGTCAGCACCGGCGCCAGGCCCCGGCGGCCCATGGCCGACAGGCACAGGCAGGTGAGGATGGTGTAGAGGATCGCCCGCAGGAACGCGCGGTCCTCGAGCAGCAGGTCGAGCAGGCTGACGCCCTCGAACAGCACGCTGGCGAAGTCGGTGTTGTAGAGCTGGGTGAACATCGCCGGCACGGACACCAGCAGGATGATCAGCACGAACACCGACATCAACTGGTGCATGAACGTGTAGCGGCCGGCCTGCAACTGGGTGCGCAGCGGCACGGGCGGCTCGCGCATCAGCAGGGAGGTCAGCAGCGCCGGCACCATCAGGACGCCGAACAGGACGTAGGTGCCGGTCCAGGCCGAATGCTGGTAGTTGAAGCCGGTGGAGCCGAAGCCCTCGGCGAAGAACAGCGCGCCGGCGGTCGCCAGCAGGGCCGCGACCCGGTAGCCGGACATGTAGCTGGCGGCGAGCGCGGCCTGGCGGTTGTCGTCCGCGATCTCCAGGCGATAGGCGTCCACGGCGATGTCCTGGGTGGCGGAGGCGAACGCGACGAGGACGGCGATGGCGATCAGCCAGGACAGGTGCTTCTGCGGGTCGCAGAAACCCATGCCGACCAGGCCGAGGATCACCAGTGACTGCGACAGCACCAGCCAGGAGCGGCGACGCCCCAGTTTGCCCAGCAGCGGCAGGCGCCATTGGTCGAGCAGCGGCGACCAGACCCACTTGAACGCATAGGCCAGGCCGATCAGGCTCGCGTAGCCGATGGTTTCGCGGGCCACGCCGGCTTCGCGCAGCCAGACCGACAGCGTTGAAAACACCAGCATGTACGGCAGGCCGGCGGCGAAACCCAGCAACAACAGCACGAGCGTCGAAGGACTGGCATAGGCGGCGAGCGCGGCGCGCCAGGTTTTACGGGGCATGGGCTGAAGTCTGCCTCAAGATTGCGAAAACAAAGCGCGCACTCTAACCGCTGTGCTCTACCGGACGCCAGCCATGGCGCCGAATATCCACACGATTGTTCAGGATGGTGACCCCCTCCATGCGCAACCGCGCCCGTTGTTCGTCCCCCGACGGACTGCCTGCCGGCAGGCTGATGCGGCCGCCGGCGCCGAGCACGCGGTGCCACGGCAGCCGGGTGTCGCCGGGCAGTTGGCTCAGGGTGCGGCCGACCCAGCGGGCGGCGCGCCCCAACCCGGCCAGCTCGGCCAATTGACCATAGCTGACGACCTTGCCTTCGGGCACCTGGGCCAGAGTCGAGTAGAGCGCCGTGCGTCGGATTTGCGCCTGGCTTTCGTCGGTTGGGTTCGGCTCTGTCACGTCTGCGGTTCCTGCGCGGTTGTGCAAAACAATCGCCTTGATGCCTTTAAGCGTAATCGGTGCAGGGCCAATTGAGAAATGAACTCAACAGAAATAGTCATGTCAGTCGTTGTCAGGGTCTTATTCCTACGGATAATGCCGACCTTTTTTCCCGCAAACTCGAGCCCCCGATTCGCTTATGTTGTCCAGAACCCTGCTGTGCCTCGCTGTCTTCAGCGCATCCACCCCCCTGCTTGCCGATACCGTCTGGTTGAACAACGGCGACAAGCTGAGCGGCAAGATCACGCTGTTCGACGGCGGCAAGCTGTTGATCCAGACCCCGTACGCCGGTGCCGTCACGATTGACTGGAAGCAGGTCAAGACTCTGGAGAGCGATCAGGAACTGCTGGTCAAGCAGGACGCCTACAGCGGCGAAAAGGCCAAGTCGCTGAGCGCCGCCGGCGACGGCAAGGTCACCCTGGCCAACGGCGAGGCGCCGAAGACCGTCGAGCTTGCGAGCATCCAGCAGATCCTCAAGCCCAAGCCTGTGATCGAGGATCTGGTGTGGAAGGGCAACGTCGACCTGGCCCTGGATTACCAGCGGGCCGAGAAGGACACCGACGACTACGACATCGGCTTCAAGACCTCTGCGCGCCACGGACGCTGGCGGCACACCGGCGAAGGCGAATACAACCGCGAGGTGCAGGACGACGTAACCACCACCGACAACTGGCGCGCCGAGTATTCCCTCGACCGCTTCCTCACCGACCAGTGGTTCTGGCGAGGCCGCCTGAACTACAAGCGCGACCATATCGAAGAGCTGTCGCGCCAGCGGGTGGTCGGTACCGGTCCCGGTTACCAGTTCTGGGACGACGAGTTGGGGGCGTTCTCCCTGGGCTCGCTGTTCAACCGTACCGACTATGAGTACCGCGACGGCAGCAAGGACAATTTCTACTCGGTGGCGGTGAAGTGGGACTACAACCGCTACCTGATCGGCAAGAAGGTGGAGTTCTTCACCAACGGCGAAGTCGGCAAGCCGTTGTCCGATGTCGCGAACTACGCCCTGGATGCGGAAATGGGCCTGCGCTACAAGGTCACCGACTGGGCCTCGCTGAACGTCAAGGCCGAGCGCGACATCATCAGCGGCACCAACGACGCGGACCTGAACAAGACCCGCTACACCGCCGGGTTCGGCGTGGCCTGGTAACGCCGCCCACAAAAGAACGCAGCCGTCGGGCTGCGTTTTTTTGCCTGGGCCCTGAACGGCGCCCACAAAAAAGCCCCGCTTTGAGGGCGGGGCTCTTTTTTCGCTAAAGCGACAAGTTAGATAACTTGTACTTCTTCAGCTTGCATGCCTTTCTGACCGCGGGTAGCGATGAAAGAAACCTGCTGGCCTTCTTTCAGGGTTTTGAAACCGTCAGCCTGGATGGCTTTGAAGTGTACGAACAGATCGTCACCGGATTGTGGGGTGATGAAGCCGAAGCCTTTCTCATCGTTGAACCACTTAACGGTACCGGTTTGGCGATTGGACATGGTGAAACTCCTTGGACAAAGATTACTGCGACTCAGGAAGAACCCTGGCCGAGACTGAGTGCAAAGAGCAGGAAAAATTCTTGTAGACGGTTGGATCGAAATTCAACATATCGTGGAGAGATTCTCAGTGACACAAGCAGCACAGTGGCGCCACCTTAACCCTTTTTCATGAACGTGCCAATGCTTCTTGCGAAGGTTTCTCCGTTTTCGGGACCGGCGGTGTGACGGTTCGTCGCCAGGCCCCGTGAAACCTGGCTGTGCGGGGATAATCGCGCCCCGGACTTTGAACCCGGCGACGCGCCCGGTAAGATGCCGGACAGATTTTTTCCACCTCGCTATTCAGGACACCCGCCATGAGCATCAAATCGGACAAGTGGATTCGCCGCATGGCGCAGGAACACGGCATGATCGAACCGTTCGTCGAGCGACAGATGCGCGGCAGCGACGACAGCCGCGTGATTTCCTACGGTGTGTCGAGCTACGGCTACGACGTGCGTTGCACCAATCATTTCAAGGTGTTCACCAACATCAACTCGGCCATCGTCGACCCGAAGAACTTCGACGCCGGCAGCTTCGTCGACATCCACAGCGACGTGTGCATCATTCCGCCGAACTCCTTCGCCCTGGCCAGCACCGTCGAGTACTTCCGCATTCCGCGCAACGTGCTGACCATCTGCCTGGGCAAGAGCACCTACGCCCGCTGCGGCATCATCGTCAACGTCACGCCGCTGGAACCCGAGTGGGAAGGCCACGTGACCCTGGAGTTCTCGAACACCACCAACCTGCCGGCGAAGATCTACGCCAACGAAGGCGTGGCGCAGATGCTGTTCCTGGAATCCGACGAGCAATGCGAAGTCTCCTACAAGGATCGCGGCGGCAAGTACCAGGGCCAACGCGGCGTGACCCTACCGCGCACCTGATCCGTCCGTCCGGCATTTGCCGGGAATTCTTCGGCGGGTGGACACTCTATGGGGTGTACCGCCCGTTTTGCCCCGTGCAGAGCGGGCCTTCGCCGAGGAGGCCCCATGAAGATCGATCCGCGAATCACCGCCGAACTGGCAAGGCTCGAGCCCAATCAGGTCGGGGTACTGGCCTGGTCGTTACTGGCGCATCCGCCCGTCGGCATGGCCGGGGGCATTCCCGGTCAACCCGACCCCGACACGCCCAACGAACAGCCGACCGAGCCCGGCGAGCCCACCTTGCCGGACGAGCCGCCGCCAGCGCCTGTCGCTTGAACCGTCGCCCGCATGAACGGCCGGTCAACGGAAGCCGAAAAGGTCTCCGCTGACCGGCCGTTGCGTTTTCAGGGACGGTTCACTTGAGGTTGCCGCTGAGGAACTGCTTGAGCCGCTCGCTCTTGGGGTTGCCCAGCACCTCCTCCGGCGCGCCTTCTTCCTCCACCAGCCCCTGGTGCAGGAACAGCACCTGGCTGGACACCTTGCGCGCAAAGCTCATCTCGTGGGTCACCATGATCATGGTGCGGCCTTCGTCGGCCAGGCCCTGGATCACCTTGAGCACCTCGCCGACCAGTTCCGGGTCGAGGGCCGAGGTCGGTTCGTCGAACAGCATGACCTCCGGCTCCATCGCCAGCGCGCGGGCGATGGCCACCCGCTGCTGCTGGCCGCCGGACAGGAACGCCGGGTACTGGTCGGCCACCCGCGCCGGCAGGCCGACCTTGTCCAGGTAGCGGCGGGCGCGGTCTTCGGCCTCGGCCTTGGCGCAGCCCAGCACCCGGCGGGGGGCCATGGTGATGTTCTCCAGCACGGTCATGTGGCTCCACAGGTTGAAGTGCTGGAACACCATGGCCAGGCGGGTGCGCAGGCGCTGCAGCTCATCCGGATCGGCGACGTGCATGCCGTGGCGGTCGCTGGCCATGCGGATCGACTGGCCGTCGAGGCTCATCGCGCCGCTGTTGGGCTGTTCGAGGAAATTGATGCAGCGCAGGAACGTGCTCTTGCCCGAGCCGCTGGCGCCGATCAGGCTGATCACGTCGCCGGTCTTGGCCTTGAGCGAGACGCCTTTGAGCACCTGATGGTCGCCGTAGCTCTTGTGCAGGTCTTCAACAGTCAGTTTGTACATGGAACAGGCATCCTCAAGGCGAAAGCAGATAGCCGCTGCGGTAGGCTTCGGCGCCGGCCACATGGGCGATGACCATGCCGGCGGTGGCCATGCGGCGCAGCGAGCGCGCGTACAGCAGGCCGGCGACGGTGCAGTGGACGGGCGTCACGCGGTCGGTGATCGGGTCGATGATGTCGGCGATGCGTTGGCCGGCCTCCAGGTATTGGCCCGGCGTGGCGGTGAACACCAGCAGCCCGCCGACCGGCGTGGCGACCGGCTCGACCCCGGCCAGCGGCGTGGCGGGGAAGGGCAGCGGCGGCAGCGGCGCCGGTTCGCCGGCGATTGCGCCGAAGTGCGTCAGGTAATCGATCAGCGCCTGGCTGTCCTGTTCGGCCAGCGGATGGCTGACGTCGCCCTGACCGCGCAGTTCGACGGTCACCGAAAAGCTGCCGGGCGGAATGTCGAAGCGTTCGCCGAAGCGCTCCTGCAACTGCCACCAGAGCAGCGTGAAGCATTCGTCGAACGACTGGCCGCCGGAGTCGGTGGCCAGCAGGCTGGCTTGCGAGCCGATGCAGCGCGCCAGCGGTTCGACCTGCGGCCAGGCCTCGGGCGTGGTGTAGAGGTGGGTGACGGCCTCGAAGTCGCAGTGCAGGTCCAGCACCATGTCCGCATCGCAGGCCAGCCGCTGCAGGGTCAGTCGCTGGGACTGCAGTTGGGTGGCGGGTGTCTGGCGGCCTAAGGCGGTACGCAGGCTGGCGCGGATCAGTTCGAGGTTTTGCCTGGGATCGTCGCCCAGCCGCTCGGCGACGTCGTTGCCGATCTCTTCGCTGAGGTCGACGAACCAGCGGTTGAAGTTCTGCCCGCTCTCCAGCTCGTAGCGGCCCAGCGGCACGTCCATCAGCACTTGTTCGAGGCCGACCGGGTTGGCCACCGGCACCAGCACGATTTCGCTGCGCAGGCGGCCGGCGGCCTCCAGCTCCGTCAGCCGTTGCTTGAGGTGCCAGGCCACCAGCATGCCGGGCAGTTCGTCGGCGTGCAGCGAGGACTGGATGTAGATCTTGCCTTGGCCCTTCTGCAGGCCGAAGTGGAAGCTGTGGATCTGGCGTGCGGTCCCCGGCAGCGGGGCCAGCAGGTCATGCATCTGATGGCGCATTGCAAAGGTGTCCTAGTGGGTCGGCCCGAGGAAGGCCAGCCATCGGCGTTCGGCGAGGCGGAACAGGCCGACCAGCGCAAAGGTGACGGTTAGGTAGATCAGGGCGGCGATGCCGAACGACTGGAAGGTCAGGAAGGTCGCCGAGTTGGCGTCCCGCGCGACTTTCAGGATGTCCGGGATGGTCGCGGTGAAGGCCACGGTGGTCGAGTGCAGCATCAGGATCACTTCGTTGCTGTAGTACGGCAACGAGCGGCGCAGGGCCGACGGCATGATCACGTAGGCGTACAGTTTCCAGCCGGTCAGGCCGTAGGCCTTGGCCGCTTCGACTTCGCCGTGGTTCATGCTGCGGATCGCCCCGGCGAAGATCTCCGTGGTGTAGGCGCAGGTGTTCAGGGCGAAGGCCAGGATCGTGCAGTTCATCGCATCGCGGAAGAAACTGTCGAGCACCGGCTGGGCGCGCACGGCAGCCAGGCTGTAGATCCCGGTGTAGCAGATCAGCAGCTGGATGTAGAGTGGCGTGCCGCGGAACAGGTAGGTGTAGAACTGCACCGGCCAACGGATGTAGAAGCGCGGCGAGACCCGGGCGATGGACAGCGGGATCGAGGTGATGAAGCCGATGAAGATCGAGGCGCTGAGCAGCCAGAGGGTCATGGCCAGCCCGGTGATGTTGTTGCCGTCGGTATAAAGGAAGGCTTTCCAGTAGTCCTGCAGGAGTTCGATCATCGGATGGCCTCCCGGGCCCCGGCGGCGTAGCGGCGTTCAAGCCGGCGCAGGATGACGTTGGAGGCGCTGGTGATCAAAAGGTAGATCAGGGCGGCGAGCACCAGGAAGTAGAACAGTTGATAGGTGCTCTTGCCGGCGTCCTGCGCGGCCTTGACCAGGTCGGCCAGGCCGATGATCGACACCAGCGCGGTGGCCTTGAGCATCACCATCCAGTTGTTGCCGATGCCCGGCAGGGCGAAGCGCATCATTTGCGGGAACACCACGAAGCGGAAACGCTGGCCGCGCTTGAGGCCGTAGGCGGTGGCGGCTTCGACCTGGCCCCGGGGCACCGCGAGGATCGCGCCGCGGAAGGTTTCGGTGAAATACGCGCCGTAGATGAAGCCCAGGGTCAGCACGCCGGCGCTGAACGGGTCGATCTCGATGTATTCCCATTCCATGTAGTCGGTGAGCGAGGTCAGCCAAGTCTGCAGGCTGTAGAAGATCAGCAGCATCAGCACCAGGTCCGGCACCCCGCGGATCAGCGTGGTGTAGAGCTGGGCGGGCAGGCGCACCAGCTTGACCTTCGACAGTTTGGCGCTGGCGCCGATCAGGCCGAGCAGCACGGCCACCAGCAGCGACAGCGCCGACAGCTTGACGGTCATCCAGGTGCCTTCCCACAGCAACGGGCCGAAGCCCTTGAGGCTGAAGGCGGAAAGCCCCAGATTCTGTAATAGGTTTTCGAACATGAATCAGCAACCTGAACGGATGAGAAAGGCGCCCATCGGGGATGGGCGCCGTGGCCTTACTTGCCGCTGTACAGATTCAGATCACCGAAGTGTTTCTTTTGAATCTCTGCATATTTGCCATCATCGTGTAACGCTTTGATACCTTTATCCAAAAGCGCTTTCAGCTCGGTGTTACCTTTCTTAATACCGACAGCGGTCTTGGCTGGCAGCAATTCGTTGTCGACCGGCTTGCTGACGTCATAGTCGGCGCCTTGCGGCGACTTCAAAAAGCCCAGTTCGGCTTGCAGCATGTCCTGGATGCCGGCGTCGAGACGACCGGAGACCAGGTCGGAATACACCTGATCCTGGTTCTGGTAGGCCTGGGTCTTCACGCCGGCCTTGTCCAGAATGGCTTTGGCATAGGCTTCCTGAATGGTGCCTTGCTCGTAGCCGACGGTCTTGCCCTTCAGGGAGGCCACGTCGGCGGTGATGCCGGAGCCTTTTTTCGACACGTAGGCGGTCGGGCCCGAGAACAGCTCGCTGGAGAAGTCGATGACCTTCTCGCGGGCCGGGGTCACGGTCATCGACGAGATCACGCCGTCGAACTTGTTGGCCTTGAGGCCCGGGATCATGCCGTCGAAGTCGCTTTCGACCCACTTGCACTTGACCTTGAGCTCGGCGCAGATCGCGTTGCCCAGGTCGATGTCGAAGCCCACCAGGCTGCCGTCGGCCGCTTTCGACTCGAACGGCGCGTAGGAAGGGTCAACGCCAAACCGCAGCTCCTTGTACTCCTTGGCCAGCGTGGAACCGGCAGCCATGCACAACGCCAGTGCAGAAAGGGTCAGCAATGCTTTTTTCATTATTCAATCCCTAAGAACCAATATGAGCGCTTGTGGGCGCAGAAGTATTGTTACTGGAACGCTTACGACCTATAGAAAGTAGCAATTTCCGAACCAGAGTCCCGAACAAGCGTTTTAAAAGGTGTAGGAAGGAATGGCGCAAGGGATCGATGCACGGAAACGGGCAGGGGAAATGCGCCGCACCGTTATGTGACAGCCTTGGTGTGCGCCACAGGGGATCAGGTCAGCAGGTTCTGCAAGGTGGCCAGGTCGTCGGCCTCGTCCACGTGCTTGTCCTGGCGCCAGCGCAGCATGCGCGGGAAGCGCACGGCGATGCCGCTCTTGTGCCGGCGCGAGAGGGCGATGCCTTCGAAGCCCAGTTCGAACACCAGGCTGGGCGTGACGCTGCTGACCGGCCCGAACTTCTCCACGGTGGTCTTGCGCACGATGATGTCGACCTGGCGCATTTCTTCGTCGGTGAGCCCCGAATAGGCCTTGGCGAACGGCACCAGCGAGCGCTGGCCGGAGCCGGACGGGCCGTCCCACACCGCGAAGGTGTAGTCGCTGTAGAGGCTGGCGCGCCGGCCCTGGCCGCGCTGGGCGTAGATCAGCACCGCATCGACGCTGAACGGATCGACTTTCCACTTCCACCACACGCCCATGTCCTTGGTGCGGCCCACGCCGTACAGCGCGTCGCGGGCCTTGAGCATCATGCCTTCCACCCCCAGGCGCCGCGACGCCTCGCGCTG